>CAZVXK010000123.1:0-5767 GCA_964631665.1 uncultured Candidatus Cloacimonadota bacterium | reverse complement strand
CGATGGCTATGGGGAGGACTTGTCTGAAACAGACCGTTGGGGCGTGGTGCACCCGGTCACCCGTACCGGAAATGTGAATGCCGCCAGTAACCTTCTGCTGAATAGTATGGCCATTCAGAGCGGAATACTCAATGCCAGTGGCAATACCATCGAAATTAAGGGATTCTGGGACAATACTGCAGGCCCGGCGGCTTTCATCGAAACCGGCTCCCGGGTCATCTTCAGCAGCACGACAGACCAGTATTGTTACTACAGCGAGGATTTTGATACTCTGGAGATCAATAAACCAGCGGGTTTTCTGAACTTCAGTATAACTTCATCCGTTTTTAATATCAACCATTATGACTGGACCACGGGAGGGATGAAGGTCTATTGCCAGGTCAACATCCTCGATCTGGTGGATAATGGCATGTTCGGTTCCTTCAATTGCTATACGACCGGAACCCTCAATATTACGAATAATGACGGTTTCATTGACCTGAACGGGAGCTTGTTGATTGACAATGGAACCGTCAATATCTATGGTGGGACGGCTGATTGCGATTGGGCTTGGAGCAGCAATGCCTCGATCACCATGACCAACGGAAGCCTGATCTATCATGACCGTGGGATCAGATATCTCTATGCCACCTATACGCTGACCACCAATATCACCGGCGGTGAGATCAGAACACCGGGATCCTTCTATATGCAGCAAAATGGCTTCCACCCCAGCGGAGGCACCCTGAAAATGATTGGCGGCAACGATGTGGTTCTGTCCGTGACCAACGGCAGCTACCTGCATAACCTGACGGTTTACAAGACCTCCAGCAGGGATGAGGGTGCAGGCAGCAGCTTCGCTTATGACCGGGAAGGCAACCTGAGGGAGATCACCCGCAGCAACACAGTGATAACCAATACCTATTCCAACCTTACCGTCCATGGGAATGTGGAGGTTCAGGCAGGCACCCTCATCAACTCCAGCACGATCTATGTGGGCGGGAATTGGTATGTGGTGGCTGGATTCGGAAATTACACAGACACATCAGGTACGGTGGAATTGAACGGCTCCGCTGACCAGGCAGTGGGGAACACCAATTTCAACATCCTGCGCCTGAACAAGAGCGGCGGGGCGATGACCCTCTCGGGCACGGTGCAATGCAACAACTATGACTGGGAGGCGGGCAACCTGACCGTTTCCGACCACAGTTTCACTGCCCTGGACATGGTGGATGAACATCTGCGGGGGGTGATCACCGTCAATGGTGGGCAGTTGGTCTTCAATCAAGATTCCGGCCAGTATCTGGATCTGGGCGGAACGCTCAATATCAGCAGTGGAGCCCTGACCATCAACGGAGGCTGGGGCCCCATGTATTGGCCCTATACCTATCCCGCGGCAATAAATATGAATGGCGGCGCCTTCAATATCAATGACATGGGGGTGTATCTCTATGCAACACCCGGTTTGACGGAAAACATCACCGGGGGCACGATCACGGTCAGAGGTGGCATAACCGGGACAAGGACAGATTTTCACCCCACCGGGGGAACGTTCATCTTTGTCGGTTCCCAGGATTTCTATGCAGGTCTTCCCTCCGGGAGCACACTGCATCATGTGATCATCAACAAAGGCAGCACCCGGGAAGCGGGCTTCACCTCAACCCATTATAGCTCCCGTGATGGCAGCATCCAACCCCTGACCAGGGCAAATACCATCTTGCTGAACAACAACCTGACGGTTACCGGTAATTTCACTATTCAGACCGGCTCCTTCAATCCCAATGGTTTTACACTCACAGTGAATGGCAACCTGGATATTTACGGAACCATCGTTTCCTCTTTCTCCGCTTCCCAGATCACCGCCCTGGGGAACATCCATTGGTATTACGGCTCACAAGCTGCCATGAGCCAGGGAACCCTGGCCACTTATGGGAATTGGACGATCTCAAACGGAGCCGATGTCATCCTCCCTGCCGCTGTGCTGACCATCATGCATATCCCAGGCGGAGTAGCCCAAGCGGTCGAAATCCTGGATCCCAGCGCCAGAATGGGCAGTTTGGAAATCAATGGCATGGATACCTACTACTCTGGCCAACCGCTGATCCTCAACGGCTACCTGACGATCAACACCACCGGCAGATTGTTCCTGGGGAATAACCTGACGGTGGAGGGAAATCTGAATCTGAACGGACAGCTGAGCATTTCCTCAAGAACTGGCATCGTGCATGGCAAAGTGATCACCGGAGCCTCCAGCCAGTTGAATGTGACCAGTGGCAGCTTCACCTGCGACAATTCTTCCATCCCCCGTAACAGCTATGTCAATGGCTTGTTTTCACTGACCACAGGTGTGATCGATTATGTGAACAACACCCTGACTGTCAATCCTGGCGGTTCGATCTCCATGAGCGGTGGAGAACTGAAATGTGACGGCCTGAGTGTTGCCGTTGGCGGCACCTTCCAACCCACGGGCGGAACGGTGGAGATCAACAGCAATCCCAGCAATGCCCATGTAACCATAAGCTTTTCTCCGGGGAACTACTTTCACCACTTGAAGCTGGTGCACAACCAGGGTCTGATCCTGGCCAGTGACCTGCGCATCAATGGCGAACTGACCATCCAATCGGGGACAATTGACCTCAGCACTTCCAATTATACGATCGATCTCTATGGCAACTGGACCAACACCACCGGACTGAGCAGGCTGATCAAACGGGAAGGCACGGTCAGGCTGCTCGGCAATTCAAGCTGCACTTTCACCGGTGCCGACGAGCAGTTTTACAACCTGGTGTTGAACAAGACCGGCGGCGCTTTGCTGATCCTGAACAGTCCCTCGAACAACCTCTCCTGCGACCATTACGACTGGACCAGCGGCGGCTTGCAGATCAGCAGCGGAAGCTTCACCGCCGCCGATCTGATCGATCATGGCCTCTATGGATCCTACTACATCACCGGGGGTATGGTTCAGCTCACCAATAATGATGGTCTGGTGGATATTAATGGGGATGTTACCATCCTCGATGGGGAACTCCACATACACGGTGGCACAGATGATTCCTGGTGGGCATTTGAAAGCAATGCCTCGATCACGATGAGCGGCGGATTGCTTGATTTCCATGACACCGGAATTTACATGCCGCTTACAAGCTACAGTTTCACAACCAATATCAGCGGTGGCCTGATCCGTAGTGCGAGCTGTTTTATCGGGCAAAGGTCCGGTTTCGCCCCCACCGGAGGAGTGGTTGAACTCTATGGAAGCACAACGAGTAACTTTGGTTTTGACAGCACAGTCAGTTCACATTTCTATAACCTCAGGATCAGCAAGCCAAACCCTCGCACTCCCGTGCCCCAGCGGCTGCATTCCAGGCTGGAACTTCCAGTCAACAGGATCAACGATGCCCTGCTGTATTATGATACTGTCATCACAAACGATCTGCACCTCTATCAGGGAATCCTGGATCTTAACGAGCATCAACTGACCGTGATGGGAAACATGACGATCGACAATGCGGAACTGAAGTCCAATCATCCCTCCGCAAGACTGACGATCCTGGGGAACATGACCTGGAATCCGGGTTCCCATGCCAGTTTTGACAACGGGATCATCAAGCTGCACGGGGATCTCACCTTCAATGACGGCACCGATGTGGCTTTGGGGGGATTCATCCATTTTGAGGGCGATTCCAACAGCACGATCCACTGCCATGACGCCGATGCCAGCCTGGGCAATCTGGTGCTTTACAAGACCGGTTCGATCCAATACTACATCGATGTTTTCAACAGCGCTGACAATGGCCTGAGGGTCAATGGTGCCTTGATCGCCTATAATCAGAACTGCATGAGAACCTATGGTACAAATATCCTGGTCTTGGGAGACCTGAGCTTGCAGCCTGGTTCGGAATTGCGGATCGCCAGCGGTTCGCCGGTGATAACCCTGGCGGGCACCGTTATGATCACTGATACCGCCTGCATCACGCAGGTATTGGGAACAATGCCCTTTATCAGCTTCTATGGTGATCTTTACGATCAAAACACAATCCTGGGCAGCAACCGGGGATTCAACATCACTGTGGCGGATATCTATTTTATAGGGAGCAATGTCCAAACCATAGTATGCCCCCGCAGCTACCTGACCCTGCCCGGGTTCAGGGTTAACAAAACCGGAGGCAGTTTCGCTCCCCAGACCGGGATTTATATTCTGCAGCATGTACAGATACTGAACGGCACCTGGGCGGATGGCACACCCGGTCTGTCACATTCCATAGAGGGTAATCTGAGTATCAGCGATACAGGGATCTATATTCCAACCCCTGGCTCCCAATTTACCTTCACCGGCAGCGGAAACTCGTATCTCAGCGACTCCAGCGCCGGCAGCTCGTTCAGCACGCTCAGGCTGGACAAGACGAGCACCGCCAACACCCTTAACCTGTATTCTCCCTTGAGATTAGATCCCGGTGGGACACTCTCGGTACTCAAGGGAACCTTTTTCGCCAATGGCCATCAGATAAGCAACCAAGGGGCTACCGTTATCGGCGATGGTGGAGTCCTGCAGCTTGGATCCGGTTCCATCCTGGAAACAGGCAGCGGCGGCGTGGTCTCGGTCAACAGCGGTGGAATGCTACACTGCGCCGGGGTGATGGGAAACAATGTGATCCTGCGCCCCTACAGCGGAAATTGGTCTCTTCTCGCCATGGCGGGTGCCACGGTCTCCTTTGCCCACACCACTTTCCTGGGCACCCAAAACCTGGGTGTGCAGATCGAGCCGGGCGCAATGGTCGATCCCGCCGGTTCCTTTGCCAACTGCACTTTCCAGAATGGAGCAGCGGGATCGTCATATCTCACCATCAACAGCGGCCAGGATCTGGTGATCCCCAACGCGGCCTTCCTTTCCTTGCTCATTGGCAGCCATAATGTAAGCAAAACCTTTGACAGCGGATCGGTTACCCTCAATGGTGCCAGCGGACCCTTTGCCGGCCCTGCCTATGAGAATGATCCTTATAACCGCATCCACTGGGCGGGATTCCTGCCGAACCTGGTGATCACCGCTTTCAGTTGCAGCCATCCCAATCCCTATATCGGTGATCTGGTCAGCTATAGTGTTACTGTTTTGAACGATTCGGACACTCCGACGGGTGCACCCTTCAATGTGCACCTGTTCAAGAACAGGACACCGGCTCCGGGATTCGGTGAACTGGGTGATGTGTTCCACACCTTTGCCCCGCTTGCAGCCTATGCGAGCGCCAGTTACACCTATACCGGGATCTATTCGATGGTGGCGGAAGACTGGACTTCCTATGCCCTGATCGATCCCGAAGAAGCCATCGCCGAGATTGATGAGACGGACAACCGTTCCCTGCCGTTGAGCGTTGCCTGGCAAGCCCTGCCCGCTGTGAGCGATGCCGCCATCAACCTGATCGGGAGCGATATTCACCTCTCCTGGACCTATCCCATCCCGGTGAACCGCTTCCGCATCTATTGGGACGAAGATCCCTATGGCAGTTTCTCAAGCCTGGAGGGCATTTCCCCGGTGCCCAGTTACACCCTCCCCGCCGGAGTCATTGCCTGGCGCTTCTTCCGCATTAAGGCGGAAAGGGATGAACCCACACCCTGAAGGTGTTTGAGGTAAATTGAACCTTGCGCAGAAAACCGGGACGCCAAGCCCCGGTTTTCTGCATCAGCTATCTTTGCAGCGGTACACAGATGGCGGAAGAGGGTAGATTTCGCAGCTCTGGAGCAGGTTCAGGGACAAGAGAAAGGGCGGAATTCCTGGCAGAATTCTGTTGGTTGGATT
>CAZVXK010000122.1:0-8023 GCA_964631665.1 uncultured Candidatus Cloacimonadota bacterium | reverse complement strand
CGGAGTTAATCCGTAATGACTCCGTAATGATTCCGTATTGCTAATGGGAGCGAAGGCAGGTTTTTTCAAAACAGAGAGGAATAATGGAACGCAGAAGAACCCCCGAACCATCGCCTGCTTTGGATTTCAGCAAGAAAATCCAAAGGAATACACTATGTGCAGGCTCAGGCCAAGCTCTTATAAACAATTGGCCAGAAGAGATTTATCTGATGATGCTGAGTGGTTTCACCCTGACCAGGGTACCGATTTTCACCCGGCAGAGATACACTCCGGCGGTCAGGGAAGGCAGGGCGATCTCGTGGATGGTGGTTTCGGAGACCTGTTCCAAAGAGCTTTCCAACACTTTCTGCCCGCGCAGGTTGAACAGCTCGAGGGTGCAGGTTTCCTTGAAATCTGTAAGCGGGCTCCGGATCTTGATCCGGAACAAGTTATCCGCCAAATTGACCGGATTGGGGCTGATCATGATCTCCGGTGTGGTGACTCCGGGATGGTCGCGCAGTGGAAAGAGCGCCAGCCCGTGGGGGGCAGTGCGGGGATAAACCCTTGTGAAATTGGGATAATGGCTGGGTTTGGCGTCCCGGGAGAACACCACCAATTCCAGGGCATCGAGTTCGATGTCGCCGGCACCGGGATTGAGGGTGCGGATGGCATAGAAGCGGTTGTCGAAGATGCGGTAGGAAAGCCTGTAATTGGAATAGCCACCAGATAGAGGGGTGTTGCGAAAGGCATAGAGCTTTTCGCCATCGGACATGATGAAGTTGCAGACCCCGGAGGAGGGATTCTCCAGATAGGAGCGGAGCTCATACAAGGCATTGTGCAGCCCACCCAGGACATTGCCGTCGCTGGTGATAACATGGCACATGATGTAGCGGAACAGCAGCTCCGAATCCACCCAGCGGTAGGGATCGGTCTGATAGAAATAGTTGCTGGGGTAGCGGATGAACCAGTTGAAATCCGGATACATCTGGTTGATCCGGTTGATCAAGAAGCCACGGTATGAATTTACGTTCCCGTTGTGCATGAAGGTGAAGGTTTTGCCCTGATACTGAAACCAGAAGGGATGATTGCCATAGGTGAGCCCGCTGGCATTGCGGGCGTGGCAGAGCACGATCGCCGGATGGTCTTCCGAATTCATCACCGCCTGTAGGGCATGATCCAGGATATCAAGGTTGCCCACCACGGGCTGATTCACCGGGGCCAGATAACTGCCAGTGTAGTATGTGTTTCCAAAATCCGCCAGAGTCAGCACCCGCTTATACCACATGCCCCGGTCGGAGAGGTCCTGATTGCCGGATTGGTAGGAAACCACGCCATAGCCGTCATCGTTGATATGAAGATTGGAATTGGCCATCACGAAGGCAAAATAGTCCCAGGGATCGTTGTATTCCCAATATTGGTGGGCTTCGCCAAGGCGGGGAATTTCGCTGAGCGAAGTGCCCTGCACGCTGATCAGAGCGCTCATGGCACAGGCGAAGAGGTCTGCCACAGGCAACCAGAGCAGACAGAAGACCAGCATCCAGATCAACAGGGTTGACCGGAGGCGTGGTGTTCTTTCTCCGCCATAGGCTGGAAATCCGTGTAGCATCTTCATTATTTCATCCCAAATACACGATACGCAGGCATTATCCCCTGTCAAGCAAAAAATCAGTCCAACCCGAACACCCGGGAAGCTATGACCTTGAAAAAGCGGCGCTGCTGAGCCGGCAGGCAGATTTGAGTGGTGCCGGAAACGGTTCCTGCCGGGGTATATATCCCCTGGGGCGAATCAGCAGCATAGACGGTAAATTGATCCACTGCAAAGGGATACTCCCAAAAGAGGCAGATCGTTCCCGGGGCAGTAACTTCAATAGTGGGATTACGCGGTGCTGGTAGTAGCAGTTCGCCCGCAAAGAAGAAAGCCAGGATGCGGTTCAGCAGCTCCAATCGGGTGTGGGGAAACTGCCCGTCCACCAATTCCCGCAGGGCATAGGACATCAGGAATACCCTTTGGTTGTGGGCGCCCAGGCTTTGCACCGCCACCGTTCCATAGTCATCTTCGATGAAGGCATCCAGCCCATTGAGATTGGGGGTGTATTTGTCCATGCTCTGGCTCTGGGTCTGGCTGGAAGCGGTGAAGAGCAGGTCCAGCGTCAGCCAGCCCTGTTCTCCAGAGAGCGAAGACAGCGCATTGGTGGCGCCATCGTCGGCAGCGGCAATGCCCAGCAGAGGCCAGAGGATGTCGTCGCCATTCAATCCGGGTTCCACTTCCGGAAAGTAGACCGCAATGTCCCTGGCGATCACGTCCCCGCCTTCGATATAGAGTTTTCCGCCCTCCTCCAGATAGTTGCGGATGGCATCGAACATGCGGTTCGAACTCAGCCGGTAGATGTTTCCTCCCACAATGCCAAAGGACAGGAACACTGCGTCAAATCCGTGCAGGGAAGGGGGAAAGAGGGTGCCATTGATGTTGTAGTTGTTGCCCAAGGCGCAGGCATAGCCCTGATCGACCAACCGGTCGCGCAGATAGGTGCCGCTCATGTTGCGGCTGTTGGGATAACCTTCCCAAATGAAGATGCCGGGGGCGTTCAGCAGCACATCGTAACGGATCTGGCTGCCCACCAGGATGGGCACTTCGGCGCTGCAATTCAGATAGAAGGTTACATACTTCGCTGTGGCCGTGGGCGAAACCTGGATCAGGAAAGCATCCTCCACATTCAGGATGCCGTCCGCACCGATGCTTCCGCTGAAGGAATTGTTCAGGATCGATACACTGGCATCACTGCAGGACAAAGTGATATTGAGCGCTGAGGCCGAAGTGAGGATGGCATAGTTGCGCAGGACAAAGTTCAGGGAAAACTGCTCTCCGGGCTCGATGGCTTTGTTGCCGTTGGTGTCTGAAGGTTCGCCAAATTCCTGCACCGCCAATTTCAGCCCGGGGGTGGGCACAATTCCGGTCTCGCTGAGCGCCTGGTAGGCATTCAATCTGCCATAGCCCAGGAGGTTCTGCTTGGCGGCAGGGTTGTAGGGATTCACGTCATCGCAGCTGGCTGTGAGCTGGGCCACCACCTGCGCGTTGGTCCAGGTGGGATTGTAAGACCAGATCAGAGCGATCAGGCTGCTGGCGATGGGGCAGGCATAGGAAGTTGCCGGTGAAACGTAACCATAGGAATTGCCCACTGTGGTGTAGATCGAATCGATGGGAGCGCAGACATCCACTTGCACCCCATAGGTGGCAACGGTATGGACTCCGCTGTTGCGGACTAACGCCACCGCCACCACATTCTGATAGGCGGAAGGGTAGAGCGGGATGGTGTTGTTGCTGTTGCCACTGGCTGCCACGATCACCGAGCCCAGCGACCAGGCATAGTTCACGGCAGCCTGATTTGCCTGGGAGGGATAGATCCCGCCCCAGCTGCAGTTGATCACCTTGGCGCCGGTCTCGGCGGCATAGATGATGGCGTCGTAACCACGATAGATGCTGGTGTTGTTGAAGCTGCAGGAGATCGGCATGGTCTTCACATTCCAGGCCACACTGGCAACCCCGATGCCGGCGTTGTTGGTGCGGGCATTGGCGATGCCGGAAACATTGGTGCCGTGTCCGCTGCTGTCATAGGGATCGTTGTCCTGATCCCCTTCTGGATTGTTCATGAAGTCCCAGCCGATCAGATCGTCGATCTTGCCATTGCCGTCGTCGTCTATCCCATTCAGGTCACCGGGATCATAGACCCAGGCACTACCGTTGTAATAGATCGTATAACCATTGCCATTGGCGTCTTCACCCAGGTTTTGCCAGATGTTTTGCACCATGTCCGGATGCTTCCAGTTCACGCCGGTGTCCACGATGGCGATCACCACTTCACTGCTGCCGTTTTCTCCCTTGTGGATGGACCAGGCGGATTCCGCCTGCAAGGCATCGAAGTAGCGCATATAGGGATAGTAGTAGTCCGAGGGAATGTCCAGCACCGTGTCAATATAGATGGGTTCGGCATATTCGACCGCCGCCAGACGGGCCAGGGCGTTGCAGATGCCAAGGGGCTCCCGTTGCCGGTCAAAGCTGAGTTCCAGGATCAGGGACAGGTCGATGGGAGAAGAAAACTTGGGATTGGTGGCGAAGCGGGGTCGGACAGAGCTGATCTGCAACCGTCGCAGCAGATCATCCACCTCGGCAATGCCCGTGGAACTGGATCCAAGATTCAGCATTGGTTTCAGTTCCTGCTTCAGCTTGATCACCGCCTTGCCTGCCTCATAGTGATTTTCCTGCGACAGCAGCGCTGAAACCGCCAGCACCACAGCCACAAGCAGTAAGACCTTTTTCATGGTAACTCCTTCAGCCTATAGTATCTCCCGGATATATTCCCGCAAGCCGCGGATGCCCTTTCTGTCACCGCCATAGCGGGGGATGAAATGCAGATGGAAATGGAAGATGCTTTGTCCCGCCGCTCGTCCGCAATTCATACCCAAGTTGTAGCCCTCGGGCTGGTATTCGTTGTCCAGCAATTCCTTCACTTTCATGCACAGCTCACGCAGGGAGAGCATTTCTTCCTCCGTGAGGGCAAAGAAATCGGTGATATGGCGCCTGGCCACGATCAGGCTGTGCCCCGGCGAAACCGGATGGATATCCCGCACTGCCACAAAATGGTCATTCTCAGCGATGTGGCGGGAGGAGGGGAGGGAACAGAAGACGCAGTTCATTGGGAATTGAACACAAAGGGACAGCTTTGGTTTGTAGAGAAAAGAGAATAGAGAAAAGAGAAAAGATAGCTGCGCTGGAGCTGTGGAGAAGCGTGAAAACGTACAAGCGAGAAAGCGTGTAACATGATCTCAATCCCGGGATTCCAGTTCAGCGTCAGCTTCCCTTTTTCCCTCTTTCCCTTTTTCCCTTTCACAATCCACTACTCACCACTCACTTTTCACCCCAGCAAACACACGCCCCACCTTCACGTGGTTACACGATGTCCGGCGGGGCGATGATTTCAGGAAGGGTGGTTGGTCAGTTCTTTTGGGTGGAATACTCCAGCTCTTCAAACGCCTGGGATGCCTTGAACTGGTTGTACAGGGCTTCCTCGTTGACGATGTTGTTATAAAGGTTCTTTCTGACCTCGGTTTTGGGGATCTTCATTTGGATATAGGTGGTAAAGCGCTGCCCGCCATATTCGGTAACCTTGCGGGTTTCCGTCCGGCCGGGGATCATGCCGGAAAACTTGGCTGCCGTAACCGCCTTCACCACTTTCTGGGACAAAGCCAGAACCTGAGGATCGAACACGCCGGCTTCCTCCTCATAATTCTTGATCATGCCTTTCACCTCGGTTTCCACATATTGGGCTGCCTCCAGCATGGCATTGGCTTTGGCGGCATCCATGGATGCGGTCTGGCTCACTTTGGTTGCCATGCCATAGGTGCATACATAGGCTTCCTCGGGTTGGGTGTTCCACCAGGAGGGGAAATTCACCAGTTCACCTTCAGCGCTCGCCTTGTTTTTACCACAGCTCATCAGAGCCAGCAGCAACAAGGACATCATCACGATAAACACTTTCGTAGTCTTCATTCGTTTCCTCCACATATTGTTAGCGGAATTCGTTCACATCTCTGCGAATCAATTTTACTTCATTCTATATACTCGCTTTTTTGTCAATAACTTTTCACTAATTTCCTCTTGCCACCGGGGAGCATGGGTATTCGGACGCTGCCTCCCTCTCATGATTGTTGTCTTGTTCAGGCGGAAAGGGATAAAAGAGGCTTGACAGCTTGAGCCACGCCAGAAAGAGGTATCCAAAAAAACGACTTGAGGAGATTGAAGATGAATTACAGCCAGATTCGGGCTGAAGCAAGGGAACTTCTGAATGGGCAATGGGGAAACCTGATCCTGGTCTGGTTGATTTTCTACCTCTTATCCTCCGGATTCACCATCGTCACCAGAATCGGATTTGGAGTATCCCTGGTGGTAGGCGGACCCTTCCTGCTGTCCATCTGTACGATTTTCCTGAAACTGTGGCGGCGGGAACAATTCAGGATCGAAGAGCTCTTCGATGGTTTCAAGGACTTCTCCCGCAGCCTGGTAGCCTATCTGCTGGTCTGCCTGTATGTCTTGCTGTGGTCTTTGCTGTTCATCGTGCCGGGGATCATCGCCTCCATCGGTTACAGCATGACCTTTTTCATCCTGGCCGAGGATCCCCAGATCTCCGCCTCGGACGCCATGCGCAAAAGCCAACAGATGATGTATGGGCACAAAACCGAATACTTCATGCTGATGCTGTCCTTCATCGGCTGGTTCTTCCTGTCCATTCTGACTGCCGGCGTGGGCTTCCTCTTTTTGACGTCCTACACCACCATGGCGCAAACCATCTTCTATCAGCGGATCAAAAACACCCAAAGCGGCTCTGGCGCGGAAGAGGTGATCGCCACGATCAACCATGACCAGCAGTGATGCCATCATAGCTTCCATCAAAGCCATTCCCCACGGCCGGGTGGCCAGCTATGCCCAGGTGGCGGTAGCGGCGGGAATTCCTAATGGTGCCAGGCTGGTGGCACGGATTCTCCATTCCTGCTCCGGCAAGCACGACCTGCCCTGGTGGCGGGTGATCCGTTCCAGCGGTGAGATCGCCCTGCCCGAAGATCGTGGCGGCAACCAACAGAAGGAACTGCTGCTCAGGGAAGGGGTGCGCTTCTCGGGAAAGCGGACTGTGGGCAGGGATTGTTTTGTTCGTTAGTAGCGATGGCGAAAGAGGGAAAAAGGGGAAAAGGGAAGCTGGCGCTGAACTGGAATTCGGAAACTGAGATCATGTTACACGCTTTCAATTTTTCCACGCTTTCACGCTTCCACGTTATCACGCTTCCCCACCCCCGGCGCAGCCATCTTTTCTCTTTTCTCTATTCTCTTTTCTCTTATCCAATTTAAAGAGTTGCAATGATCCACACCCCTGAAGCGATCCGAACCGCCCTCAAGGCTTTCCTGGCCGAGCGAAACGATGTGGTTGCCGCCTGGGAAGGCGGAGCGGCTGCCACCGGCTATCTGGATGAATATTCCGATCTGGATCTGGAAATAGTGCTGGGAACAGGCACTCCGGATGAGCTGTTCCAGGTTCTGGATGCCTATTTCGAACAGCAGTATGGCATCCTGAAGCGATTCCGCATGCCCGAGCCCGCCTGGCATGGAATGTCCCAAACCTTCTATCTGCTGAAGGATACGCCGCCCCTGTTCTATTGCGACATCGCCGTCGTGATGGCGGACAACCCACGCAAGTTCACCGAGCCCGACCGCCATGGCAATTCCGTGATCTGGTTCGATAAAACCGGCGTTTTCAAGGCAACTGAAACACCGCCGGAGGAAGCCCGGCAGCTTGCCGAAAGGCTGTTTCACCTTGCCACGGACTTCGATTGGCTATCCTTGATCGAACTGCGCAAAGCCCTGGCCCGCCAGAACTGGATCGCCGCCCACCTGAACTATCTGCAGTTCCTGAACCGCAACCTGGTGATCCTGCTCAATCTCAGATACCGCCCCTGCAAGGCCGATTTTGGTATCCGCTATGCCGAACGGGAATTCCCTGAAGAAGTTACTGCTAAACTGGAAGATCTGCTGCGGGTTACAGACGTCCAGGACATAGCCCGTCGCCTGCCACAGGCGCAAAAGTGGTTCGAAGAGCTGAAGGAAGAGCTGACGCCCGACTTCCAGAGCAAGGGTGGGCAACCCTGATCCCTAAACGATAGAAAAAACCCTTCCGGGAGGGAGGATCGCAGCTGTTCAGAATCCCGGTCTGGATTCTGATCCGAGTAGCAGGAAATCTGCCTTCTTTATTTTCGACTGAGTTTGACCTTCCACTCCTTGTCTTCTTTGACCAGGGTCAGGTTCTGGGTGGTTTTATTCCCGGGATCGGTCACGATCCATTCCTCATAGGAGACGGTGGCGGTTTCATCTGTAATCTGGGTGCTCAGGATCTTGTGTTGTTTTTTTTCCTGTTCCATTCTTTGCTCTTCGGTCATATTGGCCAGCAGGTTCTGCAAATAGATCAGCACATCCTGGGAATCCTGGGTGGCCAGTTTCCGGGCT
>CAZVXK010000121.1:0-8319 GCA_964631665.1 uncultured Candidatus Cloacimonadota bacterium | reverse complement strand
TGTTGTTGCCGGAGATCACGGTATCGGTGGCATAGTAGTTGTAGATACCATAGTTTCTTACGTTCAGGAAGTTGTTCCCCTGGATCAGGGTGTTTTGCATCACATTGCCGTAAACTCCGTAGTTGTAGAGCCCATAATAGGAATTCTCGGCAAAGGTGTTGTTCAAGAAACTGCAATTGTGGTTTGCTCCGTAGTTGCGGATGGCATAGTTCGTGGAGGTGCCATAGGGCAGGGTGATGGTGCAGTTCTTGATGGTATTATTTTCAGCGCCGTTGACCAGCCAGTAACCATAGATCACCGTGGCAGGAGCGTCGACATCGATACCGTCGAAAGTAATCCAGTCCGCTCCATCCAGTTGGAAGCCATAAGTTCCGGTGCCGCCAGTGGGTGTTAACACCGGATTGGTCCTGGTACCAGAGGCAGCCTGGAAGATGATGGGATCGTCCTCAGTGCCGGACATTGTTAGCGCCGGGGGATTCTCGGCATAGGTGCCTTCCGCCACATTGAAGGTTACGCCGCCAGCGCCTACCCCGTTGATGCTGAGGGCATTGATGGCAGCCGTGAAGGTGGCGAAATCTCCACCCCCGCCGATCGTTTTCGTCCCGGTGAGGGGAGTGGGTGTGTTAAAACTCCAGATCGGGCAGTTGACTGCGTTCCCTTCAGTGTTATAGGGCACGATCATCCAGTAGAAGGTGGTGCTGTCAGCCAGGGGGGTGGGATGCTGATAGGACAGCACATTGCCCAGGTCTGCGCCATTCACCAAGTTGGTGGGGGTCGTGGTGCCGCCACCATCAGTTCCCAGATAGAGGTAGTATCCCGCCGGATAGCCACCCCCGCTTGACCATTGCAGGGTTACATCGGTGAAGGCGAAGCCTCCGTTTTCAGGATAGACCAATACCGCCGGATTGGGAATCTGTGGAACATAGGTGCCGATATTCATCATCAGGTTGGCACGGTTGACCGAGAGGGTTCCGGTCGATCCACCCTGGGTGGTCTGGTACCAGGCATCATACGTATCGCTCTGGTAGCGCAGGCAGGTGTTGGTGCCCGTGGTCGCCGTGTAATAGACCGAGGCGTTCTGGGTGTAGGAGCCGGGGATCACCGTGGTGCAGATGTCCACCAGAAGGTTGGATACGCCGTCCCAATCGAATGGGGAGGACAGGGTGTGAACATTCCATCCCACCACCGGCAGGAAGTTATCCTGATACCATACCTGTTGATACATACCTGCTTCAAAGGTGGAGGTGAGGACTGTTTGGGCGGTGTGTTTCATCCGGATGGTGAAGTTCGGCATTTCAGAGCAGTTGTTCACTGCCGATACGTTGAAGGCAAGCGAGGTTATGGGCCCCATCGAACCGCCTTCGGCGGTGATCTCCGCTGCCGTGTAGAGGTATTGCTGGCGGAAGTTCTTGTAATAGGTGCCATAGGGCGTGGGAACTCCGGTCGTACCGTTTGTGGTGGTACCGGTTCCTATGGTGACCATGACATCGGCCAACAGGAACGAACTGAATCCCAGCATAAATACCAGGATCATGAGTATCGATAGTGACTTTTTCATATCACATTACTCCTTGGAAAAGTTTTTGGGTTTGGATGATTTGACGATGCGAGAGCGATATCACCTCTCAAGTGTTACTTCGATGTTGGAAAGGTGTGCGGATGCCTGAACTTCCCGGCTGCGAACACTGGCCTTGAGTATAGGTGCGATGAGGGATACAAAAAGAGTGTTCGTTGGCAGAAAACCTGAGGCATCCAGGAACAGACCTGTGTGTTTGTGGTTGGAGATCTGAGACAAGTTTCAGGGAAAGTGGATACTTCTCGGCTCTTAGCCTGAAGCCCCCCCGCTTAAAAACTCTGGGTGTTAAACTCCCCAGGTCTCTCATCAATTCCCCCTCTGCAATGGCAATGACATTGCCGGCAAAGAAAACACAAATCCCTGTGTGGCAAACTGCTATCCAGTCGGGTAAGCCGAACTGAAAGCACGCAGTTATTTATATGAAACTTACTATTGGAATCGCATCATAGTGTCAAGCTTTATTTTTCGCACAGTGGAAACTTCAGCTCCGAAAGACGCTTTTCCACCAATCCCAGAAGGTCTTGACACCCTCAATGAAGGAGGTTGTGGGGTGGTAACCCAGCAGCCGCTTCGCCTTGGACAGATCGGCATGGGTGCGCAGGACATCGCCTTCCGGAAGGCTCTGTTGCTTTTGTATAGCGGTTTTGCCGCTCACCGCCTCCAGGGTGGAGATCATCTGGGACAGGCTCACACTGTGGTCGTTGCCCAGGTTGATGATCTCATAACAGTGATGATGTTGAATATAATCCACAGCCTTCAGCACACCCTGGATGATATCGTCGATGAAGGTGTAATCCCGGCTGGTGCTGCCATCGCCAAACACGGGCAATGCCTCCCCTCTTTCCATCAAGGATAAAAACTTGTGGATCGCCAGATCCGGGCGTTGCCGGGGGCCATAGACGGTGAAGAAACGCAGGCAGAGCATGGATATCCCATACAGGTGGTGCCAGGTGTGGCAGAATAGTTCCCCGGCTTTTTTGGTGGCGGCATAAGGTGAGATGGGATGGTCAACGGGATCGCTTTCGCTGAAGGGGACCTTGGGATTGTTGCCATAAACCGAGGAGGAGGAGGCAAAAATGAATTTGCCGATGCCCCGGTTGGCACATTGCTGCAGCAGATTCACGGTTCCCTGCACATTCACCCGGGCATAGAGCTCCGGATTCACAATGGAAGGGCGCACGCCCGCCATGGCCGCCAGATGGATCACCAAGCCGATATCATTTTCATGAAAGAGCTGCTCCAGTTGCTCCTCCTGGGTGATATCGGCTTCCACAAGCTGGAAGGAGGGATGGGAAAGGCAGGAGGAGATATTGCTTCGCTTGACGGATGGGGAATAGAAATCGCAGAAATTGTCCAGGCAAAGCACCTGATTTCCCTGGCGCAGCAGCGCTTCGCAGAGATGGGAGCCGATGAAACCAGCGCCTCCGGTTACCAATATGGACAAAGGAGAATCAGGTGTCCCAACTGATCTATGTCTATCGTCAGAGGTTTTCACATGCACTGCCATTAGGCGCTACTTCTGATAATCAATGGATTACGCATTCTCACGGACAATCCTTGCCCCCAGGGCATTCAGTTTCTCTTCGATGCGGTCATAACCCCGGTCGATGTGATAGATGCGGGAAACGGTGGTGGTGCCATTGGCTACCACTCCGGCCAGGACCAGGGCGGCACTGGCACGCAGGTCGGTGGCCATCACCTCCGCCCCGCTCAAGTCCTTCACCCCCTTCACGGTGGCGACACCATGCTCCATGCGGATATTCGCCTGCAGGCGGTTGAGCTCCGCCACGTGCATGAAACGATCCGGGAAAATGGTGTCCTCCACAAAGCTGATCCCCTCCGCCAGGGACATCAACACCGTGAATTGGGCCTGCAGGTCGGTGGGAAAACCGGGATAGGGCAGGGTGAGGATATCCACCGGTTTGATCCGCTGGGGCGGAACCACGGTGATGCTGTTTTCCTCCACCTTCAGTTCGCACCCTGCTTCACGCAGCTTGGCAATCAGGATGGCCAGATGCGCCGGCTCGCAGTTCTGAACAGTTACCGGCAGGGTGCTGAGCGCTCCGGCGATCAGGAAGGTGCCGGCTTCGATGCGGTCCGGGATCATCGCCATCTCCACCGGAAACAGGTTTTCCACGCCGGTGATGGTGAGTGTGGTGCTTCCCTTGCCCTCGATGGAGGCTCCCATTTTGCACAGCAAATCGATGGTGGCATCCACCTCCGGTTCCAGGGCAGCATTGAACAGATGAGTGGTGCCCTTGGCAAAGACAGCTGCCATCAGGGCATTGATGGTGGCGCCTACACTGGATTTCTCAAAGTGGATGTCCGCTCCGGTGAGCTTCTCCGCCACCGCATGGATATAGCCATGCTCGATGCTGATCCTGGCACCCAAGGCTTCCATCGCTTTCAGATGGAGGTCCACCGGACGCGTGCCGATGGCACAGCCACCCGGAAAGGAAACCCGTGCCTCTCCCAAACGTGCCAAAAGCGGACCCAGCACATAGATGGAAGCGCGCATCTTGCTCACCAGTTCGTAAGGGGCTTCGTTGAAACATACGTCCCGGGAATCGATGCTCATCAGGCCCCGGTTATATTCCACCCGGGCTCCGATCACCCGCAGCAGGTGGGCCATGGTCTTCAGATCGATCAGGTTCGGCACATTGCGCAGCAGAGATTTCCCCGGTGCCAGCAGGCAGGCTGCCATCACCGGCAGGATGGCGTTCTTGGCTCCGCTCACACTGATGCTGCCGCTCAGATTACGGTTCCCTTCGATTATAAAGCGATCCATGCTCTATCCTTGTTTCAGTTTAACTTGCCCCTGGATGCCTGAACCGGAGCATCAGGTACCTATCCCGGGCACACAAGTCGTTTTTGGCTGATGAGTCCCGGTAGTGATGCTTTTGTGCCAGTTCAAGCAAGGAGGGTAATTGCCCCGCACCATGCTCGAAGAGGAGCATTCCCTTGGCGGACAGATAGTTGCCTGCACGTGCCAGGATCCGCTCATAGTAGTCCAGCCCCTGTTCCCCTGCCCAGAGCGCCGTCTCCGGTTCGTGATCCCGCACCCGGACAGGAAGAGAGGCATAGTCCGCTGCACTGATGTAGGGCGGATTGCTGATAATGAGGTCAAAGGTTTCCGGGGATTCAGGGAACAGGTCAGCCAGTTGGAACTCGATCTGGCATTGGTGCAGACCTGCATTGTGCCTGGCCACTTTCAATGCGGCAGAGCTGCAGTCCGTGGCGGTGATCTGCAAGCCGGGCAGGTTTTTACACAAAGCGATGGCGATCGCTCCGCTGCCGGTGCCAATATCCAGCACACGGTCTCCTGGCTGCAAAGAGTGCAAAGCCAATTCCACCAAGCCCTCGGTTTCGGGACGCGGGATCAGCACTGCGGGATTTACTACCAGCTCCAAACCGTAGAACCAGGCTTTCCCGATGATGTATTGGGGCGGTTCATGATCCAGGAGGCGCTGTTGATACTCCAGGTAGCGGGTCAGCAGATCCTGCGGCAATTCCTGATCCCCCAGGAGGGACAGCTCCACCGGCTTGCATTCCAACAGGTCGGCCAGAATGAAGTGGAAATCCGCCGGGGCGATCCCGGACTGCTTTGAGGTGGCGCGCAGAGCGGACAACAGCTCCCTGAGGATCATAGTTCCGATACTGTTTGAGGAGCCAGCTTACGAGTGATCTGCACCTTCCTGCCATTGTTGTCAAAATCCAGCCGGTCGGAGAGATGATAGAGCATGGACAGGCCCCTGCCGTTATCGTCCAGATTCAATTTGGGTTCCTGAGCCACGCGCTGGAGCCAGCTCAGATAGTCAAACCCGTTGCCGTCATCCTCCACGCTGATGCTGATCGAATTGTCCAGTTGGTTGACCGAAAAGGAGAAACGGATGCGTTTGGCAGCTATCGCCTGTTCCTGCAACTTTTCCTCGATCAGTTTCTGCAGCTGGTCATGCTCATAGCGCCGCTGCTGGGGGGTAAGCTCCAAAGTGCCATGGATAAAAGCGTTATATACCATTTCATCCACGCAGGTCAGCAGCTCGTTGCAGAGGTCCTGGCTGAGTTTCAGATTTTGTTTGAAAAAAACATTGAACACCTTGGATATGCCGAATTGGGAGAACTTGCGGGGATCGATCACGATGTTCAACTGCGCGTTGTCCATCAGACTGAACAGATTGGCAAATTCAGTGCGGGAGCGTTTCTTCTCCAGAATGGTCTGGATGGCGTGGATGATATGCTCGGATTCCACTGGTTTGCGGATGAAGTCAGAAGCGCCCAGGCGGATCGCCTGAAGGAAGTAATCCTGTTCCAGAAAACCGGTCATCAGGATCACATCCAGATCGCGCTCATATTCCCGGCGCACCCGCTCCAGAAAGTCCAGTCCGGAAATGCCCGGCATTTCGATATCGCAGATCACCAGGTCGTAGTTATGCCGGTGGATCTTGCGCAGGGCGTCGCTGCCATTGAAGGCGGAATCCACCCGGAATCCATTCAATTCCAGTATTTTGGAGAGACTGGTGACGATACTGGGACTGTCATCAACCACCAGTATTCTTGCAGCCGATCGTTTCATCCCAGATTAACGGTGAAGAGCTGGTTCAGTTTGAGCATGGAAAACAGTTCGTAGATGTTGTTGGAGCTCCGCACCACTTCGATTTCGCCACCCTTGCCGATGAAATCCTTGTAGAACAGCAGCAACTTGCCGATTCCGGTGCTGCTGATATTGCGGCAGTCGAACAGATCGAGCTCCAGAAACGTGGCATCGGAGGCCAGCACTTCACTGAGTTTTTCCTGAAGGATATGCGCATTCTCACTGTTCAGGATACCTTCGATCCTCATCAGTGCGACCTTGTCGTTGAAGCTGAGGTCAATCTTCATTGTCATCCCCTCTGGTATGTTTTGATCTTTTTTCTATTTTATTCCGGCTGCGGATGTTGTCAAGCACTTATTCCACATAACCGCGTATCCGCTTCAGGATACTATTCTGGACCTGCACCGGGCAGATCTCATATTTATGGTATTCCAGGGTGTAGATCGCCCTGCCCTGGCTGAGGGAACGAATGCGGGTGGCATAGCCAAACAGTTCAGAGAGAGGCACTTCCGCCACGATCTCCTGCTGGTATTCATTGTGTGGGCGCATCACAGAGATCCTGCCCCGTTTGGCATTGATGTCGGAGATGATGTCTCCCACAAAATCCTCCGGCGAGAGCACCGTGAGCAGCATGATCGGTTCCATGATCACCGGTGCGGCATTGCGCAAACCCTTGCTGATCGCCATCGATGTGGCAATGCGAAAGGCCAGCTCGTTCGAATCCACCGGATTGAAGTCCCCGTCCACCAGTTCCAGCCTCACCCTTTCCACAGCGCCGCTGATCAGCGGACCATCGTTCAGGGCGTTCAAAGCCGCCTCGGTGATCGCCGCATGGTATTCGGAGGGGATCTGCTCTGCCCCCACCGAAGTGATGAAGACATTTTTCTCCCCCTCCGGAAGCTGGCTGGGGCTGAGGGGTGAGATCAGGAATCTGACCCGGGCGTAATTACCCTTGCCGTTCATTTCCCGCTGGAAAGTCTCATCAATATAGGTGCTTTGGGTAATGGTCTCCTTGTAGGAAACCTGGGGATTGCCCACATTGGCGGAAACACCGAATTCGCGCCGCAGCCGGTCAATGATGATCTCCAGGTGCAATTCCCCCATGCCCGAGATCAGGGTTTGCCCGGAATCCTTGTCCGTGTGCACCCTGAAGGTGGGGTCCTCCTCTTCCAGACGGGAAAGAGCCAGGCTCAGATTGTCCTGGTCGGCCTTGGTCTTGGGTTCGATGGCAATCGAGATCACCGAATCCGGAAAGTGCATCTTGCTGAGCAGGATGTCGATGTTCCCATCGGTGATGGTGTCTCCCGTGATCAGAAATCTTGAACCGACCAAGGCTCCGATGTCGCCCGCATGGAGTTCATTGAGATCGTTCTTGCGGTTGCTCATCATCTGCAGGATGCGGGATACGCGTTCCCGCCGGCCATTGGTTTGATTGACAAAGCTGGCGCCTTTTTTCAGGGTTCCGGAATAGACACGCACATACACCAGCTTACCCACATACTTATCGATCTGCACTTTGAATGCCAGTGCCACAAAGGGATTGGCGGGATCGGGCACCACACACAGCTGTTCATGCCCCCCCGGTGTGTAGCCCAGGCAGGAGGGAACATCCAATGGCGAGGGCAGGAAATCGCAGATGGCGTCCAGCAGAAGCTGCACCCCCTTGTTTTTCAGGGAGGAGCCACACAGAACCGGAACGAATCGGTTGGCCACGGTTCCGGAACGGATGGCGCGTCTGATCAGCCCCGGGGAAACCTCGTCGCCCTCAAGATAGCAAAGCATCAGCTCATCATCAAATTCCGCTATTGCCTCCAGCAGTGCGTCGCGGGTGTTTTGCGCCTTTTCCATAAGCTCCGAGGGGATTTCCTGCTGCTGAACATCGCTGCCCCAGGTGAGCGGATCGAACCACCAGGCTTTCATGGTGATCAGATCGATCACTCCGGAGAAACTGTCCTCGCAGCCGATGGGAATATTGATCGGAACCGCCCTGGGGGTGAGGCGTTCGTGGATCATCTGGATCACCCGTTCATAATCCGCTCCCGTCCGATCAAGTTTATTCACATAGGCCAGCCGCGGAATACTGTAGCGATCCGCCTGATGCCAAACCGTTTCGGATTGCGGCTCCACCCCTCCCACGGCACAGAACACCCCC
>CAZVXK010000120.1:0-8408 GCA_964631665.1 uncultured Candidatus Cloacimonadota bacterium | reverse complement strand
TTCCGCCGCAAAGGATTCCTTTACTTCGAATGACCACGGTTCAGATCCGCAAATTGGATAGCTACAGCCTGCCACCGCTGGAAGAGGCCGTGGCGGCGTTTTTGTCCACCTGCCGCAATCACAGGTTTGCCCGTAACAAACGGGTGCTGCTCAAACCCAATACCCTGGGGGCCTACCCGCCCGAGCGTGCCGTCACCACCCATCCGGCGGTGTTGGAAACGCTGATCCGCTATTTTTTGGCCAGGAGCAAGGAAGTTTGGATTGGAGACAGTCCCGGCGGGGCAGCAAACGTCCAGCAGGTGTGGCAGACTTGTGGCTACAGCGAGCTGGCAGACAAGTATCCGGTCAAGCTGGTCAATCTTTCCACGGCTGGATTCCGGGAATTGGAATATGAGGGCATCCGGGTGAAGCTCTCCGAGGTTTTCTGGCAGTGCGGGATTGTGATCAACATCGCCAAATACAAGACCCACGGACTAATGGCTTTCACGGGTGCCTTGAAAAACCTCTATGGCCTCATCCCCGGTTTGGTGAAAAGCGATTATCACCGCCTCTATCCCGATACGGCGGGTTTTGCGAGGTTGCTGCTGGCTCTTTATCAACTCACCAAAAACCGCATTACCTATTCCTTCATCGATGGGATCACCGGCATGGACGGAGCCGGACCCTCGGGTGGCAGGGTGAGGAAGTTTAGGTTGCTCTTTGGTTCCTCCAACATTCCGGCTCTGGACTTCACCGCGGCCAGGCTGATGGGTTTCAAGCTCAAGGATGTTCCCTATCTATCCGGAGCTTTGCATCAGAACGGCCTGCTTCCCTCACGGATCGTCATACCCACCAGTTTCAGGGATTTCCGCCTGCCCGATGTGGACATCAGGATGGTGAAGCTGGGCAAGGATGTGCTCAAATATGTGCCCCGTCCCGCCAAACACGCCTTTCAGAAGCTCTATTACTTCTATCCCCGGATCAGTGGTCGATGCCAATCCTGCGGAATCTGCGTGCAAAGCTGCCCGGTGAAGGCGATCAGCTATCCGGATGGCGAGAGCAGCCAGCCTTGGGTGGATCAGAACCTTTGCATCAAATGCATGTGCTGCCACGAGATGTGCCCCCATCGGGCGATCGACATCCATAAATCTCTGATCGCCAGATTGGTGATGACATGAAACAATTCCAGGAATCACACTCCCGCCTCATGCATTTGCTCTATCTGGGGGCGATCCTCTTCCTGTTGAGCTGGATCCTGCTTTGGGGCAGGAACAGCTTCTACAATACCTGGATCGCCAACCGCCGCAAGGTTGTGCAATTGGAACGAACCGTTACGGGACTGAAAGCGATGAATGACAGCCTTGCCCAGGAGATCGAAAGGCTGAAGACCAATCCCGAGGCTGCGGAGAAAGTGGCACGGGAGAAATTTGGCCTGATCCGTGAGAACGAGACCAAGTTCATTTTCGTTCCGGCGCCGGAACAAGAATCCAAGAAAGGGAAATAGGATTATTACGATGAAGCAACCAGGGAGGAAAAAATGCGGGGAAAGCTAACCGTAAGTGCTTTCACGCCTATCGCTCCAGAGCTACGCCAGCAGATCACCACCATCATCGAGACGCTTCTGGATAAGGGCCAGGAAGAGCGCAAAGAGTTGATTTCTGAGCTGCTGGCGCTATTTGTTAAGGGTGATTCCGGCGATCTCGATATGCAGCAATATTGTGAGTATTGCGGTGTCATCATCGAAAAGCTGGTCGCAATGCTCAGTGGGGCACACTGCTCCGAGCGATCGCCCCTGTTTGAATTTCTGGACCTTCTGCATCATATTCCGCTGCGGGACAGCTCCGAACGGCATCAGAACACTGTGGCGATCCTGAAGTCTCTTCCCTATTGCGATGAGGCCTTTATCGAACAGCTCAAGCGGGCGCAGGTGCTCTATCTGCTCACCCAATTGGGGGATTTTGATACTTCCGCACTGCTGCTGGAGGATTTTTCCACTCCCATCGATCCCGAATGTACCGGCCTGTATATCCTTTACCATCTTTCCTTTGGCCGCATCCTGCAACACCAGCGGCGCTATCAGGAATCTATAACACTCTGGCTGAATCTGATCAGCGAGATGTTCGTGCGCGACAGCAGCGAAACAGCCTGTTACTTCATCATCCGCTGGCTGCAATTGATTGACTGGGGAGGCAATACCCTGCTCAAGAAAGCGCTGCTGCTGAATCTGGCTGAGGAATTCTCCCAGCAGAAGCATCTCAATTCCGCCCTCGTGCTCTATGAACTATTCAGCCTGGAGGACAGGCTGGTGAGTCCGCCGGAAAAGATACACTATGCCCGGCGGCTGATCAAACACCCCCCTTCCCTGCTAAGTGTGATGCAACTTCAGAATGTGCACTTCTTCGCCGGGAACTACATCTCCGGAATGCAATCCAGCTTCCGGGAATCCATCCAATATTTCAAGTATTCAAATTACTTCCTCCACAAGTGCTGGGATTACCACCGTCAGCTTTCCACCTACCTGCGGGAGAATCTTTCCCCCGAACTCTATCTGCGCTGCATTCCCTATCTGGAGGACAGAACCCAGGAGCTGGGCAGCCAGGTGAGCATGCAGAACAACTCCTATGTGGAGACCCTGCAGGCTGATTACAACAAGATCGAACAGCTTTACCAGCAGGTGGAGGAACTGTCCATCACCGATGTGCTCACCGGCCTCAGGAACCGCCGCTATCTGGAAGCCAACCTGTCCCAGATGTTCATGCTGGCAGCGCGGCATCAGGTTCCGGTCTGCTTTGCCATGCTGGATATCGACCATTTCAAGCTGGTAAACGACACCCTGGGGCACCCCGCCGGCGATTATGTGTTGAAAGAACTGGCACTGCTGGTAAGCAAAGGCTTCCGCAAGAGTGATGTAATCCTGCGCTACGGGGGCGAGGAATTCCTGATCATCCTGTTCGATTCCACCCCGCAGCTCACCTTCACGTTCATGGAGGAACTGCGCAAGGAAGTGGAGGAGCATCACTTCGAATTCCGCAACCACCCCATTTCCATCACCGTGAGCATCGGCATGGTGTGCAGCACTTCCTTCACCCTCACGGACAAGGAAGTGGCACGCTATATCGCCAAGGCGGATTCGGCTCTATATAAAGCCAAAAATGCCGGCAGGAATAGGGTGATGTCCACTCAGTGAGGCCTTTGGGCTTGACAGTTATGCCCGCTTTAAATTTTACACTTTCATAAAGGAGTTTCAATGGACAAGATCGTGGTGAAAGAACTTAACAAGTATTATGACAACGGCTTTCATGCTGTGAAGGATGTCTGCTTTGAAGCGGAGGACAAGGAATTTGTGGTATTGGTGGGCCCCTCCGGCTGTGGCAAGACCACCGTGCTGCGGCTGATCGCCGGCTTGGAGGAAATCTCCAGTGGCGAGATCTGGATCGGCGACCGGCTGGTCAACAAGGTTCCCCCCAAAGACCGGGACATCGCCATGGTCTTCCAGAATTATGCCCTTTATCCACACATGACGGTCTATGATAACATGGCTTTTGCCCTGAAACTGAAACGGGAGAGCAAGGCGGGGATCCAGAAAAAGGTGGATCAGGCTGCCGCCCTGCTGGGGATCGAAAGCATGCTCAAACGCAAGCCGGGGCAGCTTTCCGGTGGGCAGCGGCAACGCGTAGCCCTGGGCCGGGCGATCGTCCGCAATCCCAAGGTCTTTCTCTTCGATGAACCCCTCTCCAACCTCGATGCCAAGCTGCGGGTACAGATGCGGGCCGAGATCGTGAAGCTCCATCAGAAACTGGAAAACACCATGATCTATGTGACCCACGACCAGGTGGAGGCAATGACCATGGCCGACCGCATCGTGGTGATGAAGGACGGTGTGATCCACCAGATCGACTCCCCCCTGAATGTATATAACAAACCCAACAACATCTTTGTGGCCGGCTTCATCGGCAGTCCGGCGATCAATATGTTCAACGGCAGGCTGGTTGCAGAAGCCGGCGAACTGAATATGGACAGCGGCGATTTCCAAGTCCAGCTCTACCCCTCTCACCGGGAGGTCCTGACGGCTTATACCGGCAAACCGATCATCATGGGCATCCGCCCCGAGGATATTTATGACGCCCGCTTTGACTCCATGGCGGAGTTCAGCCAGCAAATCCCGGCCGTCTGCGACCTCGTGGAACCCTTGGGCAACGAATACCACATAGTACTGAAAACAGCCCAAAACAGTTTCATGGCACGCTTCGATCCCAAGGAACTGCCCAAGGCAGGACAACCCCTGCAGATCAGCCTCGACCTCAAAAAGGCGCATTTCTTCGATCCCGAAACCGAGGTCTGCCTCACCTGAACTGATCTTCAGAACTTCATCAAGGGATGAATGAATGCAGCCCAAGGTATTGACCGGCATTATCTTATTGATGTTGCTGTCCATCCTGGGGGCTGAGATCACAGAAGACACCGCTTCCTCCAGTGCCCTCTGCGGCATCACCATGCTCTCGGAATCCGTGGGTGACTATGTGCTTTCCCCAATAATCGGTAAAAGCGGGATCTGTTTTTCCTACCATAAACCCTTCAGCGCTGCAGGAACCGATGTTTACAGCCTCGCCAGCTCCTGGAAGCTGAAACCGGTGATGCTGCATTCCGGCATCAGCTATCTGGACCATCCCGATTATCTGAGGCAGAATCCCTATCTGGGGGTGGCTTTGCACACCGAATTTGCCTCCCTGGGTTACACCCAACACCTGATCTATGAGCGCATCAGCACCGATAACAGCTACTATGTATGGACCGCCGACCTGGCGCTGAGTTTCTGGAGCAAGGAATACATCACCGAGATCCGCTACCTGCACATCACGGAAGCCGATGCAGAATTGCATTTGGGCGCCGGCACCTGGCTGGGCGAAAGCACCCTGGTCGCCACCGACTATGTCTATAAACCCCATGGCAGGGACAGCTACCGGGCCGCTTCTTCCTTTTGCATCGGCAGGCTGCTGCTGATCCAGTCCTCCTGGCAGACCGAGCCCTCCCGCTTCGGATTCGGGATCAAGCTGATGCTCAAATCGGGGGAACTGATGTATTCCATCCGCACCCATCCCGCCCTGAACCTGTCCCACTGTGTGGATATCGGCTTCAATTGGTAAGATACCTTCTCACCTTTTTGCTGCTCTGTTGCCTGACTGCCGGAACTGCCCAAACTGGTGAGGAACTGGTCGAACTGGATACCGAAAACCTTGCCCTCAGCGCCTGGCAGGATCTCTATCAACAATTGGAGGAGTTCAAAGCCCCCCTGAAACAGGACTTTCGCCTGCGGTTGAGCGAAGGAAATGACTATTTGCTTTCCACCTCATGGTATCGGCGTCCGGAGCAGATGCTGTTGCTGAATCTGAGACAGGATCTGGTTCAGGGCGGCACCCAGGCCAATTTTCACCTGCAAACCAGTTCTCCATCCACCAGCCTGATGCTGGGTTCCCTCCGCTGCCGGTTTGGGCGTGGGCTGCTGCTGGGCAATGGCAGCCGCAGTCTGCCGGAGAAGGTTTTTTCCTTTTCCCTGCCCAATTCCCCCACCCTGTTCACCCCCTGGGGAGGGGCCGTGCAGCATCGGTATAATGCCCTGCACACCATGCTGTTGGCCTCAAGCCAGTCCCGGGATGCCGGCCTGAAGGATGGCGCCATCTCCAGCCTGCCCAAATACCGAACCGATTCGATCGGCTCCGTCCATGAAAACATCTTCGCCGCCGCCCTGGGTTATGACACGCCCACTCTCAAAGTGGGGGGCATGGCCTATTATCAGGATTATGACCGCCCCTTCAGTTCTGCCGATCTGGTCTCCGAATTATGGGCCTTCAGCGGGATGGCGTCGCTGCGGTTCGAACGCCAGAGATTGGATGCGGAAGTAGCGGTTGTGGATGGCCACTGGCAGCATCTGATCAGTTGGAGTTATAATCATAAAAGTTTACGGCACACCATCAGCCATGCCATCAATCCACCCCAAAACCAACTGCCCTATGCCCTGGCCCCGGGCCTGCTCAATGGCGGCAGCGGAAACAGCGAATACAGCTACGACGCAGTCCTGCCCCTGCTGAAGCATACCACCCTCCATTTGCGCAGCAGTCTCAACCATGGCAGGTCCAGCGGCAGCGACGATCTGTTTCGCCTGCTGGGCGCCCTGGAATACAAAACCACCGCTACCTCCGGCCGGATCAGTTTCCAAAGCTTCAGCCGCAAGATCATCAGCCTGAGGGACAGCACCTATCAGAGCACTTTGCCGCAAAACTGGCGCTTCAGGCTCACCGCCCGGCATTATGTGTTGCCCGCCCTCTATCAGAAACTGGATTTCAGCTATCGCTTTGAGGACAAAGTTAACTACGACCAGAACATTTTCCGCTTTGATATCAGCCTCGGTTATGGCTGGCGGGATCTTGATCTGAAAGCCGGATTCCAGACCACCCAAAGCCCCCGCAGCTTTCTGATCGAGGACCTCGACGAGCCGGAATATTACAGCCTCAGCAGCGGGGACGAAACGCTGCTCTATGCCGCAGGAAGTATGAAACTAAAGCGTTGGCGGATTACGGTTTCCCATCGCCAGTCCCTGCTTGATCTTAGCCGTTATCAAGCCAATCTCCGCCTCAGCCTGGCCCTGCTGTGAGGGACTTTCCATAGCTGCTGCCACCGGCGGAAAGGACAGACTCCAGTCCCACACCTGAGATTCGCCCGCTATGCCAAGATATCAATAAACAAGCGGCAAAGGAATTGCTCCCTTTGCCGCTGCTTCTGATCTGGCCTTTGAGCCGGGATTTTTCTTTAGTTCAATTTCCGGTGCCCTGATAGAGTAATCGCTGGGTCTGGCTGAATCCGGGTGAAATCAACCTGCAGAGATAAACTCCGGCAGGCAGCCCGGCCAGCTTTTCCCGCAGGTTCAGGTTCAGCTGGTGGGTTCCGGCTGCCTTGTTTGCGTTTTCCAGCGTGCACACTCTTTGGCCGCGCAGGTTGTAGAGTTCGAGGCTGATGGCAGCGCTTTTGGGCAGTTCATATTCGATCGTCACCCGGCTGCCGCAGGGATTGGGATAGATCGCTTTCAAGCAGGGAACGGCGGTAACCTGTTCAACTTCCTGCACCGCAGAGGAATTCCCTGCGATCACCTGAATGTCGTCGAGGTTGATGGCCGCGGACTGGTTCAGTTGTGAGATGTGGATCCCAAAATAATAGATACCATCGGTATCCGGAACCACTGCAAAGGTATAGGGCTGATAGCCGGGTCCGCTCAATATCCAATTCGTGGAAACAGGTGATTGATCGAGAATGGCAGGATCCGCCGCTGTACCGAAATACAGCTCCAGCTTGCCGAATTCCTTGGCATCATGGGTTTTACACATTGCCTGGAACAGATAATTCACCCCGGCATCCAGCCGCAGGGGTGGCGAAATCAGCCAATCATCAGCAAACGAACCAGGACAGGCACTGAATTGCAGACTATGGTCACCGGTATAACCGGGTTCGTTCACCATCAGCCAGGTGTTGCAATTGGCATCGTAATCAAAGGCCAGCCAACCCAAGGGCAGATCGAACACACAGCAAAAATCCACCGGTTCATAGTAGGGTATCATCAGCCCGGAAAGGTTGACCGAGGTGCGGAAATTGAGGACCGGGCAACCAGTGGCGTTGCCAGAATCGTTGAAGGGCACTATCTTCCAATAATACTTCGTGTCCGGTGCCACCAGATTCAGCAGGCAGAACTGCTGGCAGGTGGTCTCATAACCACAAACAATGTTCGCGGGCGGATAATCCGTTCCCAGATAGACCTTGTAACCGAGGATGGGGGGGCCGCTGTAATCCCAGGAAAGGGTTGTTATTGTACTCACATTGGTATCCCCGTCATTGGGATAGTAGGACATGGCATTGTTGGGCAGGGGGAGGGGATCGTACCGGTGGAAGCCGTTGGCAGAAAAAGCTTTGCCTTCAGCTGCAGGTGGCTTCACCGGGGGTTCGTCCGTGAGCGGACCCAAGGCAGGGTGGATTCCCGCACCCGTGGCGCAAAGGTTGCCCAGGACGAAGGTCATCATTATGAATGTGAGATATCTGCGCATTTTGATCTCCTTATAGCGCTATCGGTTCTGGCTCCCTGGGGGAGATTGTTCAGAACCATGGTTTCTCTTGGGGGCCAGACCTTCCTGTTCTGCAGGCGGTCTGAAGTATCACTCTATATAAACTGTTGTATATCAGATATATCCAATGTCATACATGGAACGCTGTTCCGCAACTAACATTCCAATCGCCCACAATTTTGCCCCGAAACACATATCACCCTGGCGATCAGTAAGTTAGCTTCCAGCCCTGCTTATAAAAAGACGATCATTTTCTGCGCGGGAACAGGAATTATATCAATATGATATGAAATACCATATCAATGCCATTATCAATATTTTAGC
>CAZVXK010000119.1:4918-8425 GCA_964631665.1 uncultured Candidatus Cloacimonadota bacterium | reverse complement strand
TTAGGGAGGTGGAGCTGCCGAAGGACCCGAACCGCCAGGCCTATCAGGACTGGCTGCAATTCCTGAAGCTCGAAGGTGACAACTATGGGGTGTATCACTATTATGTGGCAGAGCATTACGGCCGGGGGGTCTATCCCCTGGCGCAGCGGCTTTACCGCGGCATCCTGCGCAAGGAAAACGACAACTCACTAGTGAAGTTCAATCTGCGCTATGGCACCGGTGCAGTGAGTTGGGAAGAGATCGTGGTGGAGGAAAAGGATATCTTCGGGCGCAATTTTGCCAGTTCGCAGCAAGGGTATCTGGGCAGATTCAGACGCTTCAAGGAGGAAACTCCGCTCTGGATGAGGTTTTATGTGTCTCCGGACGGTGCCTTTGCCAATTCCGAACTCATTCCTGCCTATGGGGGAAACCTGGAGGCCTTCAACCGGGAAAACGGAACCGGCTATGGCAGCTGGGACCAGATCAGGCTTTGCCCCACCTGCCCTCCGCAAGGGAAACCGCTGCGGGAGCACTGGCTGCGCTATGTGAGGGAAGTGTTGAACATCCACCAACTGGGGCTGCAACCCGAGGCCGACGGTGCCTTCCAAGCTATGCTGAGGGAGAAATATGGGGAGCTGGAATTGCTGAACCAGACCTGGAACACCTCCTTCGCCAGCTTTGAGGATGTCCATATTCCAAAGCGGATACCGGATAGCGGCGCCCTGGTGGAGGATCTGGGTTTCTTCATCCAAAACCTTGCCGAACCGGAGCAGCTCCGGATAAATAGCATCAGTGTCGGCTTTCCCTATTTTCTGCAGGTCAAATATCCGCGGATCGATGATCTCAACCGGGCCTGGGGAACCTCATATCAGGATTTTGGCGCTGTCCGTTTTCCGGTGGCGGAGCAGGATTACTTCAGCTTTCAGGAGCGCAAGGGCGCCATCCGCTGGGAATTTGTGCAGCGCAACTATGCCATGGCGCTGGATCAGATGGTGGCCGATGCCCGTTCCCTGCGTAACACCGGCATCTATGTGCTGCTTTCGATCCTGCTGGCGGTTACCGTCAATCCTCTGGCGGCTTATGCGCTCAGCCGGTTCAAACCCCGCTTCAGCTATCAGGTGATCATGCTGTTCATGCTCACCATGGCCTTTCCGGCGATGGTGATGGGGATACCCAATTTCCTGATGCTGAAGCGTTTGAATCTGCTCAACACCTTTTGGGCGCTGGTGCTGCCGGCGGCGGCGGACGGCTATTTCATCTTTTTACTGAAGGGGTTCTTCGACAGCCTGCCGCGGGAGGTGTATGAAAGCGCCAGCATCGACGGAGCCTCGGAATTCAGGCTCTTCTGGCAATTTACACTCTGGTTGTCCAAACCTATCCTGGCGGTGATCGCCCTGGGAGCTTTCAACGCCGCCTACCGCAACTTTCTCTTCGCCTTCATCGTCTGCCAGGATCAGAGCATGTGGACGCTGATGGTGCATATCTACAACCTCATGCAGCGTGCCAGTGTCAGCGTCGGCTATGCCGCCCTGGTGATCGCCGCCATTCCCACCCTGGCGGTCTTCGTCTTCTTCCAGAACATCATTATCAAGGGGATCGTCATCCCCATGGAAAAGTGACCATGCAAAACGAGAAAATCCATATCAAGCGCATCCAGCGGTTGCTGGAAAGGCAGAGGCCGCTGGTGCATCCGGAACGGCTGGCTCTGGAGGCAGAGTATTGTTACGATGAACGGGAGCCCATTCCTTATGGGAACTGGGGGGAGTTTGTTCCGATCCGGATCGGCGAGGCCTGGGGACAGCCCTGGGGAAGCGCTTGGTTCCGCGTGCGCGTCGAAGTTCCGGAATCCTTTGCCGGAAAGCGCATCGGACTCTGGTTCGATTGCGACGGCGAGGCCTGCGTGTGGAAGGAAGGCATCCCCTGGCAGGGGCTGACCCCCAAGGTGGACTGGTATCACAACGCCGCCAAGTATCTTGTTCCCCTATCCTCGTCCGCACAGCCGGGGGAGGTGTTCGAACTGCTGATCGAGGCTGCGGGCAACGACCTCTTTGGCGGCGGGAAAACTGAATACCGGCTGCGGGAATGTGCCTTGGTCAGCCATGACCGTCAGCTTGAACAGGACCTGCTGGATATCGGGCTGCTGCTGAATCTGGCTGAGGCTCTACCGGAAAGGACTGTAAGGCGCCAGCGCATTCTCTGGGGCCTGAACCGGGTCTGCGACATCTGGGCATCGGATCGTGAAGCCGGGCGGGGCATTCTGAAAGAGCTGCTTTCCCAGCCCGCTCATGCCAGCGCCCTCACCGCTTTCAGCGTTGGGCACGCCCATCTCGATCTAGCCTGGCTCTGGCCCCTCCGCGAGACCAAACGCAAAGGTGGGCGCACCTTCGCCAATGCCTTGCGCCTGCTGGAGGAATATCCAAAGTATATCTTCGGTGCTTCCCAAGCGCAGCTCTACCAATGGATGAAGGAACTCTATCCCGGGCTATATGAGCAGGTCAGAACTGCCATCAGGGAAGGCAGATGGGAGGTGCAGGGTGCCACCTGGGTGGAATTCGACACCAATCTGATCTCGCTGGAATCCACCATCCGCCAGTTCATGTATGGCAAGCGCTTCTTTGAAGAGGAGTTCGGCATCCGACCCAGCGTGCTCTGGCTGCCGGACTGCTTCGGTTTCAGCGGCAACCTGCCCCAACTGATGCAAGGCTGCGGTGTGGATACATTCGTTACCCAGAAGCTGAGCTGGAACGAGACCAACACCTTTCCCCACCACCTCTTCCTCTGGGAAGGCATCGACGGCACCCGGATTCTGGCGCATCAACTGCCCACCAACGACTATAACTTCTCGAACAATCCCTCCGCCTTCCTGGAAACGGAAAAGCGCTATGCCCAAAGCGATGTCTGCGACGCTTTCCTGAACCTCTATGGCATTGGTGACGGCGGCGGGGGCCCTACCCGCAACCATATCGAATATGGCCTCAGACAGCAGGATCTGGAAGGAGTATGCAGATTCCGCTTTGCCTCCAGCGGGGACTTCTTCCGCCATCTGGAGCACCTGGACAAGTCTCTGTTGCCCAAGGCTTATGGCGAGCTCTATCTGGAATACCACCGCGGTACTTACACCACCCAGGCTCTTATGAAGCAGCATAACCGCCTCAGCGAAAGGCTGTTGGGTTATGCTGAGTTCATTGCCGCGCTGGTTCCCGAGCAGGGCTATCCGGAGCTCCTGCGCCGGGCGTGGGAGGACACCCTGCTGCTGCAGTTCCATGACATCATTCCCGGTTCCTCGATCACGATGGTCTATGAGGAAGCCCACGGCATCAGCACGGCTAATCATAAACGGCTGAGGGAGTTCATCGACAGCTGCAGCAAAGCCTTTGGCGCCGGTTTCAGGATACCATCCGCCCATCCTAGCTTCCTGGTACTTAATCCCACCAATTGGGAACTTAAACGCTGGCAGGCCTTTCCGCCGGAATTGAAACACCTGATCCCCTTCAATGGAGAAGGAGCGGAACTACCCAGCTATGAAAC
>CAZVXK010000119.1:0-4818 GCA_964631665.1 uncultured Candidatus Cloacimonadota bacterium | reverse complement strand
TGGGAGGATGAACCCAACGACTGGGGCGCCTGGGATATCAATCATTTCTACTGCAGCACCCAACCCCGGGCTCCCCACTCAGCCACCCTAGTGGATGCAGAGAGTGTGTACCTGCCAGACCGTCTCACCCGTGTGGTGCAGGATATCCTGATCGGCAAATCCAGCCTGCGCCAGACGATCGAGCTGTATGCAGACGAACCCTTCCTGCGCATCAGCCATGATATCGACTGGAAAGAACACCACCAAATGCTGCGCACCCATTTCCACCCCAGTATCCACAGCGGAACCGCCACCTATGGCATCCAGGGCGGGGTGATCAAACGCAGCGCCAAACCCAAAAACGCTTGGGAAGAAGCCCAGTTCGAAGTCCCGGCCCAGCGTTTTGCCGATCTTTCCGAACCCGGTTACGGCTGTGCCCTGATCTGCGACAGTAAATACGGATACCGGATCAGAGACGGAGAGATGGAGCTGAACCTGCTGCGCAGCCCGGCGGATGTCGATCCGGTTGCCGATCAGCACCGGCACCGCTATTCCTATGCCTTTTATCCCCATGCGGGGGATTATGAGCACAGCGATGTCTTCCGCGTGGCCCACAGCTTTGGTGAGGAACTGCTGGTCTGTTCCTGCGCAGCGCTGCCTTCACCGGCCTCGGTTTCCTTTTTCCATGTGGACAGCGACCATGTCTGCCTGAGCACGGTGAAACCGGCGGAACAGGGTGGTGGCATCATTCTGCGCCTGCATGAGTATAAGGGGAAAGCGGGCAGAATCTCGCTCCGCTCACATCCCCCTTATCCGCTGGCCCGTCTCTGCAATCTGCTGGAAGAGCCTCTCCAGCGCTTGGAGGGTGACAGTTCCAGACTCTGGGAGCTGGATTTCACACCCTTTGAGATCAAGACCCTGCTCCTGCAGGAGGAAAGATGATACCCCTGCCCAAAAAGCTGAAACGCTCAAGGTTCAAATTCCCGCCCTGTTCACACATCAATATTGAAATCACCGATAATATTCCCCAGAAATGCAGCGAATTCCTGGTGAAGCAGATCACCGGATACTACCAGAAGATGTTCGAAGGTTATGATTGGGACAATAAGCGCAACTTGGTGATCCGGATTATCCTCACCTCTCAAAGAACGCTGGTCAAGCCCGGCCATTACATCCTGAAGGTCGAGCCCTGGGAGATCAATCTGCTGGCCACCACCACCACAGATCTGCTCTATGCCATGCAATCCCTGAAACAGCATTTCCTATATTGTTCCTACAACACCGGCGATATCGAGTGTCTGTTCATCGAGGACTGGCCCTCCTTTGCCTGGCGAGGTCTGCATCTGGACGTCAGCCGCCATTTTTTTAACTACAAGTTCGTCCGCCGCTATCTGGACTGGATGGCTGCCATGAAGCTCAACCGCTTCCACTGGCATCTTTCGGACGACCAGGGCTGGCGCATCGAGAGCAAACGGTTCCCGCTGCTGCACGAGATCGGCGCCTGGCGGATGGAATCCGACGACACCGAATATGGCGGATATTACACTCAGCGGCAGATCAGGCTGGTGCTGGACCATGCGGAGCAGCGCGGGATCGAGGTGATTCCCGAGATCGACATCCCCGGCCACGCCATGGCGATCCTGGCCGCCTATCCGGAGCTTGCCTGTTTCCCCAGGGAGTTCGAAACCATGAATGTATGGGGCATTTCCGAGGATATCCTGTGTGCCGGCAAGGACAGCGTGATTGACTTCCTGAAGGAGCTTTTCACCGAGATCGCCGAACTCTTTCCCGGCCCCTACATCCATCTCGGCGGCGATGAAGCCCCCAAAACGAGGTGGAAACAGTGCCCCCACTGCCAGAAACGCATTAAAAGGCACCGGTTGGAGAATGAAGAGCAGTTGCAGGGCTGGCTGCTGAAAACCCTGGCCAAACATCTGCGGAGCTTGGGAAAGACCGTGATCGGCTGGGATGAGATCCTGGACGGCAAGATCGGCAGCCAACCCATCGTGATGGCCTGGCGCGGCGATGGAGTGGAGGCTGCCCGCAAAGCCCATGACAACGGCAACCGCTATGTTATCTGCCCCAACACCAAACTCTATTTCGACTGGCATATATATGACAGCCCCAATACTGAGGAAAGCGGCGGAATGGGTGTAACCACTTGGAGGGATGTCTATGAACTCGATCTGTCCCAATATCGCTTTCAGAAAAAGCAGCTGTTCCTGGGCGGACAGGCAAATCTGTGGACGGAACACATCACCACCCCCAAAGCGATCAAGGAGAAGGTCAACTGGCGCATCCATGCCTTGGCAGAGCTGTTCTGGAGCGATCCCCAACCCAAGGACTGGCCCGGGTTTGACCAAAGAATTTTCGATGTGGATGATTGGATATGAAACGCCATCCCGCCAACCCTATCCTCACCCGCCGGGACATTATCAGCCCGCTGCCGGAGCTGGCAGATGTTTCCTCGGTCTTCAATCCCGGCGGCATCCGCTTCCGGGATCGGTTTCTGCTGCTGCTCCGGGTACAGAACCGTGCCCGGGAGACCTTTTTGGTGAAAGCTCTCTCAACCGATGGCATCAGCTTTGAGCTGGATTCAGCCCCACTGCTGGTTTCCGGGCTTGAAAACTGCCCCCACAACATCTTCCACATCTACGATCCCCGCATCACAATTCTGGAGGAAAGCTATCATGTGGTTTGTGCCCTGGACACCGATCAGGGCTGCTTCCTGGGCTGGTTCACAACCCGGGACTTCAGTTCACTCCAGTTTCAGGGTTTGGTCTCGGAAGCTGAGGTGCGTAACGGGATCCTGTTTCCGCAACGCTTTGCCGGCAGATATCTCCGCTTCGAACGCCCCAACCAACACCAGCTTCCAGGGGGAACCCGATCCGGCACCACCATCGTCTGTTCCGCCTCCACTGACCTGCTCCACTGGCAGGAAGTTGTTCCCGTATTCAGCGGAAAACCACACTTCTGGGATGAATTGATCGGCTCCGGCCCTCCCCCGCTGAAGACCCGGGAAGGCTGGCTGCACCTCTATCATGGGGTCGCCACCCATTTTGCCGCCAGCAACATCTATCAGGTGGGGGTTTCCCTGCAGGAATTGAATCGTCCCTGGATCACGTTGGCCCGGGGCAGATACAATATCCTGGAACCCCGGGAGGCTTATGAACTGATGGGCCAGGTGCCCAATGTGGTTTTTCCCACCGCCGCCATACCCTGGGAAAGCGATGCCGAGGGGTTCATCGCTCCGGATACCCCCATCCATGTCTATTACGGCGCTGCGGACACCTGCGTGTGCCTGGCGCTCACCACCGTGAGCGAATTGCTGGAACAGGTTTATGCCTGAACGCTGCCCGGGCTGGTATTCGTTTGAGAAACTCTTTTCTTGATCTGATTCGTGATCACACAGTAACATGTTGAGGTAATCCATGCTAAAGATATCACTTGCAGCCATTTCTCTCTCCCTGTGGTTCATCGCCCTTTCCGCCCGCGAGGTCTTTCCCACACCGCAGTTGCCTTATTCCCCGCGGGTCTACACCTGCTATCAGGCCGTCAGGAACATTGCCATAGACGGCAGGCTGGACGATCCCGACTGGCTGGATGTCCCCTGGAGCGAGGATTTCACCGATATCGAGGGAGAGCTGAAGCCCGTGCCCTTTCTCCGCACCCGGTTCAAGATGCTCTTCAACGAAGATGGTCTGCTGTTCGGAATCGAGATCGCCGAGCCCCATATCTGGGCAACGCTCACCGAGCGCGATGCCGTAATCTTTTATGATAACGACATCGAGGTCTTCATTGATCCCAACGACGACACCCACGAATATTATGAACTGGAGCTGAACGCCCTCGGCACCCTCTGGGACCTTTTTCTGATCAAGCCTTACCGCGATGCCCATTCACCGCTTAACGCCTGGGATATCCGTGACATCGAATACGCCATCGGGATCGACGGCACGCTGAATGATCCCTCGGACACCGATACCGGCTGGACCCTCGAACTGCTCATCCCCTGGGAGGTGCTCAGCGAACGTGCCCACATGACCATACCGCCCCGGGAAGGGGATTATTGGCGGATCAATTTCTCCCGCGTGCAATGGGAGGCGGATATCATCGATGGCGAATATGTCAAGCGTCCCTATGTTCCGGAATACAATTGGGTTTGGAGCCCCCAAGGCTTGATCGCCATGCACTATCCCGAGCGCTGGGGCTATGTCTTTTTCTCGTATCAGGATCCCGGCGATGCCGATTATGGGATTCCAGCGTCCGCTGCGCCAAGAGAATATCTGCGCCAGCTCTATTATGCCCAGAAACAGCATTGGATGGATCGCGGCCGCTTTGCCAAGTCCCTGCGCCGTCTGCAGGCCAAATCCTATTTCCATTTGGGAAAAAAGCTGAAACCCAGTATCGAAACCACTTCCCAGAGCTATATCATCACGCTGAAGGGGAAAGGCATCCCCACCCTGCACATCCGGGAGGACGGACTGCTGTGGGAAACCGAGTGATGTAAACCCAACCACCCGGGGGAAAACGTTTATCAACCGGTGCCGGACTTTGTTATGAGATCACCATTATACAAAGATATATGATCGCTCCGTTCCGGAAAGTCCGGCACCCATTGAAATGGGTTTATCCTATGCCGGGATTGGGGGCTCCGCTGCACGTGGGTTAAAACCCACGCCTATTGTCCGGCACCCATTGAAATGGGTTTAGAGGCTGTGAAAAAAGCCCCGTACAGGTGGGCCAACCAAGCCCAGGGTGGAGCGCAGCAGAACCCCAGGGAACTGTGGAAGAACCCCGGCAGGGGTGTGACAAACATAGCCCAGGGTGGAGCGCAGC
>CAZVXK010000118.1:0-8566 GCA_964631665.1 uncultured Candidatus Cloacimonadota bacterium | reverse complement strand
TGGCTCCCGTTAGCAATACGGAATCATTACGGAGTCATTACGGAGTTAATCCGTAATGACTCCGTAATGATTCCGTATTGCTAACGGGGGCGATGTCTGGGGAAAGAAAATTTTCACAAAGGGATTTCAAGAAAATTCGAGTGGTACTTCCAGTGGAGACCGATAATCTGTTTGACAAATTTCTGGCATTGGTAATTTATCCAAACATGGCAATAAACAAAGAGAACTCCGCATGAAAGCGAACAAGCTTTACGTCCTGGAGCAGATGCCGGTGAGCCGGTCCATCCTGCATTTGGCGGTGCCCACGGTGCTGAGCATGATGGTAAATATCCTCTATAATCTGACGGACACCTTTTTCATCGGTAAGCTGAACGATCCGGTACAGGTGGCGGCGGTTTCCATCTCTTTGCCGCTGTTTTTGTTCCAGATGGCGATCGCCGGAATCTTCGGGCATGGCGGTGCCAGCTATGTGTCACGTCTGTTGGGCAAAAGGAAATACAACGAGGCGCGCGAGACCACCAGCACGGCGATTTTCAGCTCGGCGACGGCATCGGTGATCCTGGGAGTTATGGGCATCCTGTGCGTTCCGCTGATCCTGAAGGCGGTGAACGCAAGCCCCGAAACAACGGTTCCTGCCCGGAGCTACATGTCCATCATCCTGATCGGCAGTCCCTTCATCCTGCTCAAATTCACAATGGTACAACTGATCAGGGCGGAAGGGGCAGCCAAGGCAGCCATGGTGGGTTTGTTCATCGGAACGGGTGCGAACATCATCCTGGACCCGCTGTTCATCTTTGGTTTCAGGATGGGTGTAACCGGTGCGGCGGTGGCAACCGTGATCGGACAGGGTCTGGGGATGTTGTTTTATTTGTATTATTATCTGTCCAAACGCAGCCTGGCAGCGCCGGCTCTGAAATTTCTACACTTGAGATGGGAGACCTATGCCGAGATCCTCAAGATCGGCATCCCAGCTTCCCTGAGCCAGATCATGATGAGCATCGGAAACATGCTGTCCTATAAACTGGCGGCCCCTTATGGCGACAACGCTGTGGCAGCGATGGGTGTGGCAGCGCGGGTGCTGTCCATCCCGATCTTCATCTTCATCGGCATTTCCATCGGCGTGCAACCGTTATTCGGATTCAACTACGGAGCGCAAAACTATGTCCGGATGAAACGGGCGATCCGCACCTCGATCACCATCAGCCTCAGCCTGGGAGCGGTATTCACGCTGCTGTTTGCCTTGTTTCCACGGGAATTGATCCTCGCCTTCATCAAGGATGCGCGGATCATGGATATCGGCACCGTGGTGCTGGAAGCCTATGTGTTTGCCATTCCCTTTGCTGCCATCGGTATGATCCTGATGGGTAGCCTGCAGGCAATGGGAAAAGCATTGCCGGCGTTGATCGTGGCGCTTTCACGGCAGGGCTTGGCCTATATCCCGGCGATCTTCCTGCTGAACAGCTTGTTCGGTTTTGAGGGCCTGGTGATGGCGCTGCCGGTGGCGGATGCGATCAGCACGGCTATTTCGTTTGGCTTTGTGTGGGTTATTGTCAGGCGGTTGGGGAAGTGATTAGTGATTAGTGATTAGTGCTGCGCCCAGGTCGAAGCTGAGAGATTGGGCATGGGGCAAGGGGGCATAAGGGCAAAAGGGCAAGAGGGCATAAGGGTGGCTAGCGCCAAACAGTAGATTGGTAGTAACAAATTTATATCATGCGCCATCGAGTTTTCAAGTTTCCACTATATCAAACACCGCTCTCCATATCCTGCGCTGTGCTAATCGCTAATCCAAAAAAATCAACCACCATAATACACCCCCTGCGCAGCACTAATCACTAATCACTAATCACTAATCACTAATCACTAATCACTCCCCGCCCTCTCAAACGCCAGATTAAAGTCGCTCATCCGGATCAGGTTGTTATACTTGCTTTTAAAGCGGCTGACCATGCCCTCGAAACCTTGGTTTGGGGTGCCGTCGGGACGGGGATTGAGTTCCATCACGGTTTTCTCAAAGGCTTTTGCCTTTTCATAGACGGCATCCGGAATGGTGGCGGAACCGGCGGTCAGGAGCAGGGATTCCCAGTTGGCTTCAGTGATGGCGGGAGTTCTTTTGGCTTCAGAGAGCAGCGTCGCCACGATGATCAGCGCCTGCATGTTTTCCAGGTGCAGATTGTGGGAATTCCTGTCCTCCAGAGAGCCGCGGGCGATATAGATGGCATGGCCGGGCAGGATGAAGACCTGCAGTTTGTCGCTGCGGGAACGGATGAATTTCAGTTTGGTTGCCTGATTGGGCTGGCGGATTTTGTTGAACAGGTTCTGGTAGCGTTCATTTTGCCCTTCCAACACCAGTTTGGCATCGGCAAGCGCCTCGATCGCAGCCAGGGCAGAGGCTTCGGGTTTGGGCTGGGTTGGCTGTTCAGGAGTGGCTGGGGCGGTTTTTTCCTTTACCACAGCTTCTTTTTTGGTCTTGGCGGGTTTGGGCTTATCCGGGTCAGATCTCAGCGACAGGGCATACCAAACGACGGCCCCCACAAAGATCAGCAAAGTTGCGATGATGGTGAAGGAAGGAAGTTTGCCAGCTTTGGGAGGGGGCGGAATTTCCGGAATGACCACCTCGCCGCGGTGCAGCACCTGGGCTATTTGCAGGGTGATGTTGTCCATGCCGCCGCGGGATTTTGCCAGTTCAACCATATTTTGGCAGGCCACCTGGGGTTCTTCCTCCAGATGATGCAGGAGCTCCTCATCCTTCAGATACTCAGTCAAACCGTCGGAGCAGAGCAGGAAGACATCGTTCTGTTGAAGAACATGCGGCCCTGAAACTTCCGGAAGATAATCTTTATGGCCGATGGCTTTGGTGATGATGTTGCGGTTGGGATGTTCCCTGGCCTGGTCCGGGGTTAGTTCACCGGAATCCACCATCATCTGGACTTCGGAATGGTCTTTGGTGAGCTGGTTGAGGGAATCCCCCCGTTTCAGATAGAGACGGCTGTCGCCGGTGTGGGCATACCAGAAATTGCCGGAACGGATGAGCAGCAGCACCAGAGTGGTTCCCATGCCCTGCAGTTCAGGATTCTGCTGCACTGCCTCCAGAAGCTTGTTCTGGGCGAAATCCACACTTTTACGGATGGTGAGGACCTCATCGCCAGGCAGGTAGTTTCCTTCAAAATACTGGCGGATGGATTCCACCGTCAGCCGGGAAGCCACTTCGCCTCCCTCATGGCCGCCCATGCCATCGCAGAGGAGCAACAGGGTGCCAAATTCCCCCTCGAACTTTCCGTAATAATCCTCGTTCTTGGTGCGCATCGGATTGAGACCGATATCGGTGAGATTGCCCACCCTGAGGTGATCTGAGCTGTTTCCCATCTCTACTCCGTTTGTTTTATCCTGCTGTATATGTTTTACTTAGGAGGCTGAGGCAAGACCTGTATGTTCGCTGTGCAGCTTTGCCTCGACTTTGATTCACATAGCATTACAGGCTCGTCTGTGTCAAGCATTATTTATCGGCGAACACCGAAATGCCCCCCGATCAAAGCCAGCGCTGATGGCCTTGCTGGCGTAAGCCTCTCTAAAGACTGCATAATGAAGGAAAATGGACGATATCGGCAACACAGGCACAGATCCCTCATAAGGAAAGCAGCTGGCTCTATCCCTGGGGAGGATGATGGAGTTCAGGGTTGCCTGTGGAGATTATTTACCGGCTTCCTGATTGCGTTTATCCTTTCTATTGTGAAGGTATGATATCAGCAAATACGCGGTCAATACAAAGCCCCAATAGAATGCTGACATGATCAGGAGACCTCCGATCACATGAGTAAAAGGTAGCTTGTTTTTGATCAGATCCCTGTATATGAAATACAACATTTGCCCCAGATACGGGGCGATGATTATGGGTAGATAGAAAGACAGTTTTTTCATGTTGACTCCCTTTTTGTGTAAATGAATGAGATGCTGCTATTGGTGGCTGACTAATATTTGCTGCAACTCGCATATCTCATACCTGGCTGCTTTCAGGGACAAGCCCCGGGGCCATCCCAACACTATTGAAGTTACTTGCTTCCTTGTTGTTTAATCCACCTATTCTCTCTTGTTCTCATTTTTATTCAGCTCGCTTTCCCGTCAATACATTTCTGGCAGAAGCAGGAAAAAACGGCTTTTCACTTGACAGCGAAGGGCTGCTAAAAAAACTGGAGATAAAGTGTGCATCTCTAGCTCAGTTGGTAGAGCAACTGACTCTTAATCAGTGGGTCCGGGGTTCGAATCCCCGGAGATGTACCACTTTTATTTGCGGTGATTTGCCCTTTGCTCCGCTGTTCAAATGTGCTAAAGTGCGGCAGTTCATGATGAATACCGGCTTTGGCAGCCGGTAATTTTGTATGGGCAAAGAATCCGGAGATAATTATTCCTAAAGGAGATGGAAGTGACTGCCTTACATGTGAATCTGCCCTGCGATAAAAGCGAATATGTGTTCACCTCGGAATCGGTGAGCGAAGGTCATCCGGACAAGGTGTGCGACCAGGTTTCAGATGCTGTGCTGGACGCCTATCTGAGTCTTGATCCTTATTCCAAAGTAGCCTGCGAGACTCTGTGCACCGAGAACCGCATCCTGCTGGCCGGGGAGATTTCCTCGCCTTCGAATCTGCAGATCGAGGTGGAACCGATCGTACGCCAGGTGATCGCCGACATCGGGTATGTGCATCCCGGGAAGGGATTTGATCACAATTGCCTGGTGCAGAATCATCTGCATGCCCAGGAAGGCGCTTTGGAGGAGAATCCCGGTGCGGGAGACCAGGGTTTGATGTTTGGCTATGCCTGCAACCAGACCCACCACCTGATGCCGGTGCCGATCGCCATGGCGCACAAGCTGTTGCAGAAGCTGGCGCAGCTACGAAAAACCGGAGCCATCCCCGGTCTGCTGCCCGATGCCAAATCCCAGGTCAGCATGCGCTATTGCGGTAGGAAGCCGGTCGCCCTGGAAACCGTGGTGATCTCCACCCATCACCAATCCAAGTCCGATGACCAGTTCTTGGAAATGAAGGAAGCCATCCAGACCCTGGTGATCATACCCACTATCGCCGAGATGGAGAATGACAGTTGCAGCACCTTCCGGGCGGATAACTATGCGGTGAAGATCAATCCCCTGGGCAAATGGGTGGATGGAGGGCCTGCCGCTGACACCGGGCTCACCGGCAGAAAGATCATCGTGGATACCTATGGAGGCTGGGCCCAGCATGGCGGAGGCGCTTTCTCCGGCAAGGACGCCACCAAGGTGGACCGCAGCGCCGCCTATATGGCGCGTTATATTGCCAAGAGTGTGGTTGCCTCAAGTCTGGCGGAAGAATGCCTGCTGCAATTCAGTTTTGTGATCGGCGAACATGAGCCCGTATCGCTGATGGTGGATACCTTCGGCAGTGGCGTGATGAAGGATGCTGAGATCGAGAAACTGATCCGCAGAAGTTTTCCCTTGACAGTTCAGGGAATGATCGCTGAGCTAGATCTGCGTAAAGCCATCTATCTTCCCACGGCTGCCTATGGTCATTTCGGCAGGGATGACCAGAACTTCAGTTGGGAAAAGGTAAAAATACTCAAATAGGCAACAGCAGATGACCTTGTATCAGAAGTTAAAACAAGCAGAGCCCTTCTTCCTGATCGCAGGACCCTGTGTGGTGGAGCAAAGCTCCGTGCTGGAAACGGTTGCAGCCGCTCTGTGCCAGATACAGCGAGAACATGGCATCCCGGTGATCTTCAAGGCTTCCTATTTCAAGGCGAACCGCAGCTCCGGGGATTCCTATGCCGGGCCGGGCTTGGAGCAAGGTTTGAAGCTTTTGGAGAAAATCAGGGAAAGCTATGGCCTGCCCCTGCTGACCGATGTGCATGAAACCAGTGAGGTTGAGCCTGCCGCCGCAGTCTGTGATATCTTGCAGATCCCAGCCTTTCTGAGCCGTCAGACGGAGCTGATCCGGGCTGCCGCTGCCACCGGCAGGATCATCAATATCAAGAAAGGACAGTTCCTGGCACCGGAAGATATGCTGGCTGCCGCACAAAAAGCAGGGGAGAACCAACAGGTCCTGCTCACCGAGAGGGGTAGCAGCTTCGGCTATCACGATCTGGTGGTGGATTTCCGTTCTTTCTGCATCATGCAAGCCTGGGGCTATCCGGTGGTGTATGATGTAACTCATTCGCTGCAGCGCCCCTCTGTGGGCAAGACCTCCGGGGGAAATCCGGAATTCGCTGCTCCACTGGCCCGGGCAGCGATCGCTACCGGAAAAGTGGGGGGATTGTTCATCGAAACCCATCCAAGCCCGGAAACCGCTGCCAGCGATGCCGCCAGCATGCTCCCCCTGGAGCAGTTGGAATCCCTCATCCGAAGCTGCATCGCCATCTTCAATTCATTAAAGGAAAACCAATGAGCTACCGAAAGATCGAGAAGCCGTATAAAACCATCCTCAAATGGCACAACATCAAGATGCTGGTCTTCGATTTCGACGGCGTCCTCACCGACGGACGCATCATCTATGACAGCTCCGGCAGCGAAAGCAAGAATTTCGATGCCCATGACGGCATGGGTTTTTTAATCCTGCGGCAAACCGACCTGATCTCCGTGGTGATCACCGGACGCAACTCCAACGTGGTGCAGCGCCGCTGTGAAGACTTGGGAATCAATTATGTGTTCCAGGGCGTGCACAACAAACTGGAACGGATCAGCCAACTGCTGGAAGAATTAAAGCTCAGCTTTGAGAATGTGCTCTATATGGGCGACGACTGGAACGACATCCCGGTGATGTTCAAAGCTGCCCTGTCGGTATGTCCTGCGGATGCAGAACCGGAGATCAAATCCCTGGTTGATCATGTAACCAAGCATGACGGTGGGCGTGGTGCAGCGCGTGAATGTATCGAATATGTACTCACCCATAAAGGCATGTATGAACAAGCAGTGGTGGCCTACATCAATACGATCAGTTAGCATCTTCCCCTTGCTGCTGGTGATGCTGCTGGCTGGATGTGATAAAAGTGACCTGGGTACCACTTCTCCAGTTCTGCGGCGTGATCTTCCGGATGAGATCAGCACCAATGTGAAGATCACGGAATTCAATCGGGATCGTGTGGATTACATCCTGGAAGCAGCCAGAATAGAGCGTTTCTATGACCGGCGGATGCTGAATGCCTATCAGGTGAACATCACCGTGTTCGATCAAAAAAGCGGTGAAACATCCATGATGAAAGCCGATACCACCATCGTGGACGATGCCCGCAACGTGATCTTCGCCAACGGCAATGTCCTGCTGTCCTCCGCCACTGGCAGCGTTAGCTCCCGGCGCATGGTGTGGGATCGCAATATCGACGAGATAACGGCTCCGGGCAATGTGATTCTGGTGCGGGAGGGAAATGTGCTGCGGGGTGAGAACCTGCGCACCAACACACGGATCGACTATGCGGAAATGGACAGGGTGTCGGCGGAAGGATTTTTCGGTGAGGAAGTTCTGGATTGGTAGCCTGTTGTTGCTGCTGATCCTGCCCCTGGCAGGCACGGAGCAGTTCCGGCTAATCCACTCCGACAAACTCTTCCTGGCCAGGGTTCAGGAAGAACAGGTGCTGGAACTGACGGGAAAAGTTCATTTCTGGTATGGGCAGACCGAATTTAAAAGTGACCGGGCTCAGATCTTTGACAAACAGAAGATTGCCCGGCTCAATGGAAATGTCAGCGTTGCCAACGATTCACTGTACCTGGAAGCGGACAGCCTGGCCTACTACCGGATTCCTGAAGAGCTTAATGCCGGGGGCAAAGTGTATATTTCCGAGACCCGCCAGACCGGTTCCTTCCGGTGGTTTCGCTCCGATTTTGCCACCTATAATAAAACGGATGACAAACTCACCGTGTGGAGGAATGTCTCTTCCTGGGACAAGGATGAGAATGCCACTGCCACCTGTGGATATGCCTTCTGGGACCGTAAAAACGGCTATGCCTATATGATCGAGGATCCCTTTGTGCAGGCTGGGATCGAGGATACCCTCTATGTAACGGCGGATAAGATTGAATTCTTCGATGAAGACCGCAAACTGGTGGCCACCTTCAATGTTGATGTGAGCACGCGGGACTATCGGGCAACCAGCGATTTCCTGATCTATTTTCTGAAGGAGGATAAGGCTGTATTCACTGGCCAGCCCCGCTTCCAATCCGACTGGGCCACTGCCCAAGCATTGGAATTCAATCTCTATTTTACTGAGCGCAAACTCACCCAGGCGGAACTGATCGATTCCTGTATGGTCTATTTCAGTGAGGAACGCTTGGGGGAACAGCGCAACTGGGTGAGGGCGGATTATATCAATCTCAGCTTTGAACAGGATGCGATCCGGGAATTCACGGCGGAGAAGGACATCTCCTATTACTACTTCCAGGAGAAACAGGAAAAGCGGGATTTCTTCATTAACAGTGCCTCAGGAGAGTTCCTGGAAGCTAAGTTCAACTCCGATAACAAGCTCGATCTGATGAAGATGCGCCGCAGCATCAAGGGTATCTATATATTCCATAACAATTCTTGACAAAAAACCCTGCCCGGTTAGTTTACCA
>CAZVXK010000117.1:0-8590 GCA_964631665.1 uncultured Candidatus Cloacimonadota bacterium | reverse complement strand
AAGACTTGATAAAGGCATCGGAAAAAGGGAGATGATGGGATGATATGGCAAGGCTACTGGTTACAAGGGATTACGAGATGACTACAAAAGGATACGAAAACAGATACGAAAACGGATACGGAAACAGGATGCTCATAGATAAATGCTGCCAGCCAACCTGATCATCATCACTTCCAACATCTCACTTTCAGGCTTGAATTCTACTTTTTATCCCTGCTTGTCGTCCAATTCCAGCCAGCGGTTGAGCAATTCCTGATGCCGGGAATTCAGGGAATCCAGTTCGGAACTGATCTTCAGATAGTGTTGATTGGTCCAGTTGGGATCGGGCAAGTTCAGAGAATCCTCCAATTCATTGATCCGCTGTTCGATGGCTTCGATCTCCCGGCCAATGAGGTCAAACTCCCGCTGTTCGTGATAGGGCAGTCCCTTGCTGCTGCGGAGAGGTTTATAGACCCGGCGTTTACTGGCGTTTTCCTCCGCCTCCTCTTGTTTGAATTTGCGCACCAAGAGGTAATCGGAATAGTTTCCGGGAAATTTGCGGATCGAATCGCCTTCGAAGATGAAGAGGAAATCCACGGTGCGGTCCAGGAAGAAGCGGTCGTGCGAGACCACGATCAGGCAGCCGGAAAAGGCGTCCAGATAGTCCTCCAGAATTTCCAGGGTGCGGATGTCCAGATCGTTGGTGGGTTCGTCCAGGATGATGAAGTTGGCGCCAAACATCAACGATTTGAGCAGATACAGCCGTTTGCGTTCGCCTCCGGACAGTGCTCCCAGCTTCTGCTGTTGCATCTTGCCGTCGAAGAGGAAGCGGTTCAGCATCTCGGTGGCGCTCAGTTTGGCGCCGTCTTTGGTACGGATCACCTCTGCGTATTGGGCGATGTAGTCATAAACGCTGAGCCGGGGGTCGAAGCTGTCCTCGTCCTGCTTGTAATAGGCAAAGCGGGTGTTCAGCCCCACTTTCACGCTGCCCAGGTCAGGTTCCTCCTCGCCGGTGATCAGCCTCAGCAAGGTGGTCTTGCCACAGCCATTCGCTCCGATGATGCCAATGCGTTCCTTCGCCTGAAAATGATGGTCTATATCGCGAAAGAGCTCCCTGCCGTCATAACCCTTGCTCAGTTTGTGCAGTTCGAGGATGGTCTTGCCCAGGCGGCTGGTTTGAAACGAGATTTCCAGTTCGCTGTTCGAGATCAGGTAGGATTTGGAGATCAGCTCCCGCACCCGATCCACATGATGCTTGGGCTTGGAACTGCGGGCCTTGGCACCCCGGGCCAGCCAGTCCAGTTCCTTCTTGAGCTGGGCCTTGCGGCGGATTTGCTTGCGCTGCAGGTCGGTGGCGCGGATCAGTTTGCCCTTCACAAAGGCGCTGTAGTTGCCGTCATGGATATGCAGCCGTCCGGATTCCAATTCCCAGATCTGCGTGCAGACGGCGTCCAGAAAATAGCGGTCATGGGTAACGAAGATCACGGTCTTCTTCAGCTTAAAGAGGTACTCCTGCAGCCATTCGATGGTGTCCAGGTCAAGATGGTTGGTGGGCTCGTCCAGGATCAGCAGATCGGGGTCCGGCACCAAAGTGCGGGCTAGATCAACCTTGCGGCGCTGTCCCCCGGAAAGCAGTCCCAGCGTTTGATTGAAATCGCTGATCCCCAGTTGAGTGAGCAGGGATTTGCTCAGATGTGAATCCTCCGCCTCGGGATCGTAATCGCGCCCCTGAAGCACAAAATCCAAAACACGGATACCAGGATTCAGATCTGCATCCTGCTTCAGATAACCGATCCGGAGCTGCCTGCGGGTGATGACCGTTCCGGTGCTGGGAGCCAAATCGGAACAGATGATCCGCAGCAAGGTGCTCTTGCCGGAACCGTTGATGCCCACCAGACCGATCTTTTCCAAGGCATGCACGCCCAGATTTATCCCTGCAAAGATCTCCCGGTCTCCAATGGATTTGGAGACATCTTCCAGGGTGAGGATCACTTCATTGTGCATAGCCGATTTCGTTCAATTGATGGCGTCCCTGAGGCGATTCGAACGCCTGACCTTCACCTTCGGAGGGTGCCACTCTATCCAGCTGAGCTACAGGGACGCATGGTTGAAAATCCAAAATTCTGAACCGGCGGTTTCTGTCAAGCGAATGTGCAGAGCCGGCGGACTGTGCGGATGTCGTATCTGCCTGCAGTTCAATCAGTAAACCGGATGGGCAAAGTAATCCCTGATGATCGAAACCATTATCCCTGCCAGGTTGTATGCCGTGTTGATATTATTCATCAGCTGTCAAATATTCTTACCCGAAAAAAGCCGGAAAGGAGTTGCCAGATGTCAATTCTGATTATCATATCTGAATGGAAACAAGATTTGCTGCCCAGACATTGCGAAATATCATTCATTATTCCTTTGTTACCTGAGGGAGAGCGTATGGATAGTGAGCTGAACTTTCTGCTGATCAATCCCACAGCCCCCGAATGGAGGATAGTGCCGGGCAGCAAACCCTCCCCCCGGGCAAGGATCTTCCGCTTTTCCATGCTTACCAGCCTGGCGGTGGCTGCCTCCCTGCCGGACAATGTGAAAGTACGGATCCTGGACGAGGAAGTGGAAGCGCTGGATTTTGGTGCGCAGGCGGATCTGATCGGCATATCCTTCATGACTTTCAATGCCCCCCGGGCTTATGAGATCGCCGATATCTTCCGTAATCAAAAGGGAAAAACCGTGATCATGGGTGGCTACCATCCCACCTTTATGCCAGAGGAAGCCCTCCGGCACTGCGATTCCGTGTGCATAGGGGAAGCGGAGCCGAATCTGCCCCAGATGGTGCAGGATTTCCGCCAGGGCTGCCTGAAACGCATTTATGACAAGGGGCCTGCCGACCTGGCGTTACTGAAGATACCAAACCGGAAGCTGATCTCTGGAACCAGCTATATCTGGGCTCAGGCGATCCAAGCCACGCGGGGCTGCAACAACCACTGCACCTATTGTTCGATCACATCCTTCTTCAACCATAAGTTCCGTGCCCGTCCAGTGGATCAGGTGATCGCCGAATTGAAGACCCTGGGCCGGAACATCCTGTTTTTGGACGACAATATCACCACGGACAAGGATTATGCCCATGAGCTCTTCACCCGGATGATCCCTCTGAACAAGAGATGGTTCAGCCAATGCAGCATCACCATAGCCGATAATGCCACTTTGCTGGATTTGGCGATGAGAAGCGGATGCAAAGGCCTGTTCATCGGGTTCGAATCCCTGTCCCAGCAAAACCTGCACGAGTGGAAAAAGGATTTCAACCGCACCCAGGATTATGCCAAAGCGATCGCCAGACTGCACCGCCACGGGATTTCCATCCAGGCGGCAATCGTTTTGGGACACGATTGGGACACCCCACAGGCGTTTTCCAATACCTTGGACTTCCTGCTGGAAAACAACATTGACGCCCTCCAATGCACCATTCTGACCCCCTTCCCCGGTACACCCCTATTTGAACAGATGGATCAAGCGGGCAGGATCCTGGAGCGGAATTGGTCCAAGTATGACTTCAAACACGTGGTGTTCCAACCCCGCCAAATGAGTCGTTCAACCTTGCAGTCAGGGCTGGAATGGGTGCTGACCAATTTCTATTCCAGGCGCAACATCCTTCGCAGGGTGCTCAAAGGAGCCGGCTATCTGGATCCCTATATTGTGGTTACCGCCAGCCTGCCTCTGAACCTTTCCTACCGGTACCGTTTGCAGACCAATGGTGTCTGGAAAACCCAAACCGGTGGTTCCAGAATAGATACCACGATTGCTTGTGTATAAAGCCACTCGCCTGGCAAGCCACACAGGTGGCTCTGCACCAGCTGAAGAGGGTGTAAAAATCTCGTGATCCGAGTCCCATCGGGACGGCATTTTAAATAGAAAAAGGATTCCCAGCGAAGGCGAGTCCCATCGGGACGGCATTTTAGATAGCATGTGGAATCCAACCTTCGATCCGAGTCCGGGACGTCATTTTAGATAGCCAAGGGTTCCACATGAAGTTGAGTCCCGGGACGGCATATCAGGTGATTTATATTGCCTAACATGAATATGTTCGACCCGGAATATGGCGTCCCTACGGGACTCAAATATCTTTTCTTGTCGATGTGTTGCTATCTAAAATGTCGTCCCTACGGGACTCTGACGATATCGAGGCACACGGATGCTATCTAAAATAATGTCCCGGGACTCAGTTGTCTTTTATATCTACGTATTACTATCTAAAATGACGTTCCTACGGAACTTTGATGGCAAGTATCGCGGGTTTTTTCACATCCTCAGAAGGTTTAATTCGGCCAGACTTAGCTCAGGTTTGAAACATAGATCAATTCCGATATCCCACCGCCTTGAAGAAGCGGCGTTGCATACCGGCGGGATCGAAGCTCCAGCGGGTGGGGATCAGCGGATCGAACACACCTTCCGGGGTGGCCTCGGTAAAGATCCCATCCGGCTGGCCGGAGGCGAAGATCTTGTAGCCGGCTGCATTTTCCACTTCCACGATGTTCAGGATGATCAAGCCCGACTGCAGGTCTATGCTGACCAGGCTTTCCACATGGGCAATGATCGTGAGAGCTGAACTGGTCAGATCTGAGCCAGCGGTGATCTCCACGGCGGCGATGGTGAGGGTTAGAGAGGCATTATCATCAAAATCGCTTCCATCAAAGGAGAGCACCAGGCTGGCGGAAACCGGGCTCAGATAGTTGACGCTCAGGATTGTAAGACCCGCCGGCACGTTGTTCAGCATGAAATTCCCCGGCAGCAGGATGGAATCCATCCAAGCCGTGTCGGATAGCTCCACAGTGAGAACCGCCCCCTCCAGATTGGCTTCGTTCAGCGCATATTCCGCAGACAAAGCCGCAGTGGGTTGGACAGGGCTGGTGGTGGTTACGCTGAGGAAGGTGGAATACATGCTGTAGCCGCTCAGGAAATAGGAACGCAGCCGGAAATAGTAGGTGGTTCCGCTGTCCAGGCCGGAGATGACCTTGCCGGTGGTAAGCCCGGCATCGTAATTGGCATAGCCGGGCACCGTTTGCAGGAAGAGGCTGTCGGTTGCCACCTGCAGAAAGTATTTGGTGGCGGAAATGGGGGTGCTCCATTGGGCTGTGAAACCGTTGGGGCCCACATTGGTGGCAGAGAGGGGAACCGGGCTCCAGATCTGCCGGGCGAATTCAGGATGGTCGATGAAGGGATTGCGGTTGCCCTGGCGTTCGTGGATGCGGTCGTTGCGCTGCATTTCCCTGGCATCGGGTGGATCCTCCACATGCCAGCTCAGCAGGGTGGAAAGCTTGCCATAATAGGGGGCATTGGTGCCGCCCTCGCTATTCACATAATCCACGATCTCCAGATCATAGGAGGTGTCCGTGCCTTCATAGCGCACCGCCATATACATGATCATCCGCGCCACATCGCCCTTGTCCTCGTCCCTCGGCTCCCAGGAATAGGCGGTGGTGTAGCATCCCGTGTCTCCGGAATAGCCGGGATAGGGGGAGGCATCCACATAGGGAACGCCGCCATTGTCAAAATCCTTGTTGCTTTTGGCGGAATTGACCGTGGAATCGCAGGGGCGCAGGTGGTGCAGATCGGTGCCGGCGGGGGCGACATCACCAAAATCGCCATGGCTCTTGCTCCAGGTGTGCTCACGGTTCCAGGTGGTGGTGCCTTCCCCATAATGCGTCTTGGGCACGCTCCAGCCGGTGTAGATCTCGACCACGTTATCCGTGTTTTCCGGATCCTCGTCTGTGTAGGGAAGCTGTATCCAGAGCGCGTTATAGGAGTATGGGGTGGTGTGGGTGGTGCGGACCAGGGTGTGCAGATTGGTCTTCAGCATGCTGCCATAGCCGGTGATCCCTGCATAGTAACCGCTGGTTTGGGTGTTGGTGGTGTTTCCGCTGATCGGATTGTTCACTCCGGAAGCGATGTTGTATCTGGTGCCGCTGCCGGTTCCATTGTATTCATATACCCGGAACCAATAGGTGGTGTTGGGCGCCAGTCCTGAAACCGAAACTCCGTTGAACGGGAAGGAATCGATGATCTGGGTGGCGCCATTGAAGACCACCTGCTCGCCGGAGCCGCCATAGTAGGTGTTGGCTATTGGACTGGTGCCGTCCACGGGGGGAGTGAAGGTGTTCGAGGTATTGATCTTCACAATGCGCCGGGCGCCGTTTCCGGGTGTCCATTCCGCGGTGATTTCGTTGTTGGCGGGATAGAGGATGATGTTCGACGCCTGCTGCGTTGGTGCAAAGACCTCTTCCCCGCTGTATTCGAAATCGTGGAAACCCAAAAAGGTGAAGGTGTCCTGATCATAAAGATCCCATTGCGAAACCAAGGTGGTAAAGGCGGAGGGGCCGGTTCCGGAAGGATTCTCCGTGATCCCTGCATTGACAGTGGCCTTGCGCACCAGGGTCTTGTTCTGGGTGCTGTATCCCCCCTCGCCGGTCCAGGCATCGCCAGGATCGTTTCCGATCACGCCAAAGATGTCCACAAAGCCACCGGTGCTGATCTTTTTCAAGGCGATGGCGTCATCCCCGTTGAAATTCGCCACATTGTTATTGGTGGCATTTGCCACCGCCAGAATTGCCGGCGCTGCCGAGCCATGCGCCACCACGAAAACCTCCCCCTGGGCCAGAGTACCGGAAAGCGCCATGGTTTGGGGTGTGAGCCCGCCATTGAAGTAGGTCTCGAGCTGATAATCGGAAAGATCCACCTCATCCGGGGTTCCATTGAAGATCTCGAGCGCCTTGTTGTAACTGCTGCCTTCGATGTATTCGCTGATCAAGAGGTCGGTGGCATAGCCCACGGATTCACCGGTAACTGTTCCCACCACGGGCAGATAGGTGTCCATCACCCCCGCGCTGGAATGCACGATATTGGCGCCATAGACCCCCGCCTGCGTTCCGGTCATGCGCACATATACATCAGCGGCATAGGTGGCGGGCAAAGTTAATGTGCCGTAGTAGGATAGATCATCGGTGGAGAGTTCGAAACCGAAGGGAGCGGAAACCAGGATGTCGGAGGTGAGCGCGGTTGAGGAGAGGAAATAGCTTTGGGCGGCAGAGGGGGTGCCCAGCTCGGTTTCGAAAGCGGTCAGATCTGCGGTGATATCAATACTGGGATTCACGGCGAAGTTCGTATTGATGTTCAGATCAGTGATGCCGATCTGGCGCCGGACACCGGAAGTCCCCGCACTGGTGGTGAACCAGGAAAAGCTGATGGCTCCCCCGGATGGAATGTTCAAGCCGGTGAGCGTGGTGCTGCGCAGAGCATTCACCCCATCCGCCGTATCGAACTCCAGTTCCGGGATCTCCTCTCCGTTCACGCATACGATCCATTTGGGCGTGCCGGGCTCGGTGACGCGCTCCACTCTGCCCAGATAGGAAATGTTCAAAGCTTCCAGGGTGGAGCTGGTGTCATTGATCAGGGTGAGCACAGCGGTGAGGTTGTTATTGGGAGCCGTGGCGGTAAGCTGGATGCCGAAAGTGCCCTCACCCCGCAAACCGCCGGCAGAGCCATAGCCGAAATACCCGCCATAGGTGTAACTGTCGCTCAGCGACCAGCCCACCGGCAGGGTGTCCATGCTGACGAAGGAAGTGAAATTCTGGTAGTAGCCATCCAAAGTGAGGGAGGTATTGGCGGAGGTAACGCTGCCGTTGGCGGTGAGCATCGCCATGAAGCCGCCTCCGCTGTGGCTGATGTTTTCGTTGTAGTACAGTCCGGGATTCAGGCCTTCCTTCAACCTCAGATACAGGGTCTGGGATATGCTTCCACCGCTGTAGGGAAGGCTGGTGGAGAAGAAGAAATCCACATTGTCCGCGGATACTTCAAAGCTGGCGGAACCAGTGATGGCGATAGTTCCGGAGGGGGGCAGCAGATTCGACCCCAAGATCTGGTAGCTTTGGGAAGCCGAGGGTCCCTGGCCGAATTCATAGTGAAAACCCGATAGCAAAGATGGATTGACCACCAGCACCGGATCCGGGCTGAAATAGTCGGTCAGAGTGATGTCGTCGATGTTGATCCGGTTGGCCGTTGCGCCGCTTTCCACCACCGGTTTGATCCTGATCCGGGCCGAACCCAACACATTCACCAGGGCGGTGAAGGTCTGCACCTCTTCATTGGCGGTGAAGCTTCCGCCCGCCTGAGTCCAGCTGCTGCCGTTGTCCACGCTGTATTCCACCTTCCACTCGCGTTGCGGATCGGTCGAATTGAAGCGGCGATGGAGCAGGCTGACCATGCCGATGCCGTTGTCCTTGTTGGCGAGCATGGTCATCGCGGAAGTGCCAAAGCCCCGCATCCGGGCGGAGCGGATGCCGTTGATCACCTCATAGGATTCAGTGCCGATCAGGGCTTCGGTCAGATTCCAGTCAATCCCGCTCAGGGTCACATTTCCGCTTGCATAGTAGGTCTTGGTCTCGCCGGGCCCCTCATAATTGACCATATAATCGGCAAAGCCGAAGGTGACGGTCAGCAGGGCGCAACCGATTAGCAGGCATCGTTTTAGCATTTGACACTCCTCTCACGCCCGGGAAACTCAGTCCCGGCAAAGTGAAATATCTGGCTATTTTTGAATACGGGCTCAAATCGTCAAGGATTTATT
>CAZVXK010000116.1:0-8784 GCA_964631665.1 uncultured Candidatus Cloacimonadota bacterium | reverse complement strand
ATCCAAACGTCCCGCCTGGCTGATCAATGCCCGTGGAATGCGCTTCAGAAGTGCGATACGGGAAATCTGCACATAATTTGCTTGTGAAAGAAGTGCTCCAAAGGAAAATTCACGATTCAAGGTGCAGTTCAGAAAGCATTCCAGCCAGCAATCGATGTCGGAAAACGGATCAACCCTGCAGTAACAGTCCGGAACTGGCCGGCTGGCTGCCTGTATCTACTTCGGAGAACCCTTTCCCCAGCCGGCCATCCATCCCCTGCCGATCCCTTTCCCAAGGCAGCCCCGCCCCGCTCCCGCCTGAAAATGCGATTGACAAATTAAGCGCTTTCCCCTGATGGTGCACACTGGAGTTAAATAACTTAAAAAGTGGTGATTATGACTAAGGATCTGGGTCTTTTCGACCTGCTCTACGTGATAGCCAGGCGCAAATGGTTCGTGATCGTTTTCACGCTGCTCTTTGCCATTGGCGCCATCATCTATGCCCTGGTGGTGGACAAATACTGGATCTCCAAGGCGGTGATCGTTCCCATCGCCGATTCCGGTTCGCTGAGCGGATTGGATTCCGGCCTGATGGGGATCATCGGCAAAAGCCCGTTGGGCAGCGCCCAGAAGGATCCGGCGGTGGAATTCGTCACCATCATGCAAAGCCGCACCTTCCGGGAGAAGGTGATCGGCCACTTCGACCTGATCCGTTATTTCAAGCTGGAGCATCTGCCGCTGGACGAGGCGATGGAAAAGGCGGTATTCAAGCTGGCCAGCAGCGTTACCCGGATCTCGGTGGACGAGGAAAGCAAGCTGATCACCATCCGCGTGGAGACCAGGGACAAGCTGTTCTCAAGGGACATCGCCCAGTTCTATCTGGATGAGCTGCAAAGCTATCTGCTCACCAACCGCGGCAGCAAAAGCAAACTGCAACGCATCTTCCTGGAAGAACAGGTGGGAAGCACCAAGGCCGACATCGAATCCCTGGCCACGGCGGTGCGGGATTTTCAGAAGAGAAACCGCGCCATCGGCTTGGACGAGCAGACCACAGCACTGATAAGCCTATATAGCGAAAGCATTTCCGAATACTATAAGACCGAGATCGAGTATGAGGTGGCACGTCAGCAATACCAGCCCGATTCGCCGGTGCTGGCCGAGCTGGCCAAGCGGCGCAAGGTGCTGTCCGACAAGATCAAGCAGTTCGAGGACAGCAAGACTCCGCTGTTGCCGGAATATGTGCTGCAGATCGACCGCATCCCTGATCTGGCGCTGCAATTCGCTCAACTGAAGCTGAACCTGGAGATCAAGCAGAAGGTCTTTGAATATCTGTATCCCCAATATGAGATCGCCCGTTTGGAAGAGCTGCGCGAGATGCCGGATTTCGACATCCTGGACCGCCCCTCGCTGGCAGGCTTGCGCTCCAAACCCAAGCGTGCCGTCCTGGTGAGCGTGGTTACCTTCATGGCTTTCCTGCTGGCTTGTTTTCTGGCTGTGGTGAAGGAAAACCTGCTGGTTACCCATCGGGACAAGGTGGACCGCATCATCGGCGCCCTGAGGGGAAAATCCGAGCCCGGAGACCAGACTACAGAGCTGTGACCAAAGCCCAGCCCCTGCTCCGCTATTTGCCCTATCTGATGGCGCTGTATGCCCTTGTGGAATTCTATCCCCTGCATCCGGCACTGCTCTATGCCCCGCATGCGCTCTTCGCCCTGGGCTGCCTGGCGCTGATCCTGATCTATCCGGAAACCCGCTTCATCGGGGCGCACAATATCCTTCCGGTGCTGTTTCTGGTGTTCTGGCTGATCTTCAACCTCGCCTCCTATGTGTGGGCGCAGGACCGGGACGAGGTGTTGCTTTACAGTCTGTGGATCCTGCGCTATCTGATCCTGTTTCTGGCCTTTGGCAAACTGTTCACCCAGCAGAAGTTTCTGGACCGGGTGCCCTGGTTCCTGGCGGGCATGGTGTTGCTCTATGTGGCGACCGCGCTGTGGGAACTGTCCAGCTTTTCGCATCTGCCCACTTCCCGCTATTATGGCAGGATCTCCTATATGCCCACGGGGCCTTTTTACAACGAAAACAACCTGGCGGCCTATCTGATGCTGTTCAGCCCCTTTCTGTTGTTTATGCCGAAACTTGCCCGGCACCGGGGCTGGGGCTATCTGAGCGGCGTGGTGATCGTGATCATCATGATCATCATGACCATTCAACTGGCCCGTATCGGCATGCTGGCGCTGGGGGCTTTCATGCTCTACTTTTTCCTGTTCCAGGTGAAGTGGAGGCACAAACTGGCTTTCGTGCTGGTGGTGGGCCTCATCGGCGGAGGGATCTATCTGCGCTATCAGAAACAGATCGGCCTGATCTGGAAGGTGATGCAGCACCAGACCGCCTCCATCGGCAGCGAACGCAGCGCCGCCTATATGGGCTCGGTGCAGATCCGCGAGCAACTGCTGGTGGAAAGCTTTGAGATGTCCGCCCGCAAGGGTTTCATGGGTGTGGGCGGCGGCAATTTCGAGCCGGAAATGCGCGGCGAAGCGATGTTGCGCACCGGCTGGATGACCAATCCGCACAATTTCCTGATGGAGCTGTTCGGAAACTGGGGGATCCTCATCTTCGGAGGATTTGTCTGGCTCTACCTGCATTGGCTGGCCGGCCTGTGGCGCTTATACCGGCGCTCGGAAGGCCGGCAGCGCAGCCGCTATCTGATGTATCTGTGCTCGCTGGTGCTGTTTTTGCCGGCCAGCGTGCTGCCCAGTTCGATCCGCTGGAACTATTTTGTGTGGATCTATTTCGCTGCGGTGAACGCCATGCTGCACACGGGCAGTAAGCAGAGGGCTCCAGAAATCGAGGAGGTGCCGCTATGACAGAATTCGAACGTTTGGTGCAGATCATTGCCCGCCTGCGCGATCCGCTCTCCGGTTGTCCCTGGGATCTGAAACAGACTCCGCAGAGCCTGGTACCGAACTTCATCGAGGAACTCTATGAAGCGGTGGAAGCCATCGAGGATGGCGACGATGCCGCTCTGCTGGAGGAACTGGGCGACCTGCTGCTGCATATCGTGTTCCAGGCGCAGATCGCCACCGAAGAGGGTAAATTCAGCATTGGCGACGTATTGGTCAAGATAGCGGACAAGCTGGTGCGCCGGCATCCGCACGTGTTTGGGGAACTGGAGCTGCGGGATGCCGATGCCGTGAAATTGAACTGGGAACGCCTCAAACAGGCGGAAAAGCATGAACGCAAGAGCGTGCTGGAGGGGATTCCGCGTTCCCTGCCCGCCCTGATCTATGCCCAGCGCACCCAGGAGAAGGCAGCTTCGGTGGGTTTCGACTGGCCGGAGGTGGAGCCCATCCTGGCCAAACTGGAGGAGGAAAGGGGTGAACTGAAGGAAGCCCTGGCCGCGGACGATGCCATCCAGGTGCGTGAAGAACTGGGGGATCTGCTGTTCACTCTGGTCAACCTTGCCCGCAAGCTGCATATCGATGCCGAAAGCGCCCTGAAGGAGACCACGCGCAAATTCAACCGCCGCTTCCACTATATCGAGCAGCATTATCAGCAAAACGGAGACGAAATCCATGAAGCAAGCCTTGAAGAACTCGACGCCATCTGGGAACTTGCGAAAAAGCATTAATCGCTTCCATAGCATGCGGCTGTATCTGATCTTCGGCAGCCTGGTGATCTTTGTCTTTTTCGCCGTCTATACCCAGGTGCTGATCCAGAATGCCAAGAACGAGCAGGAATACGTGCCGCGCATCTTTGCCAAGTATATCGCCTATACGGACGTCTATCTGAAACAGGCGGAGCAATATGTGCAGCTGCTCAGTGAGCTGAGTGCGAACTATTTCAAATCGGCGGGATCGCCCAATTACGAAGAGGCGATCAGCGACTATATCCTTTCCGAATTCATGCCTAAAAATCCTTTTCCCATCATTGTTACCGATGAGGACTTGGAGCCGGTGGCCTGGAGCCATGTCCAGGTGCCCTATGGAACCCCCTATGCCTCGCTGGAACCGGAAGAGCAGCAGCATCTGCAACTCTGCATGCAGGATATGACCCGCACCCCTATCCTGGTGGACAGCCTGATCACGAACTATGTGTTCTATTCCCGGCCGGTTTCGCTGCAGGAATTTATCAAGCATATAGATTATTCCGTGATCGTCACCGACCGCAATAAGAATCCGATGTTCTGGCGCAATGTGGATGTTTCCGAAGCCCTGCGTTGGGAAGATGTGGGCCTGGAGGACCGTGGTAAGCTGTTCAACCGCATCCACACCATGAGCGAGATCCCACTCAGCAACGAAGCGGACAGCCTGGGCTATATCTATTTCTCCTCTCCCAAATCCCTCTCCCAGATCCGCTATATCGTAATCCTGGAATTTGCCATCGCCATCATGCTGGTCGCCTTTGGCAGTTATGGGCTGCTGCTATTGCGGCGCACTGAGAAGGATACGCTGTGGATCGGGCTGGCCAAGGAGACGGCACACCAGTTTGGCACCCCCATCACCTCGCTGATGGGCTGGATCGATTATCTGAAGGAAGCTCCCGCCGGTGGCAAGCGCCCCGATCTGGACAAGATCATCGAATTCATGACCACCGACCTCACCCAGCTGAAAAACATTGCCTCCCGCTTCGGCAAGGTTGGCTCCAAGACCTCGCTGCAACCGGTGCACCTGCATGATGTCCTGGTGGAGATCGTGGAATATTTCCGCCACCGCATGCCCCATCTGGGCGCCCGCATCGACATCCACCTCATCTCCAGGATCGAGGAGGTGAACGTGATGCTGGATGTGGAACTGATCAAATGGACACTGGAAAACCTGATCAAGAACTGCGTGGACGCCATGGGCAAAAAGGGCGGGAACATCATTATCACCGCCACCCGCAAGGAGAAATGGGTGTATGTGCTGGTGCGGGATGAGGGCCGGGGCATCCCCCGCGGCCAGTGGAAGAAGATCTTCGAACCGGGCGTCACCAGCAAAACCCGCGGTTGGGGCTTGGGACTCAGCCTGGCAAAGCGTATCATCGATGAATATCACCAGGGACAGATCCGTGTCCTGGAAAGCAACCTGAACGAAGGCACCACCTTCGAGATCAAGCTGCATACCGCACCCATCAAAAAGGAGAAATTATGATCAATGTGCTGTCCTCCTCCCAAATGAAAGAACTGGATTCCCGCACCATCCGGGAGTTCAACCTGCCCGCCCGTGTCCTGATGGAGAATGCGGGACAGGCTTGCGCCCGGATCATCCAGAAGAGCTATGGTTTCAGCATCAAAGGCGGAGTTCTGGTGCTCTGTGGCACTGGAAACAATGGTGGAGACGGAGCTGTGATCGCCCGCTGGCTGAGCTATGCCGGCATCGAGGTTACCATTTTCCAGATCGGCAAAGGCAGGCTGAGCCCGGAAAGCAAGGCCAATCTGGAGTGCTGCCGGGCGCTGAACATTCCGGTGATCGATATCGACGGGGAAAAGGACCTTACTTTGGTGAGCGAGCTGATCGAGTCCTTTGCGATAGTGGTGGATGCCATCTATGGCATCGGCTTCAAGGGCGAACCCCTGCCCTGGATCAGTGAACTGTTCGAGATCGTCTCAGACTGCAATTCCATTGTGGTATCTGTGGACATTCCCTCCGGATTGGATGCAGACACCGGTTTTGCCGAAAACTGCGTGATGGCGGATGCCACCCTCTGCATCGAAAGCTATAAGCTGGGCAATATCCTGGGCGAGGGGCGCGTCTGTTGCGGGGACATTATCATCGTGCCCATTGGCATTCCCAGTCAGTACTATGAGGATATCAAGAGCGCCTTACTCTTTACCGAAGATGATTTTAACCCTCCTTTACGCAATCCCTATGCCCATAAAAACGACTATGGGCGGGTATATATCTTTGGTGGAATTCCCGGCTATACCGGTGCCTCCGTGATGTCCGCCCAGGCAGCCTTGCGCTCAGGGGCCGGCTATGCTTATGTGCTGCATCGGATGGAGATGATCGGCATCTATGCCAACAAACTCACCGAGGCGCTGTCCCTGGCCATTCCGGAAGATTCCAAGACCGGCAGGTCGGATTCCAAAGCACTGCTGCATCTGCTCTCGGATGCCGATGCCGTGCTGATCGGACCAGGCCTGGGCCGGGACGACTATGCCCTCCAGCTGCTGGAGATCGTGCTCAAACATGTGAAACAGCCCTTGGTGGTGGACGCGGATGGCATCAACCTGATCTCCGAGAATCCAGCCCTGAAGAAATACCTTTCTAAGAAGAACCTGCTGCTCACGCCCCACTGGGGTGAATTCGCCCGCCTTGCCGGCATTGAAAAGGATTTGCTTGATGAGGACTGCCTCACCCACCTGAAGACTTTCGTGGCCAGTAATAAAGCCCGGGTGCTGCTGAAAAGCCACTATAGCATTTATCACGACGGAGAATTGACGCTGATCAACACCAGCGGAAATGACGGCCTGGCCACCGGCGGCAGCGGTGATGTGCTGGCCGGGATCATCGTTTCCTTTCTGGGGCAGGGGCTTGATATTCCCAACGCCGCCATCAACGCCGCCTACCTGCTGGGCAAGACCGCCGAGGAGCTGGCCAAACAGCGTGGCACCGCTTCCATCATCCCCACCGACATCATCAACCACTTGTTTGTCCAAAACCAGGAGCAGGAAGACTGAGGTCACATCTGTCCTTCATCCTGCTGCTTGGGCTGCTGAGCCTTGTCCAGACAAGCTGTGGAGCCAAGGATGCCGCTGCCGGGAAACAACCCCTTCAAGGAGAGACCATGCATAAACTGGCCAAACTGAACACCCCCATCTTCTGGGCGGAAGGGCATCCCGGAGCCCTGGACCGGGAAAACTGGGAGATCAGGGTTACCGGTGCTTGCGAGCGTCCCAGGATCTTCACCTGGAAGGAACTAAACGCGCTGCCCCAAACCGAGGTGCAGGGACGCCTGACCAGCGTAACCCGGTGGTCGGTGGGCGGTCTCTGGAAAGGGGTGGCGCTCTCCACCCTGCTGCAGGAAGTGGGTATCAAGCCCAGTTGCCGCTATGTCCGCTTCTGGTCGGTGGGCGAAGTTTACGACACCTCCATCCCGCTGGAGATTGCCCTCAAGGAGAAATCCCTGCTGGCGCATAGCTTCGACGGCGAATACCTCACCGAGGACTATGGCGGGCCGGTGCGCGCCTTCATTCCCTATCTCTGGGGCTACAAATCCGCCAAATCGGTGGTGAAGGTAGAACTGATGGAATACTATCTGCCCGGATTCTGGGAGCAGCGTGGCTACACGGACAGCGCCGAGATCGAAGCCGGACCCTGCCGGGACATCAACACCGGCGGCGCCATCAAGTATATCCCCGGCGGTGAAGTAATTGATTTTTCAGAGAGATGAGGTAGTTACGGGCTTCCTGGTAGAGGTCTTTCCAGTCCTGCCAGGCGGGCAGCAGGTGTTTGAGCAACTTTCCTTGGGATGAGAACTGCTCATAGACCAGGATCAGCAGGAACCACAGGATATAGGCAATACTGGTGGCCAGAGCGGCGCCTTTGATGCCCCAGAGCGGGATCAGCAGATAGTTCAAAGCGATGTTGCTCAGCAGTGCCAGCAGCGGCAGCAACACTGAGATCAGGGGAAAGCCCTTGCTCCAGAGATAGGTGTTGAACAGCGAGCCAAACGCCAGTCCGAAGCTGGCCGGGATCAGCCACAGATACACATCATAAACAGGCACAAAAGGCTTCCCATACATCAGCCCCAGCAATGGTTTTCCCACCAGCACAAAGCCCAGATTCGCCGCCACCAGCAGCAGGAAGAACACCATGAACACCTTGCGCAGCAATCTCCAGCGGGGTTCGTCGGCATCCAGGCCGGACATCTTCACCAGCAGCAGACCGCCCACCAAGTTCGCCGCCATCTGCAACATGTCCACGATGTTTGCAGCCACGGCATAGATGCCCAGTTGTTTGAAATCGCCCAGCAGCTGTTTGATGATTACCACATCGAAGCGGATCAGCAGGATGATGAACAGGCTGGAGAGGAACACCCGCCAGCCCATGCCATAGGCGCGCAGGATATAGCGCAGCCGGAAGCCTTGCCAGAAGCGGGAAAACAGCTCCCGGTGCGTGTATCCGGCCAGCGCCGCCAGCATTCCGATATTATAGGCCAGCAGCACATACAGCAGTCGGTTAACATCCCTCAGCAGCAGATATCCCACTCCCACCAGCACCAGCATCACAAAACTGTTCAGGAATTGATACAGCGAATTCTGCTTCACCAGGTCCCGGCCCAGATAATACATCTGAAGCTGCAACTGCATCTTGGTGAGGGTGATCACGCCCACCACCAGCAGGATGTGCCAGGGGCTGAAGGCAAAGCTCAGCAGCCGGCTCCAGGTTTGCATGAACAGCAGCCCCAGGGTGCCCAGGATCAGCGCTTCGGCCACAAATTGCAACAGCACCCAGGAGAAGATGATCCCCTTGTTTTCCGGTTCCCGGCGCAGCAGATAGGGATAGGTCTTGTGAATGCCCAAATCCAGCGCGATCCAAGTGAAACTGCTGATCGTGATCAGATAGCTGTACTGCCCTTTCAGCTCCACTCCCAGAAAACGAGTGCTGATCCAGCCCGTCAGAAATGAAACCAACATGATAGCAATACGTGACGAGCCGCTGAGCAGTATGTTTTTCTTGAGGTTGATCTGGTTCATTTTTTAGAGAAAAGAGAAAAGAGAAAAGAGAAAAGATGGACCCGGGGTTGGGCTGGCGTGCTGATGATGGGGGAGGATAGAGAAAAGAGAAAAGAGAAAAGAGAAAAGATGGGGCCGGGGTTGAGCTG
>CAZVXK010000115.1:0-8951 GCA_964631665.1 uncultured Candidatus Cloacimonadota bacterium | reverse complement strand
ACCAAAAGACATCGCTCCCGTTAGCAATACGGAATCATTACGGAGTCATTACGGATTTAATCCGTAATGACTCCGTAATGATTCCGTATTGCTAACGGGGGAGAAGATAGTACGGTGCGCCTAATATACTGTGGTTGAAGGGATAAAGTAAAACGAACAACATAACTACCTATAATATATTATACTTCCAATGATATTCATACGGATGGAGTGGAAAAGCAGGATAGTTCCGCAGGTCAGGGTTGATCGTAATGGGAACCCGGTAATGTATCTTCTACTTTTCTATTCCGGTCTCCCTACCCAACACCACAAGGAGTTCCGGTCAGGGGATTCTTTGCAGGGCCTGGCGCGCCCTCACAACGTGTTCCGCATCCTCCCCGATGCTGATGGAAAGGTAGAGATAGTGCTTGGCCAGGTCAAAATCCTTTAGTTCCAAATAGATGGCTCCGATGTGATAGGCGATCTCGGCAGGCATGTCTTCCATCTGTTTGGGGATTTCCACATAGTAGAGCGCCATCTGGTAATCCCCGATCAGGTAATAATACCAGGCGATGCTGTCCAGGAAATAGGGATTATCCGGTTCAAAATCCAGGGCGCGAAAGATCAGTTTTGCCGCCTGGTCGGGATCCACGCCCTCGATCAGCAGGGAATAACCCAGGTCGTTCAGGAAACCGGGGTTATCGGGATAGAGGCTCAAAGCCGAGACCAGAACCGCCCGCCTTTCCTCCAGCATCCCGTTGTTAAACATATAGTTAACCAGAAACTCCAGATCATCTTCGGAGTGCTTTCCCTGGCGCCACAGCTGATCGACCAATTCATAGCGGGCAGCTTCATAGCCGCTGAAGGTGCTGTCCCCGATGGCTGTGGCCAGGGCCTCAAGGTAGCGCACCGGAGCGGAATCGGAGAAGCGGAGTTTGACCTGGGAAATAAAATCCGCCTGAAACTCCGAAACCTGCCTGGCCTCTGAATCAGGAAGCAGGGCGGCTGATGCAATATTGTAAAAAGTATAGATTTCTCCGAATCCATAGCTGCTGCTGATCTTGTCCGCCAGATCATCCAGCAGGCGTTCTTCTTCACCAGACAATGACCCGGCGATCAGCATGGCATAGAGTGATTCTTTGCTCTGTTCGGGATCGAGGCTGAGCGGTAAAGCGCGTTCGATCTCCCGCAGCAGGTCGGGACGATTGTTCGTAAGTGCACTGAATCCGAGCAGATAGAGCAAGTCCACATCCAAGGTCTGCAAGATGGGCTGGCCGAGGGCAAGGATGATCTCCGGCTGCCGCGCGTGATAGGCCATGGTCAAGAATTGACTCATATAGCTGAAATCGGCGGGGTAGGACAGGCTGGCAAAATAGGCCTGGGCGGCATCCTGATCCTTGCTGCTGAGGATCAGCTCCGCCATCATTTCATGGGATTCCGGATCGGGGGAAATCTCCAGCAGGCGCTGCGCAGCAGCATGGGCCTTTTGCTGGCCCAGGATAAAATAGAAGCGGGAGAGAAATCTGAGCTGCAACGGACTGTTTTGAGCCAGCTCGAAGGCCAGATCCAGATAACGGATATCAGGTTCATTCAGATGCTTGTAGCCATAGATGAAGCGCTGGATATAGGTCTGGGCACTGGGATAATTCGTGACCAGAAGGTGCATTGTCTGCGCCAGGGCAAGGCTGTCCTGCACCCCCTCAAAAAACGAATAATTGGAGTTCAGTATCTCTTCATCAAAGCTGATCCGCCTGGCATAGCTGGCGATGATGTCCTTCAGCTGTTTTTCATCCAACAGCCGTTCATAATAGAGATAATGGGAATTGAGCAACACCTGCTTCTGGATCTGATAGCTGTTGGGATCGTTGTCCTGGGCTTTGCGCAGCAGTTGGTCGGCCAGGTCATAATTCCCCTGGGACTGCATGATCATTCCGGTGATGAAATAATAGACGGAAAGGTAGGTGGGTTTGGACCTGTCCTGCAGGGGCTGCTCCGTCAGCAGGGGACGGTTCGCCGCGCAGGCTGCCAAAAGCAGCAGGATCACACAGGCAATGCCCAACCGGTAACGCATCAGGAGGCTTCTTTACTTGATCTGCAGCGAAGCGGAGATCATTCCCAACTCCAGCAACAGGGGAAGCTTGTTTCCAGATGGGAAATAGGCGATGTTGTCGATCAGATAGACCTTTTGGGTGGCTTCATGCCAGATGGCATAGGTCTGGAAGGCGCCTCCGATTCCGCCGCGGATGTCTTTATTGATCCAAGCGCCACGCATCCTCAGGGCATCGTAATCCCCCAGTTTCACCTGCTCAAAGCTCTGGCGGCCGGGCAGCAATTCATCGCCTTCAAAGTATTTATTAGCCAGCTCCATTCTCTTCTGCTGGAGCCACTCGGGATTCACGGGATTCTGAACCGCTTCCTCATAATAGACGGAGACATACTTGTCCGGAAGATCGAGGCTGGGGTGCCGGCCATGAAAGACAAAGGAGAGAAACCTGCCTGCCTGGTCATTGGAATAGAGCTGATAATTCTGGGGGATCTTGATGGTGAAGGGCAGGTCGGCGAACAGCTTCTTATCGATCACGCTGGCTTGATAGACCTGATAGGCCTGGCGCAGTTCGAAGCGTTCCAGCAGAATGTCAAAAAGCTGGTTTGCCTGCAGTTCAGCCAGCAGGAGCAGGCGCTCGGGATTGTCCGCCAGCAGATAGATCAGCAGTTGGTCCCGCACATAGTGGTTTTTAACGAGGAACAGCTCCGCCCCGCTTTGCTTCACCTTGTTTTGGAGCTCCTGGTCCAGAACGGACCGGATGTGGCGGGAAACTTCGTCCCTGCCGGAAAGAGTGCCGCAAAAGATCAGGTTTTTGTAGCGCTTGAGATTCTCAAATTCGGTGATGGGGGAATTGATCAGCTCAAAGTAGCGCTCCTCCACCGTCAGCTGAACCGTGCGGGACAGCGAGGAATCCAGCACGCCATAGACCACTGAGGAATTGGGGGTGTCCGCAAAGAAGTAGATCTCGCTGTTTTCACCAAAGGAAATCGGTTTGCTGCTATCCACCAAAGAGTCATATTTGTCATACATGCCGCGCTCCTCGGCGCTTTTGCCACAGGAAAAGAGCAGCAGCAAGGTGAGTGTGATGATGCAGTATAGCTTCATGGGTTCCTCCTCAGCGGGTTTGAGGCTTCAGGTACAATGCCCCGCTGTAGATGGTTAACGCTGCCACCAGCCCGAACCAGACATGGGCGGCAATGGTGTAGAACCGGGGCAGATCGTGCGGATGGGCGATCCAGATAATGTAGGCAGCGATGATGCCGGTCATTTGCAGAAAGGTCTTCACTTTGCCCAGTTTGTCGGCGGGCACGATGATGCCCCGGGCTTTGTAGACCTCGCGCAGGATGGTGATAGCGGCCTCGCGCAGGGCGATCAGGATGAAGATTAATACGAAGAGCCGAAAAGGCTCCAACCAGGTCAGCCCCGCCAGGGCGGAAAGCACCAGCAGCTTGTCTGCCAGAGGATCGGCGATCTTGCCAAAGTCGCTGATCACTTTCCACTTGCGCGCCAGATAGCCATCCAGGAAATCGGTCAGCGCCCCCAGGGTAAAGACGATCAAAGCAATGGTGATGCGGTAATTAAACTGGCTGAAAAACACCAGATATAAAAACAGCGGGATCAGCAGTATCCGCAACAGGGTGAGCAGGTTAGGAATCAGGGCCATCTCGATCAGCGGGCATGGAAACAGTTATCAGGCCCGGACTCCACATCATCCCATACTGCTGCACATTGATCACGATCAGGGCAATCAGGGTTCCTGTCAGCACAGTGCCAAACTGGATCACAAAGAACAACCAGTCCACCAGATCTTTGATCTGTTCGTAATAGACCAGTCCGAAATAGGTGCCCAGATTGATCAGCATTGGCAGGAACAACAGGAGAAAATTGGTGTAGAGCTTGGTTCTATGCATTTGCAGGTGGTCAATGATGGAGCTTTTCTCCTTTTTGGTTTGCAGCAGAAAATGGAAATACAGACTGATCTGGGAGAAGATGATCAGCAACAGCACCAGGACTGCTGAAAAGATGATGAAATCAGACCAGCGCTGGCTTAGCAGCTCAAGTTCCTTTTCCAGCAGTTCCCAAGCCAGGGACTGGCTGTCAATGTCGTTCGGCTCGATCTTCAATCCGGACAGAATGTTCAGGACTCTTTGCCGGGCAGCCAGAGAGGCCAGCTCCCCGTTGAAGATCACTGTAACCACACTGGGAAAGGTATATTCCTCCAGCATGGATTCAGTGATCGGAAGCTGATAGGCAGCAACGAGCTCGGAAACTGCCTGGCTGCCGCTTTCCACAGTCAGGGTGCGTATTTGGGGTATCTGTTTCAACTGGGTGGTCAAGGAATCCACTCTGGTGCTGTCCGCCAGATACACATACATGGGCAGACGGGAAAGCTGCTCCAGCTTAAGGGCATGGTTTTGCTGGTATTGATAGTGAATGTAGGTCCAAGCCAGCAAAGTGGCTGTGGTCAGCAGCAGGAGAAGGGCGCTTCTTATCTTCATGCTATTGTCCTTTATGCCGGATGTGGCAAATCATGTGCTCTTTCAAACCAGCAGCGGGAAGGGTGTCAATTATGTCAAGCAAAGACTTTTCCACCGCTGTATTAAGCTCCGGCAGCCGTACTGAGGGATAGAGCAACAGGGCGCTGCCCTCGGGGGAGAGATTCCGCTGCACACATTCGGCTATGTCCTCCAATGTGCACAGCAATTCCCGTCGGCTGATCTCCCGGGCGGGGTCTTTACTGGGCAGGCCGCTACCGGCTTTCAGCCAGGGGGGATTGGACAGGATGAGGCCGAACTTTTCCTTTGCCTCAAAGGTTCTGATATCATCCTGACGGAAAAAGATATCCAGAGCACAGAGCGAGGCGTTTCCCCGGGCCAGCTTTGCCAGATGAGGCTGAATCTCGATGCCGCTGATCTTCCAAGCTGGACGACGCAAGGCCAACATGATGCAGACGATCCCACAGCCGCTACCCAGCTCCAGCACCCTCAGGAGAGTTTCGGGAAAGAGTTGCAGAGCGGCCTCCTGCAGCGCAACCGCGGCCTGGGACACCCCCTGGGCTGATCTGTCCTGATAGATATGGTAACCGGCGATCGGAAGATCCACCCGGCTGTAACGGCTCAGACGGAAAGCTCCAGCATGCGTTGCAGCGAGGACAAGGCCCGGACGGCGATGGCTTCGGGAACGGTGATCTGATAGCGCTCGAGCTGCAGAGCCTGGAGGACATCCTGCAGAGTGGTCTTCGCCATGTTCTGGCATTTGGCTTTGGGATTCAGGGAAACCAGATGTTTATCGGGATAAAGATACTTCAGATAATCCGTCATGCCGCTGTCCGTGGCGATGATCACCTTGTCGTGGGATTGAACATAGCGCATCATCCCACTGGTGGACATCACCTCATCCGCCACCTCCAAGATATCCTCATCGCATTCGGGATGGGCGATAAAGGTGAAGTCAGGGTATTTTTGGCGCAGCTTGTCCAGCACCCTGCGTTCGAAGCCCCAGTGATGCACCGGGCAATAGCCCACCCAGGGGATAACTTTGCGGCCGCTTTGCCGGGCAGCCCAGGAACCCAGATTCTGATCCGGCACGAAGAGGATGGTCTGGTCCTCCGGGATGGACTGCAGCACCTTCACGGCATTGGAGGAAGTGCAGCAGATGTCGCTTTCCGCCTTCACCTCCACGCTGGAATTCACATAGCACACCACCACCGAGCCTGGATAATGCGCCTTGAATTTGCGAAGCTGTTCCGCCGAGATCATGTCCGCCATCGGGCAGCCGGCATCCTCCACCGGAAGCAGCACCTTGGCGCGGGGATTGAGAATGGCAGCCGTTTCCGCCATGAAACGCACTCCGCAAAAAACAATGATGCCGGCCTCGGTCTGGCTGGCCAGTAGCGAGAGCTGCAGCGAATCACCGGTGTAGTCGGCCAGCTTCTGGATTTCCACCGCCTGGTAATTGTGCGCCAGGATGATGGCATTCTTCTGGCGGCAGAGTTCTTTGATCTGTTCCTTCATTTCCATCGTTGACCTGTCCTCAGTGGCCGGTGTGGCCAAATCCTCCCTCCGAGCGGTCGCTGCCGGTGAGGGACTCCGCTTCCTCAAAATGGCAGGTGGTAACAGGGATGACCACCATCTGGGCGATCCGCATGCCTGGCTGGATCAGTACCGCTTCAGAGGAAACATTATACATGATGACCCTGACCTCGCCGCGATAGTCCGAATCGATGGTGCCCGGGCTGTTAAGAATGCCCAGCCCCAGATTCAACGCCAATCCGCTGCGGGGCCTGATCTGCGCTTCGAAACCAGCCGGGATCTCCACTGCCAGGCCGGTGGGAACCGCCAGCCGCGCCCCCGGCTCCAGGAGCAGAGGTTCGGTCAGATCGGCGCTCAGGTCCCAGCCCGCGCTTAGTTCGGTCATTTTCTGGGGCGGAACGGCAGTGGCTGTCAGCAGTTGGTATCTGATCTTCATGACTTGCGGTTCAGCATATACTCGGCCAGAATGTCCAGCAGCAAAGCCTTGTCCCCCAGTTTGGCTATGCTCTGGCGGGCTTTGGTGATCAGTTCCTGGGCCTGGCGTTTGGATTCGGCGATGCCATAAACCGCCGGATAGGTGGCTTTTTTCACGCTGGCATCCTTGCCCACGCTCTTGCCCAGTTCCTCCGGATCGCCTTCGATATCCAGCAGGTCGTCAATGATCTGATAGGCTAGGCCGATGTTCTTTCCATAATCCTCCACCCAGGCCAGCTCCTCATCAGAAGCGCCGCCTGCGATGGCACCGAAGCGCACGCAGAGGTTGATCAGCTTGGCGGTCTTGTTCTCATGGATGAATTGCAGGGTCTTTTTGTCCACCTGTTTGCCTTCGGATTCGATATCCAGCATCTGGCCTGCGATCAATCCCTTGATGCCGCATTCGTGAGCCAGTTCGCGGATGAACTGCACTCGGTGCCTGGCACTGATCGCGGCATGGGTAACCAGCTCGAAAGCACCCACTAGAAGGGCGTCTCCGGAGAGCAGGGCTTCGCCTTCGCCGAACATGGCATGGCAGGATTTCTTGCCGCGGCGGTATTCGTCGTTGTCGATATCCGGCAGATCGTCGTGGATCAGGGAAAAGGTGTGGATCATTTCAATGGCTGCCGCCACGGGCGTGATCGCCTCCACATTCTGGTCATACATCTGGTAGGTGCTCATGGTGAGATAGGGGCGCAGCCGTTTTCCACCGGCGAACACGCTGTAGCGAATGGCTTTGTGCAGGCTTTTGGGATATTCGTCCTTACGCGGCAGGTAGCGGTCCAGGATGATGTTGACCAGTTCCTGTTTCTCTTTCATGTCCTTTTTGAGCAATACTTTTCTATCCATTGTTGTCCTCGTTCTTCCCTTGGTCGGCGATCCTGGCATTGAGCAGGTTGATTTTGGTCTCGGCTTCCTTCAGCCTAGCCTTGCAGATGTTCAGATATTCCACCCCGCGTTCATAGAGGGCGATGATCTGATCCAGATCCTCCGCCGGAGCGGACAGGCGCTCCACGATGTCCTCCAATGCTTTGAGTGCCTTTTCCAGGCTGAGTTCTGAGCCCGAGGGCTGGTTTTCCATACGGCAACTCCCATGCTGATGATTTGTTTGGGCTCTTGATAAATGAGTGGATATTTTCTGTCAATGCTTATTTCGTGAGCAGGGCCAATACCTCTCCCGAAACCAGCCTGAGCGTGGCCGCCGGGGCTGTGATCCGGTTGCTGATCCCACGGGAAAGATGGGGATACAGCGTAAGCCCGTCCAGCGGATAGGCCAGCCCTTCCGAATCCTCGAAACGGGCTTTGCCACCCCAGGCCAACAGTGACAGCAGCATGCCTTCCTTGCCTTTGAGACTGGTCACCTTCTGCAGGAAAAACGCCTGCTGGTTTTCGCTCTCGATGACTGCCTCCATGCCCTGGTGATGGGCCAACAGGATGTTCTGGATGATGCCCAGGGCATGGTCGAAGCGACCTTTCAGGTCATTGCAGATGACCACGCTGGCAATGCCATTCTGAAAGCACCAGGAGAGGGCAAGCTCGGTGTCCGTTTCGTTCTTCTGTTCGGGATGGAGCAGTTTTTCACAGCTTTGATAGCGGGCTAGCAGTTCGGGAGCCACGGAATCCAGATCTCCCACGATCAGATCTGGCGCCAAACCCAGCTTTGCCACCTGCTCCAGACCGTTGTCCACGGCAATGATCAGGTCTTGGGAAAGATCGATGCTCCGATAGCTGCTGAAGATCTCAGCGGGGCTGTGGTTGGTGAACAGCCAGGCCTTGTTGCGGCTCATCTGCCGGCAAATTTATCCGTGTCGATGCGATTCAGGAAATTGGAGGGATTCAGGGGAACGCCATTTCTGGTGATGGCATAGTGGAGATGGGGGCCGGTGGAAAGCCCGGTATTGCCCATCAGTCCAATGATCTGGCCCTTGCGCACGCGGTCTCCGGCACGCACCTGGAAATTGTAGAGATGCCCATAAAGTGATTCCACGCCCTGAACATGGCGGATGATGATCCGTTTGCCATAGCCGCCGTCATAACCCGCGGAGCGCACCACCCCATCGGCAGTGGCATAGACCGGTGTTCCGGCCGCATTGGCAATATCCAGGCCGGTGTGAAACTCCAGCATATAGGTGATGGGATGAAAGCGCAGGCCCCAGCCATCGCTGAACCGGCCGAAAGTGGGATAGATGGAGGGTATTCCGTCGCCGCGGGGAACGCCATCCGAGTGATCCGAAAAAGTGATCTGCTCCACGGATATCTCACCGCCCAGATTGCTGGCGATATCTTGTATCCGGGCATCCATCACCGCAAGCTTTTCGGCCAGTTTGAGATCGATCGCGGCGCCTTTCTTGCCGGCGGAGGGCCCGCCCCGGTAATAGGGATAGTTCAGCGGCATCGGATCCGCTCCCAGGATCACGCTC
>CAZVXK010000114.1:0-8968 GCA_964631665.1 uncultured Candidatus Cloacimonadota bacterium | reverse complement strand
TTATCCTATACTTGTGATAGCTGCACGTGGGTTAAAAGACCACGCCTGTTGTCCTGCACCCATTGAAATGGGTTTATCCCATACCGGGGATAGCTGCACGTGGGTTAAAAGACCACGCCTATTGTCCTGCACCCATGGAAGAGGCTGGGGAAAAAAGCCCGGTACGGGCAGAACAACATAGCCCAGGGTGGAGTGTAGCGGAACCCTGGGGTAGCGTGACCAATTTGACGTTCAAGCCCTGGAAGGGCGGCACATTATGATTCGTAAATAACGTTTTGGGTTGGTGTGTCGCCCCTCCGGGGCTTCTTCCCTTGGGGGTGGTTCCTGATCCCAGGGTTACCACCCTGGGCTAAGTTGTTTCGCTCCTGCGGAGCTAATCAAGGGCTATTTCTGCCTTTTTTCACAAACTCTGAAATGGGTTTATCTAATTCTGGTGATGGCGGACTCCGCCATTGATAGGTTCGCCCCCCAGCCAAGCCCTGACAAGGGTGGAATACAACAGCAATGGGTGCGCAGCGAAGCGGAGACCCTCGTAAAGGTTTTCCCCCAGACAAACCTCGCCAGGGGCACGTAATGGTTCGCCCTGCAGCCAAGCCCCGCCAGGGGCACGGATAGGTTCGTCTCCCAGCCAAGCCCTGACAAGGCCCAATATTCAGATAGCACATTGTCTTGTTTTGGTGTTGTTATCTGGTTGATCCATGTCGTTAAAAAAATGGGAGTGCGGGATCGATATCCCGCACCCCCAAGGGTATTGGCATGCAATGCTCCGAACCCACCAGCAGCCAGGAATCTTCCGGCCCAGCCAGTTCAGGCGCATGCTGCGATTACATATTCACTTGTTCACTTATTCACCTGTTAACTTGTTAACTTGTTAACTTGTTAACTTGTTAACTTGTTAACTTGTTAACCCGTTAACCCGTTAACCCAGTGAATCCAGCGAACTATTTCATCAGCATCATCTTCTTGGTTTCGGTTTTACCTTCGGTGGTCAGACGATAGAAGTAAAGCCCGCTGGGGACGCTTCTGCCGTTGTTGTCGGTTCCGTTCCACACCAGGCTGTGCTTGCCCAGGGCAAGGTTGCCGTCCAAAAGGGTCTTCACCAACTGGCCTTTCACGTTATAGATGGAAAGGTTGGCAGTGGAGGCCTTGGGCAGCTCGAAGCTGATGGTGGTTTCGGGATTGAAGGGATTGGGATAGTTCTGTTGCAGCAGTCCGCTGACCACGGGAGCGGTGTTGTCTTCGTTGCTGACCACACCATCGTTGGCGAAGGCGATCCTCATCTCCATGAACATCACTTCACCGCCGTCGGGAGTGGGATGATAGGAAGGAGTGATGGCATTCGAACCCCAGGTGAAGTCGTTGTAGAACATGAATCCGATCCGGCCGATCTTGTCGCCAAAGGAATTCACGCCTTCATAGATCACCTTGTCGGCAGGATAGACCCACATGGGCTTGATACCGGCAAACTGCGGAGTCTCCACATTATTCAGGACGATCGGCTCGCACCAGGTCATTCCGTTATCCGGAGAAACGGAGATGTAGATCTCGGGGGTGTTGGCAAAGGCGGCATAGTCGGTGTCGCCATAGTAATTGAACCAGCGGGCGCGCAGGGAATTCTGCCACACTGCCACCACCATGCCCTGATCGTTGGGTTCGCTGATCTTGGTGTTGTTGTAGTGGAAGAGCATGGCATCGCTGTGGGCGCTGGTGTCCCAATGCGGGAAGGGCCAGTCGGTCACAATGGCAGGATACCACTGTCCACCGGACTGGATGTATTCAGCTTCGCCCCAGGGAGCTTCGGTATCCCAGGGTGTGAACCACTGGTTGAAGGTATCGGCGGGATCTTTCTGGGGATAGACTTCGCGTACCTCATACTCTTCGGTGGAGGGATCATAGACGAATTCCTTCACGTACTGCATGGCGGGGAAGTAGGTGCCTTCGTTGGTGGTAAGACCCCAGACGGCAAGCACATGGATCTTGCCATAGTTGTCCACCACAGCGTTCAAGTGCGAGGAATTAACGATCGCCCAAGTGAGTTCGTTATCGGCATAGGGAACATCGTTTTGATTGACGAAATAGCCAGTGGTCCCGCCAGGGGTGGCCGGCGGGTTCCAGGTGGGCAGATTGCTGAAATCACTCACGCGGGTCCAGGTGCCTTCACCATAGTTGGTGCATTTGAACACATCCATATCCGCTTCGGGAATGTCGGTGGTGCCATCGGCTGCCACGGCGAAGTGGTAACCGGCATAATAGATGTTACCGGCATTGTCGGCGGTGATGGCATGGAAGGGACGGCGCCATTCGGTGGCGACATTCCAATCGTCCATTTCAGGAATGGAGGTGTGGCTCCAGACCAGGGCAACGCCATTTTCGATATCGTTCTCATCGAAATCGGCATAGCTGATATGCAGGTTTTCCGAAGGACCCTGGGTGGCGTACACGGCATTACGGGAAGCCACATAGACCCTTCTCTTGCCGGCGATGGGCGAGGGACCGATCTGGGCGGTGGGCCAGATGAATTCGTTGTTGGTGGTGGTGATACCGCTGGGAGAGGTAACCGTGTAAGGATTGTCCACTATAACCTGCAGGTCGTTGAACAATCCGGCGATGCCGGCGATGAAGGCATCGGAGGTGAACTGGACTTCCAGTTCGGCATCGGCATCGTCATTGGCGTGCCAGGCATACATCGGTTTTCCGGAGACGGGATCAACGGCGCAGGTGGCATATCCTTCATGGTTCTGCACGCTGGTGATCTCATTGTTGTTGATGACATTCCCAGCCTGATCGATGTAGGAATAGAATACACGCCGGGTGGAAGTAGGTTGACGGCGTCCATGATAGGTCATGAAATATCCGCCGCCGGCGACATCGGGGATCACTCTCAGGGGTAAACCGTTGTAACTGCCGATCATGTAATCGTAGTAGTTGTTGATGATGGCAGTGGGCAGTTTGGTGAAAGTGTATCCCGGGGCGTTACGGGTTTGGGGTGCAGCCGATCCCTGATGGGGCAGCTCCACCGGTTTTTTGTTCGTGGCAGCCGGCATTTCCTTGGCATAAGCCAAAGTAATCAGCAGGCTGAGGGTTAAGATGACCAATAAGAGTTTTTTCATTTTTCCTCCAGTTTAGTTTAAGCAGGTCATTAGCTTAATATCTCATTTTAAGTGATATGCGGTGGGCACTCTTGAAGAAGTTCTCTGCCAGGGGGCCCATGTCCGTGTAGGCATAATCGACGTTCAGGATGGCGAAGCGGGTGGGGATCTGATATCCGATCCCGGCGCTGAAGCCATTGGTGTCATAATTGAATTGGTATCCAGCCCGCAGGAAGAGGTTGCCCATCTTGTATTCGGTGCCCAGGTTCCAGGTTTCCATGCGGTCGATCACATTGTCCAGTTGCAGGGAGGCGATCCAATGTGTGGTGTCGGTACGCATCAGGTCTCCACTGATGCCCAGAGAGAAACTCATGGGTATCTTGGAATCGAGCTCGGGGCCGTCCTCATCGATCAAGCCGTCGCCATCGTTGTCGAAGAGATCGAAGGGGTCTTCATCGAAAGAACCGTCCTCGTCATCATCCACCAGATAGCGGATATCAGGGCCGAAATTGCGCAGAGCCATGCCGATCTTGATGTTTCTCCAGCCGGTGTTGTACATCGAACCGAGATCGAAGGCATAGCTGTTCACGGAGAATTCATAGAGATTCTCGCGCAGATATTTCACTCCGCCGCCGGCGGAGAACTTGTTGGTGAATTGCTTGGCATAGTTCACACCCAGGGCAAAACTGCTGTTGGTAAATTGCTCGCCGGTGGGGCCAAAGGTGTCCTCATCGGTAACATCGATCTTGTCCATGTGCAAAGCCGAGCCATAGACGGCAAAGGTGGAGACGCCATTGGTATAGGTGGCGGCGGCGAATTCGTGCATGATGTTGGCCGGCCAGTTCGTATGGGAAAAGAAGGCCTGATTCTGATAGGCAGGCGCCAGGCCGGCGGGATTCCAGTAGACGGAGGAAACATCGTCGGTTACGGCAGTGTAGGCTTCACCCATGCCGATGGCACGCGCATCCACACCGAGTTTGAGGAATTGCAGGGCGGCGGTTCCCGTCTTGCCAAAGGGCTTTGCCGCCAGCAGGACGGGCAGCAGCAACAGACTGAGTGCAACGATCGGAATAATAAGCTTTTTCACAATTCCTCCCTTACTTGATGATTACGAATTTGCCGACCTTCACCTTGTTGTCGGCTTTGTTTTCCACGGAATAGAGATATACTCCGGGAGCGATGATCTGGCGGTTCCTGGACAGCAGGTCCCAGGAATGGATGCCACTGGCAGCCAGCCCCTTGGTGGCGGCTTTGGACACATTGATGATGTCATCCTGATAGGAGCCGTCATGATCGAGATCCTGCACCAGGTCTCCCGCCAGAGTATAGATGCGGATCTTGCAACGCTCGGGCAGATTGACGAACCAGATGCGGCGGCTCTTGTCACCCTTCTGGTCATTCTCACGCCTTCCATCGAATTTGCTTCTGCCGATATAGGGATTGGGCACCACATAGATCTCATTCATATTGGCTTTGGCGAGGCTGCCGGGGAAGAAGATCTTCATGTTGGCATCGGCATCGCGCCCGGTTTCCAGGAAGTTCAGGTCGTTGGAGGGAATGCCGCGGTCATAGGCTGTAACCGCCACATAATACTCCACGCCCTTGCGGGGATAGTTGATCTCGGAGCGGTAATAACGGCGGGCCAGGCGTTTTTCCTTCAGCGCATTGAGTGCCGTGAAATCGTTCGGATCGGTCGGGATCGCCACCTGGCCGCCATGGCCGGGCAGTGGGATCATCTTGGTGTCGTAGAGCTCGTCAAAGACCACCTCCTTGCCAATCAGATGGGGATGCATAAACAGGCGGGCCTGCAAAGCCCGTCTCTGGTCCGGAGTAAGCAAGGCATTGGCAGGATCATCGTAGATCTGCTGTGCTGTGTTTTCCAGGTCTGTGTCCCATTCCACCGCAGGATTGTAGAGTGGCCAGCCATAGAAAGTATCGGCCGGATTGGCATTGTAGGCATAGTTTTCGTTGAAGCGGGTGAACAAGGGATAACTGGCCGTATCACCCCAGGCATTCTTGTTGGGCAGGTCTTTGTCAATACCCAGATAACCGCCAAAATCCACGAACAGGGAATCCGCATGCAAACTGTTGATATTCACCACATAATCCGCATGGTCCTGGGCAGTATCCACCTTGTCCCAGCGGTCGATCATCATCCAGTCTTCCTGCGATCCGCTGCCGCTTCTCCCCCACACCGTGTAACCCTGGAAGTCGTGCCGCAGCCGGTGTGCCGTGTAGGGATTCACGATCGCATTCATATTATACTTGAATTCCGGATCGGTGGGGCGAGGCTGGAATTCCAGGGGGAAATTGCTCCAGTCCACATAGGTTGGATCGCTGTCCAAAGTGGGCTTGAAGGCGGGGCTGGCAGGATTCTGCCAACCTATGATGGCGGTGCTGACGGTTTTGGTATCATAGGAAAACTCGCTGCGGTTGTCCCAATAGAGGTCGATCCGGTTGCCATCATCCATCAATTCTGCATAGAGCTTGGGAATGTCCGGAGGTTCGGGAGGATTGTAGTGCGGGAAAGTATCCGGAAGCACCACATTCACCAGGATCTGCGCCTGGCCATAGATCTCCTTGGCCCAGCGGGCGGTGCGCTTGAGGTCTTCCTTGTTGTCGCCGGGGAACACAGCCACCACGATCTTCATGGTGCGGCCGGGAGGCAGGTTCCAGCGCTTGTGATAGACACCATCCTGCAACTCGTCATAATCGGGGGTGCCGGGTTGGGCACCGTAGAAGGAGAAGAGGAAGCGGGTGTCATTAGGCGAGGGTTGCACGAATTCGGTGATGTCGTCCTGTTCGGGACGCAAGGGTTGAAACTTCGTTTCATTGGGGTTTCTGCCGGTGAGCAGCCAGTATTTCTCGTTTGCCGTTCGCCGGGGTGCATAGCTGGGGACCAAAGAATATGGGTTGAAGTCATCAGGACCGTCCCCCACCTTCCAATACCAACAGTGGAACTTGAGCTGTTCCGGATCGGGCGTACATACACGGGCGCCCACCAAACCGGTGGTGAGCCCGCCGTCGCCATCGGCGTCGTAGGTATAGGCAAATTCATAGCCGGTTCCCTTCACATAGCCGGAGAGGTCATCCGCAGCCTTTTCCGGACCCATGCTCTGGGGACCGCAATCGCAATCCATATAGACACCCATGGCGCAATCGAACAGGGTGTCCTGGGTGGCGATGTTCATGTTGGTGATATTGAATTCCACATAGACCAGGTTCTTGATGTAGTCGTAGCTCCATTGATAGCTCATCTGGCGCACCCGGACATTCAATGGGTAGTGCCGGTTGGTGCCCCTTGAGACTCCCAGATCCCGGTCTCCTGCCGTTCCGAAGGGACAATAGTCATAGTAATAGGCGATAAAGTCCTGCTCGGAGACGGGGGCTCCATCCTCATCCAGCCGCCCATCCCCGTCGTCGTCATGGGGAGCCGAGAAAGCATAGGAAGTGTAGGATCGGTCGGAGAGGTCCATGAACCCCAGTGGGAACCAGATCTCGAAATTGGTGCCGTCGTTGATGATGTTATAGTTATTGGTCTGATGGATGAACTGGCTGCCGAAGGACTGGAATTGCGAGGGTAATTCGTCCGCCTTGCGCAGGGGAAAGGTATAGCCCACAAAGTCCTCGTCAATGATCCCATCTCCGTCATCATCCACCCCCCGCTTTTGATGGCGGCTGCTGGCGGTGGCGATCTCGTCCAGGGAGTTCCACATGGCATACATGTCCACCGCCTGGGCATTTCCGGCAACCAAGGGATTATAGGCGGGGAGAAACTCATAGAGGTCTTTGTCTCCATCGAAGCCCACGGTCACCAGGGTGTCTATCACCGGTTTCATCCAGGGTTGCCAGCCAGGAGCCCCTTCTGCAACAGTTCCGGTGCTGTCCGCACTGGGATTCAGGGCTCGCCAGTAGAGCTTTCTGCCGGCACTGTCGCGCCGGTATTTCTTGGCACCGAACCAGAGGGCTCCCTGGTATAGGTAGTCAATACCACTGCCACCGGGATACTCCAGGGAGGGATATTGGGGCACGACATCATCTCCGGATCCGAAAAATCCGTAATTGCTTACTCTCATCCAGATGTTTCCCACATTGTGGTATCTGGATAGATCGAGCTTTTTGGTTCCAGCTGAAGATTCCGCCTTGGCGGCATGTGCGGCGCTGAGCGCCAGCACCATGATCATCAACAGGCAGAATACTATCTTATTAAACTTCATGAAACTCTCCCAGTTATCTAATCTAATTTATTTTGAATTCAAGGGGTATGATGACTCTCGTGTCCACAGGATTGCCACTGCTTTTGCCAGGCTGGAACCTGACCTTGCGCACTGCGTTGATGGCAGCTTCATCCACTCCGCCAGGACCCGGCTGCACCGATCTCTTCACCTCGATATTGCCAACCGTCCCATCCTTGAACACATCCACTTCTAAAACAACCGTACCCTGAATCCGGGCCCGGCGGGCAAAATCAGGATACTCGGGGTCGATCCTGCCGATCGGTACCGGTCGATCATCCCAAGGCACGAAGTCAAAGGGCCGCTCATCATAACTGCTTTGCAGGCTTGTCGCAGTGGTGGATTGCAGATCACCGAACTGCTGCAGTGCCAAAGCTCTCTGCTCCCGCAGCTCGGGAGTGTCCTCCGTGGCCAGCTCCTCGCTGATCATCGGAATCTCGATCCTGATCTCCTCATCCTTGGGAGCTTCCTCCTTCTGGCGGGTATCCGGTGGGGCTTCCACCGTTTCCGCCTGCATCGATCTCACCTTTTGCACCCGGGTCTCCAGCTTGGGAGTGACCACGAAGGCAAACAGGAGGAACGCTATGGCCAGGGAAAGCGCCTTGCCAAACTGTGCATTGGCAATATCCTTCCAATCAAAAGCTCTGGTAGCCATATCTTACCTCACAGCTTTTTCTGTGATTCAAAGACCACATTTCGGGTGTCGGCATCCTGCAGACGCATCATCACATCCCGCACCACTTGGTAGCGGGTGTCCTGATCGGTGCGGAAACACACCTGTAGATTGGGAATTTCGTTGCTCTTGGCTTTCATGGCATCCACGATCGAAGTGTCATCCACCGAACGGGGAAAGTCGTCGATCAGGATTTCACCCCGTACAGTGATATAAATCGTGGCGGATTCGTTGCGGGATACCCGTTCGATATGCTGGGCCAGAGGAAAGCGGTCGCGCTCCACCCAAAAGACCCGTTCCTGCACGAACACAGTGGAAACCATGAAGAAGAGCAGCAGCAGGAAGGCGATGTCCGACATCGAGCTGGTGGGGATGTAGGCGGTTACTTTCTTGTCTTTCTTGATCTTTGCCATCTATCCTCCTAGATCTGCGTCGAGATCGAGATTTGCGCCCGATCCTTGTGCGGCACCAGGAAATCCACCACGCGCACCATATAGCTGTATTTGGCTTCGGTATCAGTTTTGACCAGGAACAGCATCTTGAGGTCTTTTTCCTCGGCGATCGTGCTTTCCCGGTTCAAGCGTTCGCGCAGCTCGATCTTGTCCAGGATCAGCTTCTTCAGCTCTTCATCGTTGAAGGGGCGGGCTGGGGCATTGTTGATCCTCAGCATCCCATCCTGGGTGATCTCGATGCGGGTCATCTCGTTCTCGGTCAGCTTGATCTCTGTGGTTTTGGCTTGTTCCTGCTCCACCGCTTTGTTCAGTTGGACCCGTACACCTTCCTTGACATCGAACTTGGTGGTTGCCATGAAGAAGATGATCAGCAGGAAGGCGATATCCGACATCGAAGCGGTCGGAATCTCAGCTTTTTTCTTCCTTTTACGGCCGACTTTCATCTTTCCCCCTTATCAGGATTCGATCAGGGCTTCAATGACTTTCTCGGAGGCACGCTGCATGTCTATAACCAAGCCA
>CAZVXK010000113.1:0-9018 GCA_964631665.1 uncultured Candidatus Cloacimonadota bacterium | reverse complement strand
AGGGCACGGCGGATCATCTCCTTTTCCAAGGTATCCAGCGCATTGAGGTCGAGGCACTCCGGTGCCGGAATGGCCACCCCCGGAGAGCCAAAATCCGGAAAGCAGGAGAGGGTGAGTTCCCTATCCTCCGCTTTGGCCAGGATCGCCGCCTTCTCCAGCAGATTTTTCAGTTCCCGCACATTACCGGGATAGCCATATTGTAACAAGCAGTCCAGCGCCTTGGGGGAAAGTGGCCTGGGGGATTTCTTCAGGGCTTGCAGATAGAAATCCTTGTAATATTCGATCAGCAGGGGCAGGTCGCTGCGCCGCTCCCGCAGGGGTGGCAGGTGAATGGCAAAGCGGTTGAGGCGGAAAAAGAGGTCTTCCCGGAACTGCTTGCGGGCGATGAGTTGTTTGAGGTCCTGGTTGGTGGAGGCGATAACCCTGATCTGCAAGGGGATTTCGGTGCTGGAGCCCACCCGGCGGATGCTGCGCTGCTCCAGCACCCGCAGCAGCTTGGCCTGCATGGCCAGGGGCAGATCACCGATCTCATCCAGGAACAGGGTGCCGCCATTGGCGATCTCGAACCAGCCTTTCTTTTCGGCTTGGGCACCGGTGAAGGCGTTTTTGGTGTGGCCGAAGAATTCGCTTTCGAACAGGGTGTCCGGGATGGCAGTGCAATTCACGTCGAAAAACACCTGCCCGAACCCATGGCCGAGCTGATGGATTCCCCGGGCCACCAATTCCTTGCCGGTGCCGCTTTCACCACTGATCAGCACATCGGTTTCGGGGCTGGCGCTCACCTGGTCCATCAGCCGGATCACCTGCTTGATCTGTTTGCTGTCTCCCACAATGTGATATTTCTCCTCGGGATTAAAGGTCCTGACCAGGTTCTGGTAGGAACGCCGGATGGAGTTGAGGTCGCTGCTCAGTTCCAAAAACCTCTGGGTGCGCTCGATGGCGAAGCGGATATCTTCCAGGCGGAAGGGTTTGGGGAAGAAATCCAGCGCTCCCTTGCGCAATGCGGAGATCACGCTGTCCATATCCCCATGCCCGCTGATGATGATCACGCCCAGTCCCGGTTTGGCGGCCAACAGCTTCTCCATCAGGGTGATGCCACTCATCTGGGGCAGGCGCAGGTCCAGGATGGCGATGTCGAAATCCTCGGTCTCCGTCAGCTGCAACGCCTCAGAGGGCGAGGCGGCGGTGCTTGCCAAAAACCCGCAATCCAGCAGATATTCGCTGATCTCAACACGGTAGCCGCGCTCATCATCCACCACCAGCACTTTCAGCTTTTGCATTACAAATCTCCTTTGTTCAAGGCGGGCAGTTCCACACTGAAGGTGGCACCCTCACCAGGTTGGCTGGTGCAGGAGATGCGCCCGCCCAGATCGTTGATGATGCCATAGCAGATGGACAGCCCCAGGCCGGTGCCCTGACTTTCCGCCTTAGTGGTGAAAAAGGGATCGAAGATGTGCTCCAGATCTTGCTTTGCAATACCATTGCCGTTGTCCGCAACCTCGATCATCACCCTCTCCCCCTGCTGAAAGGCACGGATGCTGATGCGACGGGCATCGTCGAAGGGATCATATCTCTCATTGAGGGCGTCGATGGCATTGGACAGCAGGTTCAGGATCACCTGTTCCAGGCGGTATTGGTTGCCCAGCACCAGCAGCGGTGCATCGCCGGTATCCGTGGCCAGGGTGATGTTCTGATCACGGCATTGGATGCGGATCATGTCCAAAGCCCGGTCTATGGTCGTACGAAGGTCCACACGCTCAAACACAGCATCCTGCTGATCACGGGAAAAGAGGCGGACATGCTCGATGATGCGCTGGATGCGCTCCATATTTTCATTGAAATAGGCAAGTTTCTCTTCGATATAATTGGTTGAAGGGTTTCCCTTTCTGATCTTGTTGATCAGATTCTGGATGCCGATATTGATCATGCCCAGGGGTTGGTTGATCTCATGGGCGATGCCAGCCGCCATTCGGCCCAGGGATTCCAGCTTGGATTTCTGGATCAGGAAGTGCTCCTGCTGGCGGCTCTTTGCGATCTCCTCCTGCACCCGCTGTTCCAGGGTGTGGTTCCATTCCAGCAGGGCTTTCTCTGCTTTCTCCAGCTGGTTCTTCTGACGGTTGATCAGCCGGTTTTTCTTGGCCAGCTCAAGGTTGGTCTGGCGGATCAGCTTCATCTCACGTTCCTTCTCCGCCACCTGCAGTTGCACCCTCAGCTGCTGGATGGTGTGGTTGCGTTCCTGATCCACCAGAAAATTCTTGGCTTCCTGATAGCGCCAGTAAGTCTTCAGGGCAGCCTCAAAATCACCGGCTTGCTCATGCCAATGTGCCAGTTCACAGAGGGCTTGCGCTTCATAGTCCCGATATTGATGCTGGCTGGAGTGGCTAAGGCAGAGCTCCAGATATTCCTTCTCCCGGGCGCGATCACCCAGCTGGCGGTAGGCATCGCCAAAGCTCTTGGCCAGGACAGCGATGGCGAATTTGTCATCCAGCCGCTCTGCCAGTTCCAGGGCGGTACCCAACTGCTCAAGGGCTTTGGCGGTATCCTTCTGAGCCAGGAGGAGATTGGCAATTTGGTGATGGACCAGGATCAGACCGCTCAAATCCTGATTCCGGCCTCGGATCTCCAAGGAACGGTTCAGATATTCCATCGCTTCATTCAGCTTGTTTTGCTTCACCAATAAACTTCCCATCTGAGCATTGGCCAGCCCTTCGCCATAGTCGTTGTTATGCTGATGGGCCAGGCTGAGGGCACGCTGATAACACTCCCGGGCGGCAGCAAAATCCTGAGACCAGCTATGGATGTTGCCCAGATTGACCAGGATCACGGTGCTCAATGAGGGATTGGGTGCCCTTTCGTCCAGATCGAGGTTCTTCTGGAAATACTCCAGCGCCCGGTCCCAATCCTTCCATTTGCAATAGACCACACCCATGTTGTTATAAACGCTGCGCAGACCGATGTGGTCATCATCCTTGAGGAAGGTTTCCTCCGCCACACGATACTTCTCAAGCGCCGCATCCAGCTCTCCCTGATGATATCTGCCCAAACCGATATGCAAATGCGCCTGGCCAATGCCGCGATTGAACGAGTGTTTTTGGGAAATCTTCAAGACGGACTCCGCCAATCTGATGCACTCCAGGGGATCGGAAGTTACCACCTTGAAGGCCTTCTGGATCAAGGGGACCACCTTCGCCAACACTTCTTTCTGATCCGGTTTCGCTCTTTTCATACGCATACCTCGGGAATGGTTGCCAGTTTTTCAGATTATCTTCATTTTCTTTGATCTGAATTTGGTCAAGGAGTTTTTTGAGAGTGATTAGTGACTAGTGATTAGTGATTAGTGCTGCGCCGGGGGTGCCAGATGTATCCTTGCGTACAATATGATGGATTCTCATTACTATCCCCGCCTTCTCTGCCAAGGGCGCAGCTATCTTTTCTCTTCTCTCTATTCTTTTTCTCTTTGTTAAAAAAACCCTCTGCCCTGTCCGGCTTCATCGCCTCATTTGAGTTTCAGCAGCTTGCCACTGAGGTGTTGGCCGCCCAAGTCCAGGCGATAGAGATAGATTCCTGGAGCGCAGGGAATTCCCCTGTGGTCGGTTCCGTCCCAGAACAGGTCATGGCTGCCGGGGGCAAGGGTTCCGGGGCTGAGGGTGCGGATTTGCTGGCCCCGCAGGTTATAGATACCGGCTTTGGCCTCGTTCTTGGCAGGCAGTTCGAAGCGCAGCGTGGTTCCAGAGCGGAAGGGATTGGGAAAGGAGGGGACGGAAGCTGAGACGGCAGGAATCGCCGGATCGTGGTTGGAAACCGGGATGGAAGAGCCGATATGCAGGGTGTCGCAGATATCGGCCACAATATCCTCCAGGCTGAAATCCCCATCCAGGATGGCGGTCAGGGAAAAGGTGGAGCCGATGGTGGCATAGCTGCCATTGGAATTGTAGATGCCGATGGAAACATCCGGATAGTCCGAATTGGCGGTTGAAAATACCGGTATGGCGGAAGGCGCTTCCGCCACCAGGATCTGGGCAGGAGAGAAGTCCTCATCATAGGCCCAGATATGGGATTGGTCGCCTCCTAAATAGCGGACATTCTCGATCGGGACCAGAAAGTCCAGCGGCGCAGAGGTGCCGAATTTGCCCCAGAAGAGATCGGTGGGGTCCCAGTTCACCATCCCCTCCAGATACATCCTGCCGCCATTTTCCAGATATGAATTGAGCAGGTTATATTCCAGGGAGCCGGAAGTCAGGATATAGGCTGTGTTGCCCCAGCCAAAGAGGCAGAACACCGCTTCGAACTGATTGATATAGTCATAATCCGGGATCAGGCGGTCGCTGTAGATCACATTGAAGCGTCCCGTATCCGCCAGCGCATTCACCACCGGCAAACCGTCCTGGTGGAAGGGTTCGAACACCAGTATCTCGCCCTGGGGCGGAACCTGGCTGCCCTGGTGTCCAACGGCGGGGTCGCCGAAGAGGAGATAGGTGTAAACATTCTGGAGCTCGGGCCAGATGATGCCGCCGGCATCCACAGGATCGCCGAACAGGTAATACTGGGTATGGATCAGGTTGGCCCAGGCGACTGCGGCTCCGATCGAAAGCCCATGCTGCACATGGTTTTCCAGCACATGATGGTTGTAGGAGCTCAAGCCACCCCAGCCCGGATTCGCCCAGCCGATCTTGTACCAGCCGGTGCGGGTGGCAGCCATCACCGCCACGCCTTTTCGCTGCAGGGCTCGTTCCGCCAGGCAATCGGTGATGTTATCCAACCTGCCATTGTAGCAGGAGGCGGCAAAGATGATCATGCCGTCCTGATTGACCAGGTTGTCGAAACTGGTGCGGTTCACCATATTAAACCACTGCATCTCAAAGTCGTCCGGAAGCTGGTTCTGGTTGGAATCTTCCATCCACACCTTGCGGGAGGAGGAAGTGGCGCTGCCGTGGGCGCTCCAGTTCAAAATGCCGAAGCTTTCCGTGGAAATCAGATCCTGCAGGGTGCCATAGTCCAGGGCATAATCGCTGGGATAGGAAGGCACCACCCCCAGCTGTTCATACATGGTGGTGCAGTCAGTATTGGCCAGGGAAGTGGCGCGGGCATATTCCATGAATCCGGCGCCGTCGGTTTGCATATAGATGGTTTCGGGCTCGCCCTGGTAATTCAGAAAGGCCGCCGGCAGCAGGGCCTTGTTCTTCCAGGCGGCGGTGGATTGGTCATAAGCCACAATGCGCTGGGCGATGGTACTGGCCAGGGTGGTGCTGTTGGTGGAGATCCTGCCCACAAAGAGCTCCGGAGTGAAATCCATGCCCCAGTCCTGGTCTCCGAAACCGGTGGAGTATTCCCCCAGGCGGCCGTCGTTGTCGGTGTCGAAAATGCTGCTCAGGTCGCTGTAATAGAAATCCGAGGGAATGGTGTCGTAGCCGTCCGGCTCGGGGGTAAGCTGGGCGACGGGAACGGTGTCGTGATCTCCCAGCAGCAGCAGATAGGTGAAGGGACTGGCATTGTATTGGTCAACCAAATAGTTGCGCAGTTTTTCGGCGGAATTGGCACCGGGGGTTTGAGCCAGGATCACTGCGATGTCTGCAAAGGCGGTGATCATGCCCTGGGACTGGCGATAGGACTCCAGGAGAGCGATGGCGCTGTAGAGCGCCGGAGTGCCCACGATCAGATAGTCGTAGTTCTTGGTGGGGGAATCCTGATACCACTTGGCGAGGTCGGCGGGATTGGCGAAAAAGTTCTCCATCATCAGTGCCGAAGACTTTTCCAACTGTCGCAAAACGGGAGGAATACGGTTTGGCGAAGGAGTGGACGCCTCTGTCCAACTCAGCTCCAATTGCAGGCTGCGATACCACTGCCAGGCCGCTCCGTCATGGATGGCGGGCAAAACCCGGAAACTGGCAAAGCACACCTCGCCCCAACGGCCGATGCCCTGGAAGTGAACCTGTTGAGACCCCGGCGAGCGTTCCGGGGCGACCAGGCTACCTTCGGAATTGAAGAAGGCGGGATTCACCGCCGGCGCGGGCGCGCTGATCACGGCCAGGTCGCCAAAGGCATGGGAAAACTCAAGGTCCTGCGCAGCCGGGGGAAGGATCACGTTGATCGTACGGCAGGGCAATTGGGGCAGGCCGGGGGCGGTGAGGCTGCCATAGCCCGCTTCCGTGATCCCGCTGCTTCCTTCCAGCGGAGGCGGAAAGGAAAGGGTCAGAGAGAGCGTGGCCGCCGCCAGCAGGCAGGGCAGGCAGAGCAGGGTGATGAGGAAGGTTTTATTCATAATCGGGCTCCCATTCGTCTTCTTCGGGCAGAAAATCGATCTCGGAATTGACCGGTTTGGGTTTTTGGGGTCTCTGGGGTCTTTGGTTATTGGATGGTTTGTGATTGGCGTTGAATTTCTTCTTTGGTTTGAAGGGTTTGTCGTTCTTGTTGGATGGGCCTCCCCCGGCACGGCGGAAGCGTTTCTTCTTGTCCTTGTGGATCTTTTCGGTGGCATATTGCATGATCAGGCGGGGGGTGGTTTCCTTGTGTTCGATCAGGAAATCCTCCACTTCCTGCGAATAGAGCTTCCACAGCTCCCGCAGGAGCCAGCCCACGCCCTGCTGCACCACGCGGTTCTCGTCCGTCATCAAAGGTTTGATGTAGTCCAGCAGCTGCTCCGGCGACACCTTGTCCTTCATATAGAGCATGGTCACAGCTGCCACCCGGCGCGTCCATTTGCTTTCCGACTCCATCCAACCGGCAAAATCGTCCATGCTGGCAATGCCCAGCTCCAGGAAGACCGGGGTGATCTTGGTGGCGATCAGATCGGCGTGCGCCCAGTTCTCCACCCCCTGGTCCAGCCAGAGCTTCACGTTTTCATAAACCACGCGGGTGACACGGGGACGGTGCTTTTTCAGCAACATGATGGCCAGGGAGCCGAATTCATATTTGCCGGTGGCAAAGAAGTGGCAGCCCAGTTCGGAGATCTCATCCGGAGTGGGCGCATACTGGCGCAGGATGTGGTTCCTCAGATCCTTCAGCTGCTCTTCGCTCAAGCCGAAGGCATCATAGCCTTCTTTGAAGAAATGGGCGTTCTTCATCACCTGTTGGGGATTCTCGTGTTCGAAAAAGTACTTTTCGCAGTGGCTGAAGATCTCCAGCTGGCGTTCATTCATTTCAGTGACCGCGGTCAGTGTGGTCATGCCTTATACCTCTTTAAAAACCATAATCTTTCTGGGGTTGGGAAGCTTTGTCCATCATTCCGGCTTCGTTCACAGCTTCTTCATTTCTCCAGTTAACCATTAACCTGATCCGCCTCCCCACTTGTCGTAGCCCATCCCTTTGCCGGTAACCAATACGTGCCAGCGGTTGAACATCTGCCTCAAGCGCCAGAGCATAGTCTGGTTCGGATTCAATTGCGCCAGCAGCCTGGCCAGAAAGGTGTCCCAATTGGTGCTTTCCTGGCTGCGGAAAAAACCGGCTGACTTCATGACCTCAAGCATGTAGTGGCGGATTTTGTCAAGCTCAATTCCGCTCACGGCACGCAGGCGCCGGGTTTGGGGGCTGGAAAGTTTCTGGCTGTGCACCTCCCAGAGGGCGATCGCCACCGCCTGGGCCAGATTGATGGAGGGAAAATCAGGATTGGCGGGAATGTGGCAACGCAAGGGACAAAGGGTGGCCTCGGCATCGGTGAGCCCGAAGGTCTCGCGTCCGAACACCAGCCCGATCTGGAGCTGGGGAATAGCGGCGCAATAATCCGCCATCTGGGGCGGGGAAAGGTCAACCGGTTTCTGCCTGCCCACGCGGCGGGAAAAGGCGATCACCCGGTCCAGGTCTGCCACGGCGCTGCCCAAATCATCAAAGGTTTGGGCTTCCAGCAGGATCTGTTCCGAATGCGCCGCCAGATAGAAATCGTTCCGGCTGGGCAGGCTGCCCACGATGCGCAGCGAACTGAAGCCAAAATTGTGCATGATGCGCGCCACCGCCCCCACATTGCCCTCATAGATTGGTTCCACCAGGATGGTATGGATCATGGGTTCCTTAGCATCTGCGCCAGGCGGCTGCCCATCTGCTGCACCAGAGGATTGCTGTCGCTTTTCCAGTCGTTCACGGTGCGCTGCGTTATATTCAGGAAATCGAAGGACAGGTCTTTCTTGCTGCGTTGGGAAAACATGCTGGTGAGCTTGCGCATCGTCTGCCAGATGGTGCGGGAGCGCCGTTCATCGGCTGCCAGCAGCCAGCGGCGGATATTGGCATAGGTGTGCACCGGGCGCAGCCGGCCCACTTGGGTGAGGATGTGGCTGATCTTCTTCTGCACTTCCTCGCTCTCATCGTCAAGCAGCTTGCCCACAAAGGTGAGGATATACTGCGGGTGCTTCAGGGCGATGTTTTCCATACCGTGCATGCTGATGGCGCGCTTCTTTTCGTTGTCGGATTGCGCCCACAGGGGCATGTATTCCTGCATGACCTCGCTGTGGTTTTTCCACATTTCAAAGCAGATGGTCTCGCTTTCCCAAGGCACGCTTTCAAAGGTCTTTTCCACCGTCTTCACGATCACAGCTGGATCGTCCTGGCGCTTGTAATAGAAATAAAAGAGCGCTGTGGCGCGGATGCCATAGAGATGGTGCTCAAGCAGTTCGATGCAGATCTTGTCCAATTCCCCGTTGCCTTCATAGTTGGCCAGCCGTTTGCCCAGTTCCTCGCGCACAAAATAGTTCGCAGTGTTGCCCAGTTGCTGGATCTGCTTGTTGGCGAGGTCGGTTTTGCCCTTGTCCAGATTCTTGAAAATCTTGTCTACATGAGCTTCCATTAGTTTGATGTCGTCTAGATTCAGACGTCCCATTTCCTTGATCATATTGTATGCTCCAGATATCGGTGTGATATGCTATTTGCTCTTGATAAAGCGTTTATACGCTAAAATGCGGTCATTCCGCCGCTGTGGTAGGATGCAAGCCTTGATTGGGATAAGCGTTTATCTATCGCCAGTTTTGCCGGACGCTCCATTCTGTCAAGGCTTTTCTTGAGCGGAGCTGAAGATGGCGTGTCCCGCAGGGGGGC
>CAZVXK010000112.1:5107-9042 GCA_964631665.1 uncultured Candidatus Cloacimonadota bacterium | reverse complement strand
GGAAGCCTCAACAGGCAGCTCTGCTGCCTCTGCCGACCGGGAGATCGGCAGCCCTCTGGCTGGCGCAGCTTTGATATCGGGAGACGATGATTCGAATTGGTGTTCCACGCTTTCACATTTACACGCTTTCACGAATCCATGTTTCACGCTTCCACGCTTAGTCCACTGCCCTTGCTCCCAAACAAGCCTCCCCCCATCCTATTTCCAGCCAAATTCGATGCCGGTGGAAAGATGCCTGCGGATATAGCCCAGCAAGGGTGCTTGCTCGGGCGGAAGCTTCTTCAGCAAACGCCGCAGGGCTTGGGACAACGCTTGATAGGCCTTGGTGGTTTCAGGGGTGTGATGCTTGATCTTGTTGCCAGGAGCGAGGCATTCCGAGCGGTATCGGTAAAGCTGTTGCAGCTCGTCCCAAGCTTGGCTGGCATTGGTTCCGCTTTCGATCTGATCCTTCAGCTTGGAAATGCGCAAGCTGATCTCGTGCAAAGTCTTGCGGTCGGTGAGGGGATTGCTGTAAGCGCGGCAAACGACCAGGCTTGCCAGGTCCCTGGCCTCGGGTTCCCTCGCCTTGATCAGTTGCGGATTATATGTATCCTGGGCGAAGTAGGTTTCGGTGCCGTCTTCGTTGTCGTTATCGCTCTCCTTTTTCCAAGCCAAACCCTGCTCAATTCCCGCTTGCCTGATCAAGTGTTCCACATCTCTTTCCCCGGGTGGAAAGAGCAGATGGGACAGTCTGCAACAGTGAAACCTGTGCCCTTTCCAATGGATCAAAAACAAGAGCAAGCGGGCGCCCTCGAATTTGCTGTGCCGCTCGAGGAAGCGGTTCAGTTCTGCGTAGAGTTGCTGTTCCGAAAGGGATTTTGCCTCAGACTGCGTCTGTTCGTTCCCTGGCCGGTCTTCTTTCACCGGCGAGGGGGTGCGTTTGAGTGCTTTCATAGTCCAATAATTTCCTTTGCCAGGCTGTTTTGTGCCTTCACAACCCACTCAGGCACAAACAGCTGCAGGAAATTATCGGTGGTGGGGGCGGGGTATCCTTATCTGTAGAGGAGCTTGGATATACTCCCAGGCAGGCCTTGTTTTATCTGCCTTGCAGCTCCTTGAGCTTTTCCAGTGACTGGGAATTCTTCTTCCAGATGAACTGACCTTTTTCGCAGGGGAAACCGGCGCACCCGGCACAGGTGGCATAGCCTTTGCCATAGGCGCAAACGCGAATCTGGCAGACGGAGCAGAAACCCAAGTGCCTGCCCTGGCTGGGGCAACCGTCACAGACGATGGTTTCGGGCTCGATCTCTTTATCGTGCTGGCTGAAGAACTTCTCCGCCAAAAGCTTACGGGCGCTGGCGTCGTCATTTTGGGTGGCAATGAACACTTCGCAGTTGCTGCAATCAATCCCGCAGGGGGCAATGATCTGTTTCATTCATCCTCCTTGTCTTGAAAGGTGACGATCTCGCTTAAAGGGAGGCGGTCGGCACTGCCGGCAAAGCCGCTCACCATCTTGCTGTAGAGCCCTTTTTCCGCAGGATAGCCAAAGGGGATCAAGGCCACGATGCGCCAACTTTCAGGCAGGTTCAGATGCTTGCGCAGGCTCTTTTCGCTGAAGGCGGCCAACCAGCAACTGCCAATGCCATGGCTCCAGGCGGTTAGCACCATCTGCTGCACCGAAATGGCGGTATCCACCAGATAGTAGTCCTGGTTGTTGATCCGCGCATTGCGTTTGGTATCGGCGCAGGCGATGACCAGACAAGGCGCTTTGCTGATGAAATAGTTCGAAAGGCCGATCAGTCCGCACTTCTTCGCCAGTTTCCTGATCTGCTCGGGGTCTTGATAGACCAGATAGCGCCAGGGTTGTTTATTTTGGGCCGAAGGAGCCAGGCGGCCTGCTTCCAGTATCTCAGCCAGGATCTCCGCCGGAATGGGATCGGGGCGGAAGTTGCGAACACTGTGCCGGGTTTTGATCAGTTCCATGAATTCCATTAGTTCTCCATATCTTCAGGGTGGTTAACATTTTTCAGGATACCAGGATCATCGACCGGCAGATCGATAACGGTGCAGGCTTGGGAGCGGATCAGACCCGCAAGTCCCAGTCCACCGTCTTCCTCGCTGAAATCGAGCCAGACCGGGATCAAAACCGGGTGCCCGCTTTTTCCCTGATAGGTGGGGCGTATCACTGCATCCGGCATCTGCATGAAGGCCTGGCAGAGTTGGGTAACGGTTTCGGCTTTCACATAGGGATGATCAACCGGGAAGACCAGCCAGCCCTTCACATCGTGCTGGGGCGTGTTTTTGACGCAGACGCGCAGCGTGGAAAGCATGTCCGGGGTATCCCAGTCCCGCGCAATGGAGACCCGAACCACCCCGGCCTGGTCCAGAGTGGCTTCGATCCTTTCGCAGAAACTGAGCCCGCCCAGTTTGGCTTCCGATTTGGGCAGGCCAAAGCGTTCGCCCTTGCCAGAGGCGGGAATGAGGGCAACGATGTCAGTAAAGAGCATTGAACGCCTCGATGGCAGTGTCCAGTTCGTCCAGGTTGGTCTCGAAGGTTTCGATCCAATATTCCGGATCCCACTGTTGCAGTATCTCTTCGTAGGTCTTGCCCTGCTGCTCCACCCAGGTGTAATACTTCAGATTGTGGATGCGTTTGCGGTCTTGATAGCTCAGCTCCAGGAAGTTGTCGTAGCTTTGGGATTTGAGCGGGCCTTCCCAGTCCAGGGCGGCCTGGAGATGGCTGTATTCGCCTTTCAGCTCGCGCTGTTCCTTGACCCGGGATTCGTATAGCTCGGTGGAGTCCGTGAAGATGGTGAAGACGATGTCCTCCTCGTTATACTCAAAATATCTGGCGTGCTTGATCGAGGCCAGCAGATTGGCAATGGAGGATATGCCCAAAAGGGGAAGGTCTTGCACCACTTCCTTGGGAACTCCTTCCTGGATCAGGAATTCGTGCCCGGCAGGCTCGTTGAACAGCCTTAACAGGCGCATGCAGTCTTCGTCCCGGATGGCGGCGACGGCATCGGTATGGCGCACATTATGCACCCAGGGGACATGTTTGTCGCCGATGCCCTCGATGCGGTGCCCGCCAAAGCCATTCAGCAGCAGAGTGGGGCATTCGAAGGCTTCGGAGGCGGTGGTCTTCACAAGGGGGAAATGCTTCTTCAGATAGTCCCCGGCAGCAATGGTTCCGGCTGAACCGGTGGCGCTGACGAAGCCGCTGAGTCGGCTTTTGGCTGTCTTGACCAAGTCCCAGACCTCGTGGATGGCATCGCCGGTTACATGGTAGTGCCAGAAGGGATTGCCGAATTCGTCGAACTGGTTCAGGATCACATTGTGGGGGTCGGAGCGGAGTTCGTGGCATTTGTCGTAGATCTCCTTCACATTGGATTCGCAACCGGGGGTGGCGATCACCTCGGCTCCGATCTCGCGCAGCCAGTCGAAGCGTTCCTGGCTCATTTCCTCGGGTAAAATGGCAACTGCCGGACAAGCCAACAGAGCGCAATCGAAGGCTCCACCGCGGCAATAATTGCCGGTGGAAGGCCAGACTGCTTTGTCGAATTCGGGATCGAAGGATCCACTTACCAGGCGCGGGGCCAGGCAACCATAGGCGGCACCCACCTTGTGCGCGCCGGTGGGGAAATACTTTCCCACCAGGCCAATGATGCGGGCCTTCACTCCGGTGAGCGAGGAGGGTAGCTCAAGGTAGCCCGGCTTGGCGAAAAGGCCGCTGTCGATGTCGTTCTTCCAGGTGATGCGGAAGAGGTTGAGGGGGTCGATGTCCCAGAGGCCGATGGGCTTCAGCTTGTGCTTGATGGCGTCGGGAATCGTGTCCGGGAACATCTGCTGGCGGATGGTGGGCAATATGATGCCGCGCTCCTTGCAGCGCTTGGCGGTTTTTCTTATCACCGCTTCATTCAGTGATGTGATCAGTTTTGGCATGTATGTACTCCTTT
>CAZVXK010000112.1:2948-5007 GCA_964631665.1 uncultured Candidatus Cloacimonadota bacterium | reverse complement strand
GCGATCACGAAGGGCTTGTAACCCGCCTCCTGATAGGTGTGCAGGCGATAGCGTTCGAAGACGGACTTTGCCACCTCCCCATTTGCACAGCTTATTCCTGATATATCCGCCGGCAGGCAGTGTTCGTAAAGGGTGTTTCCTCCCCGGGTCAGCTTCATCATCTCTTCGGTGCATTCCCAGTCCGTGTGGCGGGCATTTTCGGCCAAACACTCTTTTTCCAAGGCTTTCAATCCTTCCCTGTCCCCCTGCCTCAGCAGTTGGGTGCGCTGTTGCATCACAGCCAAAGGCGCCCAGGATTTGGGATAGACCACATCGGCGTTCTCGAAGGCGTCATGCATGGAGTGGGTGATCCGGAAAGAGCCATTGCTCGCTTGGGCAAAGGCTTGGGCAGAGGTGATGGTTTCCGGCAGCAGGTCATAACCCTCGGGATGGGCAAGCACGACCTCCATCCCAAAGCGGGACATCAGGTTGATCACTCCCTGGGGCACCGATAGCGGCTTGCCGTAGGAGGGGCTGTAGGCCCAGCTCATGGCGATCTTTTTGCCTTTCAGCTGGTTCCAGCCGCCGAAGTAGTCCTTGAGTTTGAGTAGGTCGGAGAGGCTTTGAGTGGGGTGGTCGAGGTCGCATTGGAGGTTGACCAGGGTGGGGCGTTGGGCCAGGATGCCGTTGTGATAGCCATCGGTGACCGCATCGGCAACCTCCACCATGTAGGTGTGTCCCTCGCCGGGATACATATCGTCCCGGATGCCGATCACTTCTGTGAGGAAGGAGATCATATTGGCGGTCTCGCGCACCGTCTCGCCATGGGCGATCTGGGATTTCACCTCGTCCAGTTCGGACAGTGCCAGGCCCAAACCGTTGACCGCGGAGGCAAAGCTGAAGCGGGTGCGGGTGCTGTGGTCGCGGAAAATGGAGATCGCCAGACCATAGTCGAAGATGCGCCAGGGCTTCTTTTCCCGGTGCAGCAGTTGCAATATCTCCGCCACCAGCATCACGGCCTTGAGGTTGTCCAGGCTGTTCTCCCAGGTGAGGAGGAAATCCTTGCCGAAGGTGTCTGTGTTGAGTGTTTCCAGTTCTTTCAGACGAGTCATTATCTTATCGCGTGTGGTCATGTGTCACCTCTTTTTGGTCGGGCAATAGGGCAAAAGGGCAATAGGGCAACAGGGCAAGCTGACTCCAGGTTTGCCTGTTACCGTCCTTCCTCTTTTCCCCTTTACTCTTTGTTAGGTTTTTTCTTTTTTATGCTTTTTTCTCTGTATTCTCTTTCTGAGTAAATCTCTGTGGCTCTGTGGTGAAATAAACCTCTGTTTCCTGTTTGTGCAGAAATGAACTCTGCACACCCAAGAACCTTAACTCTATGTAAGATAACCGGCTAAAGCCAGCGGAACAACCGGCTGAAGCCAGTGTTACGGCATCTTTTCTCTTTACTCTTTTCTCTTGTTAGAGCGTTCCGCCGCCAGCAGCACGGCATCGATGATCTGCTGATAGCCCGTGCAGCGGCAGAGATTGCCTTTGAGGGCCTGACGCACTTCAGCTCGGCTGGGCTGGGGACTTTTTTGCAGAAGGGCATAGGCTGTCAAGACCATTCCCGGGGTGCAGAAGCCGCATTGAATCGCCCCGGCATCCATGAACGCTTGCTGGATGGGGTGCAAGGTGCCATCTGGAGCGCTGAGCCCTTCGATGGTGGTGATCGTGCAGCCTTCCACATCCTTCAGCTTCAGTTTACAGGAGCGCCTGGGCTCGCCATTCACCAGCACGGTGCAGCTTCCGCAGACGCCTATATCGCAGCCGATCTTGGTGCCAGTGAGGTGCAGTTCCTCACGCAGCCAGACGCTGAGCTTCAGTTCAGGATCGGACTGGATGAAAGCACTTCCATTAACTATGATCATTTATACTTCCTTCCTTTCACAATGAGACATGAGATAAATGAGAGTTAATCTACAATGAGACATGAGATAAATGAGAATGATTTACAATAAGACATGAGATAAATGAGATGGAATCACAATGAGACATGAGATAAATGAGAATGATTTACAATAAGACATGAGATAAATGA
>CAZVXK010000112.1:0-2848 GCA_964631665.1 uncultured Candidatus Cloacimonadota bacterium | reverse complement strand
ACAATGAGACATGAGATAAATGAGAATGATTTACAATAAGACATGAGATAAATGAGAGTTAATCTACAATGAGACATGAGATAAATGAGATGGTAATAGTAATGTGGATGATAGAGTTGTGAGAGAACATGTTCAGTTATCTCTGGAAGGGACGGATTCAGGATAGACATGGTCAGCAAGCTGTTTGGGAATATGGTCACGAAACAGAACCTTGCAGCCATCCATAAGCTTAAATTCATGGAAGTTGACCAGCATACCCACAGGTTTGTTGGCGATTTTCAAGTAAGAGATAAGTTGAGCATTAAATACAGGCAAGATCATGGAAACAGCCTTGATTTCCAGCACCAACGTGTCCTCTACCAATATGTCCAGACGTATTGAACCAAGATCGTTACCTTTATAGAGAAGTGGAAATTCTACTTCCCTCTGATATGAGATACTCCGTAAATCAAATTCCTTGCACAGGCAATCTACATAGATTCTCTCCAACAAGGCCGGCCCCATTGTTCTATGAACCTCCAGACAGGCTCCGATAACTTTATCAGTCAGATCACTCCAGGCATGCTTATTAACATATTTCATTGATATCTCCTTGTTTCTCCAATAGATAGTTGTTACTATTGATATGCATTAATCTCATTTATCTCATGTCTCATTGTGATTCCATCTCATTTCTCTCATATCTCATTGTAAATCGACTCTCATTTATCTCATATCTCATTGTAATTCAACCTCATTTATCTCATGTCTCATTGTAAAAAAAGCTCATACTATCATAGTGTAACCACCCGTATCGGCAAGCTGGTATAGCGCTTACCCGTGGCGTGATAGATGGCATTGGCGATGGCAGGGGCCATGAGTTCGTTGGTGGGTTCGCCGATGCCTTTGGCGCCGGAAGGGGAGGTAGGGTCAGGATTTTCGATGATGAGAGCAGTCATTTCAGGGAGGTCGGTGCTGCGAACCAGGCGATAGTTGTGAAGATTGGTGGGCACCACTTTTCCCTCTTCGCATTTGCACTCCTCAAACAAAGCATACCCAGTCCCCATGGCCATCCCTCCGTAGAACTGACCCTTGACCAGAGCGGGATTGACCGCTTTGCCCACATCGTGGGCGGCCACCATGTTCAAAAGCGTGACCTTGCCGGAGGCGGGATCGACCTTCAGCTCCACCGCCTGGCAACCGTAAACCCAAGTGAAATAGGCGTTTCCCTGTCCGGTAGGTTCATCCCAGGTAACCTGTGGGGCTTGGAACACACCAAAAGCGTAGGGATAGACCTGCTTGGAGTAACAGAGCCGGATGGCATCGTTCCAGGAGATGATCTCTGCTCCCGTGGCGTCCAGCAGTTTTTCCTCACTAAAGGTGGCTACCTCCTTGTCCAGATATTTCTTCACGGCTTCGGAGATGATGCCTTTCAAGATCCTGGCGGCATTGACCGTTGCGCCCCCGCCCATGATCGTGCCACGGGAAGCCACTGTGGTGCCGCCATCCGGGATATTGGAAGTGGATGGCATGCGGTATCTGATGCGCTCCAGGGGCAAGCCCAGGTGCTCTGAAACCAGCAGGATCATGGCGGATTCGGAGCCCTGTCCGTTCTCGTGTATCCCAGTTTCCAACAGCACCGAGCCATCCGGTTGCACGTTGATGATGGCGGAATTAAAGTCCGTGCCCTCGGCCCCGAGGCTCATACCACGGTAGCTGATGGCAAGGCCGATGCCATACCATTCCTTATGGGACGGATCGCCCTGGGAACAGAGTTTCCGCTTGTTCTCATAGTCGATCTCTTTCAGCACCGCGTCCATAACCTGCCGCAGCGAAACCACATGCGTGTCCAACACTTGCCCCGTGATGGTGGTCGAACCCTGTTTCACCATGTTTCGCCGCCTGAATTCGATCTCGTCCAAGCCACATTCCTCTGCCGCCATTTCCACCAGTTGCTCGATGGCGAAATTCACCTGTGGAGAGCCGAACCCGCGCATGGCACCACTGAAGATATTGTTTGTATAGACTCCATAGACGTCAGCCTGGACGTTGGGCACCTCATAGCAGCCGCAGCATTGGACCGTGGAGCGCCAGGTTACCCAAGGGGTTACGCTGCAATAGGCGCCGCCGTCTGCAACCACGCGTACCTTGACAAATTTGATGAGCCCATCCCGGCCCAAGCCCATGCGATAGTGCAGCTTGTAAGGATGGCGCTTGTAACTTTCGCGCAGGCTCCATTCTCTGGAAAGGGTAAGCTTCACCGGGCGCTTCAGATGCGAGGCGCAAAGCGCGGCCCGGGCGCAGATGAGCGCCGCGGTGTCGTCTTTGCCGCCAAAGCCGCCGCCCATGGGCACTGTTTTCACCTCCACGTCCTTGAGCTCCAAGCCCAGGGTGGAAGCCACGAAACGCCGTGTAGAAAAGGGATGCTGCATGCTGCCGATCACTTCCATCACGCCATCGGGACGGAGGTGGCAGAGGGCGGATTCCGGTTCCAGATAGGCGTGCTCGACCCGGGATGTGTTAAACTCTTGTTCGATAACTAGATCCGCTTCTTTTCCCCCGGCTTCGACATCCCCCCGCCGCACGCAATGGTAATTGGCAAGGTTGGAGCCGTGAAAGGGATGCAGGATGTCGGCATCAGGTTTCAGCGCTTCCTCGGGATCGAGGATGGGCTTTTGTGGTTGCATCTCTATCTTGACCAAGGGGATGGCAGCGATCGCCTGCTCCCGAGTTTCCGCAACCACCAAGGCCAGCACGTCCCCGGTGGAATTGACATTCTCATCTGCCAGAGTGGGATAATCCTTGATGATCTGTCCAAAGCGAAGGTTCCCCGGAACGTCCCGATGGGTGAAAACCGCCACAATACCAG
>CAZVXK010000111.1:0-9140 GCA_964631665.1 uncultured Candidatus Cloacimonadota bacterium | reverse complement strand
CTCTTAAGTTTCATTCTCGGTTGCGAAACCTATTTCATGTGAGTTTAGATAGCATTTGTGTGCCTAAATATCGTCAGAGTCCCATAGGGACGGCATATTGTGCAGAAGATGATCTTTATATCGAAACATCATTATTGGAATATATCGTCCCGATGGGACTCGCCTATCGCTTGGCATCCTTTTTATATCTAAATTTCGTTCATGACGGAACTCAACGGGACGGACGATATTCCTGATCAGCGCTTTTTTTCACAGCCTCTGAAATGGGTTTGCCCTGAATTGGGGGTGGTGGCTCCGCTGCACGTGGGTTAAAACACTACGCCGGATGTCCTGCACCTATTGAAATGGGTTTATCGTGTGCCGGGGAATGGTGGCTCCGCTGCACGTGGGTTAAAACACCACGCCTGGTGTCCTGCACCTATTGAAATGGGTTGATTCTATACCGGGATTGGCGTAGACCAATTTTTCTTTTACCAAGACACGGAGCAGCTTCATGGCTAACATCCAACGCATAATCTCACCATTAACCACTCACCACTCACCGCTCACCCCTCACCAGTCAAAGAAGTCATCATACTCGATCCGGGGTGTCCAGGAGACGGATGAATCATAGGCATGAACGCCCCAAAGTCCATCGAGACCGATGTCTTCGAACTCGTTCTTGCCGATGCTCTTGCCTTTGGCATCCACGATCAGCAGGTTCTTGCTTTCGCGCACCAGGAATTTTCCAGGAGCTAGGGGTACGGCGGCTTTGTAGTCGAAGGGCAGGATATCCTTGCCGCTCTGGGAAATAACACCGCATTTATCATCTTTCACCGCCATTACACCGGCAGGATAGACCACCAGATAGTCATACTTGGGACGGACGATCTGGTCTCCCCTGGGATTCATCAAACCCCAATCGTCACCATTGCCGAAGGCAGCGCAGCCACCGAAGAAGGAATTGAGGTGATAGGTGGTCTCGGTGGGTTTGATCACCACATTGCCTTTTTTGTCGATGGTGCCGCAATTGGATTCATCATCCTCGAACACGCAGTATCCATTAACGAAATACTGATAATCCCGGTCTGCTTTGAAGGGGATCACCACCTCGCCTTTTTTGTTGATGAAGCCTTCCCGGTATTCGTCATCGTCCGCTTGGATCACGCGGGCCAGGCCTTCCCAGAACAAGCCGGCAGTCCTATACTTGAAATCGATCACCAGATCGCCTTTCTTGTTGATATAGCCATATTTACCGTCTTCATTGCGCACAAAGGCCAGACCCTCGTTGAAGCGGGAGGCGGCCAGGATCTTTTTGCCCTTGATGCTCTTCACATCCAGCTTCAGCTTTCCTTTTTTATCGATATACTGGATGCGGGGATTATCCGCTTTGCCGGCGACCACGGCAGCCAGGCCTTCGCTGAAGGAACTGGCATCGAGGAATCCCCCGGCGATCTTTTTATACTTGCGGGTGGCTGTGTAGTAGTCATATTCGCCGTTCTTGTCCTGAACGAAGAACATGCCTTCAGCCACCACAGAGGGGCGGTTCTTGAAATCGCTGGGCACAACGATGTTGCCGGAAGCATCCATCAATCCCCAGTTCTTATCGCCCACCAGCTTCACCGGGAAAAGCCTGGCAGCGCCTTTAACGGAACGGGAACATCCGAAAAAACCAGCGACCACGATCAACAGGATCACGATCATGGCCAGATATTTGGTGCGGGGTGCAGAACTCATGGTTCCTCCTTGGAATTATTTTATCCTTGATTTCTCATTATATTGCAGCATGTTGCACAATCGGGCAAGCTATCTGACATTGTCCTTAAGGTCAAGCATTATTTTCAAAAATATCCCAAGGGGCAATCCTGATGGGGATTTTGTCCCGGCATAAAAAGAGCCGCTGCCTACCGGCAACGGCTCCTAACAGTTTGGTGCTTTATTCCTTAATAGGAATAGCGTTGAAATCTGTTGCGATTGAACTGAGCTTTTTTAGCCTTGCGGCACTCAGGGCAGCGTTGGGGCTCGTTCTGGAGTCCCTTTTCCTTGTAGAATTCCTGTTCGCCATCGGTGAACTGAAATTCCTTGCCGCAGTCTTTGCAGACTAATGTTCGGTCGGCCATGGTTTTTCTCCTTTGTTTTTGGGGATTTGACATTCGGGTTTGAGGCTCTCCAAAAACAACGGAATAGGCTCAGAGAATGTTAAATCGCATTTGGATGCACTCAATTTCGGGCACCCCAATTCTGTCAACTCTTTTTTCTAAAAGGTGGTTTTATCCACAAAATTGAAGTCTTCGATCAAGAGAGTGGGCAGGAAAGAATAGGCGGAGGCGAGCTGCGCTGGTCCCAGGGCTTTGATGCGCCGGGTGGCCAGATGGGGTATCTCGTTGAAGCGCAGATTGTTCACAGCATGTTTCACCTTTCCGTCCTCGAAATAGAGCACTCCGTCCCGCGTCATGCCGGTGAGTTCTCCCGCCTTGGCATCCACAGTGCGGATGTACCAGAACTGGTTGATGATGAGGCCGCGGGGCACCAGGCTCATCATTTCCTCTTCGCTGGCAGTGCCGCCGGGGATATGCATGTTGTAGGAGCTCAGGGGTTCGATACCCTGGTTTTGCGCCCAATAGCGGTCGCAGGGCATGTTTTTGAGGATGCCGTTCTCCACCCAGGCGATCTCACGGGAGGGGACGCATTGATAATTGAAGGGCGAGGCGAGCAGCTCGGGACGGCGGAGAGTGGACTGGAGGCTGAATTTCTCGCCGAAGAAGAGCTGGTTCAGCTGCCCGGTGAAGGGTGTGAAGCCTTCGTCGCTCTGGCGGCGGTTCATCATCCAGCCCATGAACCAGATCAGTTCCTCGAGGGCGGAGGGACGCAGGATCACGGCGATCTTTTGGGGTTCGAAGGGATGCATGTCGGCCAGGCTTTCGGCCTGGGAGCGCAGACGGTCAAAATCCTGCTCCAGGGAGAAGCCTCCGAAATTCTTGGCGGAATAGGAGACCTTGGTTTCCACCTCGGCTTTCTTCAGAGTCATGGAATGGCCGAATTGGGTTTCAGAATCGGTTCCCCAGAAGCCGTTTTTGGTGGCACGAAGCTCCTCTCCATAATGCTTTTCGGTCATGCCGGATACAGTGGCGCCAAAGCCCTTCGCCTGGTCAATGGCGGCTTGCACGATCTGCACCATCTGCTGCGGCGCCAACTCCCGGGTGATGGGATCGGCATTCTGCACCGCCGGTAGGTCCTGGGCTCCCAAGCTGGGCAGGAATTCCGGATCGGGACGGTTCAGCCGGGCGATGGATTCCGCAGTCCGGATCAGGTAGTCCAGGCTGTCAGGATCGTCCTGGTTCACGCTGCAGCTTCCGGTTTTGTTCTCAAAGGCAACTTCCAGATTGATCTCGAGGGTGCTGCCGGCGATATGCTGGGTGATGGCATTCTGGGCAAAGCGGGTTTCATGGCTGTCCCGGCTCTGGATGCTGAGGGTGTAATCATCGGCCTGGCAATGGTTTTTGATGTATTGGGCGATCTTTTCGAAGAGCGGTTTCATTGGGAACCTCCCACACGGATATTGCGGAATCGGGCAGGAGCGGCGCCGTGGGTCATCCGGGCGCTTTGGCTGGGTTGGCCCTTGCCGCAGTTGATTACGCCAAAGGGGCGCCACCACCGCTGGTCGCAGATGGCATCGCAGCTGTTCCAGAATTCCGGGTTGCAGGATTTGTAGAGCACTTTCTTCAGGGGTCGCTCCAGCTTGCCGTTTTTGATCTCCCAGAAGAAATCACCGCCGAATTGGAAATTCACGCGGTGCTGATCGATCGAGAAGCTGCCCCGGCCCTGGATGTAGACCCCATCCTCGGTGTCCGCGATCAATTCCGCCGGGGTGAGTTCCTTGGCGCCGGGCAGGAGGTAGAGATTGGGAATGCGGTTGATGGGCTGGTCATAATAGTAGGTGGCGCGGTTGCAGCCGCGGGAGTGCTCCAGGCCGATCTCCAGGGCGGTGTCCCGGGTGCTGCCATATTCGTTCAGGATTCCATCCTTGATGATGTGCCATTTCTGGCCGGGGACGCCGTCATCGTCGAAACCGGCGGTGGCCAGTCCTTCGCAGAGGGTGTTGTCGCCCACGAAATTGACGATCGGAGCGCCATACTGGTAGTTCTTCAGCTTTTCCGGGGTGGCAAAGGAGATGCCGGCATAATCGGCCTCCCAGCCCAGCACGCGGTCCAGCTCGGTGGGGTGTCCCACGGATTCGTGCATCGTCAAGCCCAGATGGTTGGGATCGAGCACCAGGCTGCGCCGCTCTTCGGGGCCCAGGGTGTCCGCCTTCACCTTGATCAGGGCTTCCTCGGCGATCTGCTTTGCCTTTTCGGTCAGGTTCAGGGATTCGATCCATTCCCAGCCTGTGGCACGCCCGCCTTCGTCAAAGGTGCGGCTTTGGCTGTCGCCCTCATGGATGGCGGTGGCGATGATCATGGGGTCGATCCAGCCGGTGTTCAGTTCCAGGCGGGTGCCCAGGGTGGAGGCAAAGACCTTCTCATCCCGATGGGAGATCAAATAGAAAATGGCCTGGCGGATGCCTTCATGCGCCAGCAGGATGCGGTTGACCTCCAGCATCAGCTCCACCTTCTCCTGGAAGGGGACGCAGAGCGGATCGGTCTTCATGGGAGTGGTGTAGCTGGCGATATAGCTGCGTTCGGGAGCCAGGCGCAGTTTCTTGTTCTTGTTCACGGACGCCGACAGGGTGGCGATCTCATAGGCGCGCTTCACCGTGGCCAGCAGCTCCTCTTCCGAGAACCGGCTGGAATGGGCAAAACCCCAGGCGCCATCCTTGAACACGCGGATCCCATAGCCGTCTAATACGTTGTTGCTGGTGTTCTTGAGACTGAGGTTGCGCAGGAAGATCACCTGGTCGGTGGTCTTCTGGATGCGGATGTCGGCATATTCAGCGCCGAGGCTTTGCGCCGCATTCATGGCAAGATCGGGATAGTTCATCCATCCTCCTTGAAAGTTCTTATTCTTGATGGTAATGTTGCATGGAATTTTCATTCCACAACCACCGGCTTTTATCCGGACCGGTAATGGGAAAAAGAAACACGGAGCGCAAGGCTCCGTGCTGATATTATTCAGATTGGCAGAGTGTTCACACTTCCAGGATCTCTTTCTCCTTGGCCTTTTCCACCTCGTCGATCTTCTTGATCCAATCGTCGGTGATATCCTGCACTTCCTTGAGCAGTTTCTTTTCCTCATCCTCGCTGATGGCGCTGTCCTTTTTCATCTTTTTGGCATGGTCGTTGGCATCGCGGCGGATGTTGCGAACCGCCACCCGGGCGTCTTCCGCCAGCTTTCTCAGGTTTTTCACGATATCCCGGCGTTTTTCCTCGGTGAGGGGCTGGAAGGGCAGGCGGATCACGTTGCCGTCATTTTCGGGGGTGATGCCCAGATTGGCAGCCAGGATGGCTTTTTCGATATCGGCGAGGGTGGTCTTGTCCCAGGGTTGGATGATGATCAGGCGCGCTTCCGGGATGGAGATATTGCAGAGCTGCTTCACTGGCGTGGGCTGTCCGTAATAATTGATGCGGATGTCGTCCAGGATGGAGGCGCTGGCTCTGCCGGTGCGCACCTTGGAATATTGATGCAGCAGGGAATCGAAGGATTTCTGCATTTTATCTTTGGATGAGTTTTTCAAATCTTCCATTATTACCTCTATGCTACTGTGGTCAGGGATGGATATAGGTGCCGCTGCCAGTGCTGGTAACCGCCTGCAGCAAGGATCCCGGTGTGCCGACATTGAAGATCTTGATCGGCATCCGGCATTCCTGGGCCAGGGAAAAGGCGGTAAGGTCCATCACGCCCAGTTTCTGCTCGATACACTGCTGGAAACTGGCGGAGCTGATGAACTTCGCCGTGGCGTCCCTGGTGGGATCAGCGCTGTAGAGCCCATCCACCTTGGTGCCCTTGAACACTACGTCCAGCCCCAGTTCCGCAGCCCTGAGCACGGCGGCGGTATCGGTGGTGAAAAAGGGATTGCCGGTGCCGCCGCTAAGGAAGCAGATCTTCCCGGCGGCGAGGGCTTTGGCTGCTTTGCGGGGGGAATAGTGCAGGGTGAATTTGTCCATGGCCAGGCTGGAAAAGACCTCGGCAGGATAGTTCTTGTTGTTCAGGATCTCCGCCAGATAGAGCGCATTCTGCACGGTGGCCAGCATGCCGATGTTGTCCAGGGTCACGCGGTTCAGGGACTGGTTTTTCCAGCTGCCGCCGCGGAAGATGTTGCCCCCGCCCAGCACCACGGCCAGGCTGTAGCCCTGGCGCTTGACGGAGATGAGGTCATCGGTCAGGCGGTCGATCACAGCGTCGTCAAAGCCATATCCCGCTTCGCCGGCGAGGATTTCCCCGCTCAGTTTCAGCATCAGGCTGTGGATCTTTTCAGGCTGATAGTTCATGTCCGCTCCCCTCTGCGGAAACAGGTTTCCGGCTTAATCTCCGCCCAGGGCGTAGCGGGTGAAGCGGGCGATCTGGATGTTCTCGCCGGTGGCGGCGATGGCGTCGGTGAGCAGGGTCTTCACGGTGCGGGTGGAATCGCTGATCAATTCCTGTTCCAGCAGGGAATGCTCGCTGCAGAACTTCCTGAGGTTGCCTTCCACGATCTTTTCCACTATCTCTGGTTTTTTCCCTTCGTTGAGAGCCTTGTTACGGGCGATCTCTTTCTCGCTCTCCAAAATGGCGGGATCGATCTGCTCCGCGCTCACTGCCAGGGGATTGGTGGCGGCGATCTGCAGGGCGATCTCCTCTGCCAGGGCTTTGAACTTGTCCGTGCGGGCCACGAAATCGGTCTCGCAATTCAGCTCCAGCAGCACGCCGATCTTGTAGTTGAAATGTATGTAGGAAAAGATGATACCTTCTTTGGTCTCGCGCACGGATTTGGCTTCCGCCTTGGAAATTCCGCGCTCGCGCAGGTATTTGATGGCGGCATCCATATCGCCGCCGGTCTCCATCAGAGCTTTGCGGCATTCCATCATGCCCACTCCGGTGCGCTCTCTCAGTTCTTTGATCTGGTTGGGGCTTATCTCAGCCATGTTTATCTCCTTGAGTCTCTTGACAGGTTGGGATCGGGCGGCGGATTTTACCACCGCCCGTGGTATTTTTAATCTTCGGCCAGTTCGTGCTTGTCGGTTGCGGCAGCGGCGGCCAGTTCGATCTCAGGTGCCACTTCCGGTTCCAGTTCCGGCTGTTCTCCCACTTCCACCGTTTCGGCAGTGAAGCTCTCCGGGATTTCCACAGAAGTGGTGTCGGAGCCTTCGGTGGAGATGTTTTTGCCTTCCACCACGGCGGTTGCCATGATATCCGAGATCAGATGGATGGCACGGGTGGCATCGTCGTTGGAAGGGATCACATAATCTACCAGGTCGGGATCGCAATTCGTATCCACCATGCCGATGATGGGCACGCCCAGGACGCGGGCTTCGTGCACAGCGATTTTTTCATATTCGGTATCCACGATGAAGATGGCGCCCGGAAGGGCGTCCATATCCCTGATGCCGCCCAGGGAGAATTCGATCTTGTCGTGGCTGCGTTTCATCTTTTGCTGTTCCAGCTTGGTATAGTTGCTGATGGTGCCGTCAGCCACGATCTCCTCGTAATATTTCATCTTGTCTATGCTCTGGCGGATGGTGGCCATATTGGTCAGCATGCCGCCATACCAGCGCTGGTTCACATAGAAGACGCCGGATTTTTCGGCGGCTTCGCGGATGGCTGCCTGGGCCTGCTTTTTGGTGCCCACAAAGAGGATGTATTCCTGGCGGTTGGCCACTTCCTTCAGAAATTGGTAGGCTTCATTGATCGCATCCACGGTCTGCTTCAGGTCAATGATGTGTATGCTATTGCGTTTGATGAAGATATACTTCTTCATCTTGGGATTCCATTTGAAGGTCTGATGACCGAAATGGACTCCGGCTTCCAGCAGTTGTTTCATGGAAACTACGGACATTGTTACTCCTTAAATTGCTACGGTTGTTCTGCCGCAGAAGGATCTACGCAATTCAGAGGGGCTTTCCCCTCACCGCCTTGCAACTCCGGCTGCGGGAAATTTGGGTGTTTGTTAGGTTGGTTATTCATCTCACAGCAGGGGAAGCGGCTGGCTTCCCCAGAACCAAGATCAGCGTTTGGAGAATTGGAATCTCTTTCTGGCTTTTGGTCTTCCGCTCTTTTTGCGTTCCACCATGCGGGGATCGCGGGTGAGAAAACCGCGGTTCTTGAGGGCGGGCTTCAGCTTTTCGTCATATTCCACCAAAGCGCGTGAGATGCCATGACGGATAGCGCTGGCCTGGCCGCTGAGCCCGCCGCCGCTAACATTCACATAGACATCGAAATTACCGCTCAGCCCCAGCTCCTGCAAAGGCTGTTCCACGATCATTTCCAGGGTCTCGCGCTGCAGATACTTCTTCATCTGAAGCTTGTTGATGATCCGTTTGCCGGTGCCGGGTGCGATGCGGACCCGGGCGACGGCATTCTTCCTTCTGCCAACGGCATCATAAGTTTGCATAGGTTATTTCTCCTTGAGGGTTAGTTCCACCGGTTTCTGAGCACTGTGCGGATGCTCGCTGCCGGCATAGACCTTGAGTTTTTTGAACATAGCGTTGCCCAGAATGGTCTTCGGCATCATGCCTTTGACGGCATGCTCGATGATCTGTTCGGGACGCTGGTCCAGCATCTTTTGATAGGGGATCTCCTTAAGTCCGCTGGGATATCCACTAAAGCTCTTGTAAACCTTCTGCAGGCTTTTGAGACCGGTGACGCGCACCTTCTCCGCATTGATCACGATCACAAAATCGCCCGTGTCAATATTCGCCGCATAATAAGGCTTGTTCTTCCCCCGCAGGATGGAAGCAACTTTGGTGGACAAACGACCCAAAGGCAATCCCGTGGCATCGATCACATACCAGGCGCGCTGGATGTCACCGGGGCTCGGAGTGAGGGTTTTCATCGTTTCTCCTTGATGGATTTTTCATCAGAAAGCCAAATTTTTGCCGGCAGTCATTGTGTCAAGCAAAAAAGCTTTAATAAGATAGGAGTGACATACCGACACATTCGCAGCGCTGTGCTTCCTTTGCCTTCATACAGAGTATACCTTTGCATGTGCAGATCTGAGTTATCTCTTGCATCTTCTTGGCCACTTATCT
>CAZVXK010000110.1:0-9207 GCA_964631665.1 uncultured Candidatus Cloacimonadota bacterium | reverse complement strand
ATCAGCTTCTCCTCGATCCGTTCCGACAGCACCTTCTTGATGGCGAGCAGGATGCGGGACAGTTCACCGCCGGAAGCCACCGCCGACAGGGATTTCAGCTCTCTGCCGCGGTTGGCGCTGAAGCAGTACTGGCAAACATCCGTCCCGGATTCCGAACACGCTGCCAGATATTCCAGCATTAAATTTTTGGAGTCGGCTTTTTTGTCAATCCTAATCTCAAACTGCGCATCCGGAATGGCGAGCTGGCTGATGTTTTGTTTCAGCTCCCGGCAGAGCTTGGCGGCGGCTGCCTGGCGGGAGAGGGACAGCTGGTCGGCTGCGGTTTTCAGCAGTTCAAAATCTCCGGCGATGGTCTGTTCCAAAGCCTTGATGCGTTCGCTGTGATCGGCAAAGGCGGCGATCTGCGCCCCACGCTCGGCAAACAAGGCCAGCAGTTCCCCCACACTGTTCACCCGGTGTTTATAGAGCAGCTCATTGATGGTGTCCAGCCTGGCTTGGAGCTCTTCCAGGCGATGGGGATCGGCAGTGGTGGAATCGGCGATCCCAGCCAGCCCGGCAGCACTTTCGGCAATGATCTCCTGGCATTCGGAAAACCCGCGTTCGATCTCAGCCAGCTGTTCATTGATGTGCGCCCAGCGTCCCAAGGCGGCACGGGCACGGCTGAGCTGGTCATGCAGGCTGTTATCCCGTTCGAAAAGGTCATGCGCCAGGTTGAGGGCGGTCTCGTTGATCTCCCGGGCATGGCTGAGCAATTCAAATTCCTGCTGCAACTGCCGGTCCTCCTCCGCCTTGAGGTTGGCCTGCTGCAGCTCATGGAACTGATAGTGGTAAAGCTCGCTGAGCTGCTGATTCCGGGCTGCCTGTTCCTTCAACTCGTCCAATTCTGCCAATTCCCGGCGGAGTTTTTTGTACAAACCGGCAAAATCCGCCTTAAGCGCGGCGTTTTGGGCATAGACGTCCAGCAGTTCCAGTTGATAGGAGGGGGAAAGCAAACGCTGCTGTTCGCGCTGATGGTGGAAATCGATGATCAGGGGTTTGAGCTCTTTCAACAGCGCGGCGGATACCTTCCGGCCCTCCAGGAAATAGGTCGACCTGCCGCCGGGATTGATCTCCCGCGCCAGGCAAAGCTCTTCAGGAATGTGATATCCCTGCTGCTGCAGATAGCTCTGCACCTCCGGATTGGCCGAGATAATGAAGCTGGCCTCCAGATAGACCGGCTGTTCAGGATCAAAGGCTTCCACTTGGGCGGATGCCTCGCCGAAGATGAGCGCGATCGAACCCACCAGGATGGATTTGCCGGCTCCGGTCTCGCCGCTGAGGACGGTCATGCCCGGTCCGAAGCGCAGCCGTTGCTCCGGCACAAAGAGATAGTTCCGGATATAGATCTCGGTCAGCATCACTTGCCCAGATGCAGTTTGTTGCGCAGGATTTGGTAAAATGTGCGGTTGGACAGCTTGATGAAGGGCACCTGCTGCTTGGCGGCGGTAATTACCACCTCGTCGTTCTCTTCGATGCGGCTGCAGTTCACCCCATCGATCTGCAGCCAGGCGGGTCGGTCGAGCCCATACACCCGCATCAGGATGCGATCGCTGGAGGAAAAGACGATGGGGCGGATGGAAAGCAGGTGGGGATTGATCGGTGAAAGCAACATGGCCTTCAGCTCCGGTGCCAGCAGCGGCCCTCCGGCGGACATGGAATAAGCCGTGGAGCCTGTGGGGGTGGAGGCGATCACGCCGTCGCAGCGGGTGTCGAAGACCAGCCGACCCAGATTGAAGATGCGCACATGGATCAGGCGCGGTGTTTCTGCCTTGTAGATCACGGCGTCGTTCAAGGCCAGGGCCTGATAGATCACCCGGCCCCGGCGTTTAAGCTGGCAATTCAGCAGCATGCGGTTCAGCAGCTTATAGCGCTGGTTCAGCAGGTTCTGCAGCGATGCCTTCAGTTCGGAAAGCGTGGTTTCGGAAAGAAAGCCCAAATAGCCCAGATTGATGCCCAGGATCGGTGCCCCGGTCTTGAGGGCGATGTGCATGGCACGCAGGATGGTGCCATCTCCGCCAAAGACCAGCACGCAGTCTATCCTGGGAAAGCCCTCTTCCCCCGGATCGCAGATCTCAATCAGGGGCGGCAGCAGAGCCTGCTGTTCCTTTGCCCCGAAAAAGCAGATGTCATATTCCTGGCGGAGCGTTTCCAGCAGTTCAAAGATGCTGGCTTGATCCGGAAAGGCGGGGTTGATGTAGATGGCGAAGTTTTTCATGTTTGTCAGAGGGATTCCAGGATGCGCACATAGGAATCGTAGCGTTGAATGGGGATCAAGTCCTGCTCCAGGGCGGCCAGGACGGCACAGTTTTCCTCGTGGGTGTGGGTGCAGTCCCGGAAACGGCAGTTTGCCTGAAGTGGCGCGAATCCGGGAAAGATGGCGGGTATCATGGCCTTGGCGTCGCTGTGCAGATTGACGGTCTTGATGCCGGGCGTGTCCAGCAGGTGCCCGCCAAAGCTCCAGGGGATCAGCAGCGCCTGCGTGGTGGTGTGTTTACCCTTCTCGTTGAAATTGCTCACTTCGGCGGTGGGAAGCGACAGTTCCGGCTCCAGCCAGTTGATCAGCGAACTTTTGCCGGTGCCGGATTGGCCGGAGAACACGCTGTCCTTGTCCCTCAGCACATCCCTCAGTTCCTCCATACCCTCGCCGCTGACCACGGAGGTGCACAGCAGCCTGAATCCCGCCTGCCGGTAATAGGAAATGGCTTCCTCCAGTTCAGCCCGGTCCTCGCAGAGGTCGGTCTTGTTGATCACGATCACCGGGCTGATGCCCTCCAGGGCTGCGATGCACAGATAGCGGTCGATCAGGCCGGGTTTGATCATCGGCAGTCGCCAGGAGGAGGTGATGATCACCTGGTCGATATTGGCGGCCAGGATGATCTCCTTCTGGAAACTGCCTCCGGCATAGCGGGAGAGGGTGCAGCTGCGGGGCAGCACATTCTCGATGCGATAGACCGGAGCGTTGGAGAGGTCCAGCTCCACATAGTCCCCCACCGCGGAGAGCGCTTTGCTGCCATAGCGGAATTGCTTCAGCCTGCCGGAAAGCGAGGCGGTGTAGTATTTCCCCTCCGCCTCCACCAAATAATGGTAGTTGCTCTTGATCTCGCAGATGCGCCCCTTCACCAGTTTCAGGTTCGATTTGAAGATTTCGTGTTGTTTGTGGGCACTGCGGCGGGTCTTGTATCCGGCAGTTTCACGCCGCTCGTCCAGAACCTCCAGGTCGGGCAGGCTGATGGTGCCCAACCTTTCAAACGACCCCTTCAGTTTCTTCTTGTCTTTTTGCTTCATATCCACCCGGAAGGCAGGAGTTCAGCCTTCCTCAGGCCGGGGACGGCTGCTTTTCTTCATTTGAAGAGCGGGGTCAACCGATGGAAGAGCTCTTGCGCTTCTTTCACCTTTTGTTCGCTGCCGAACACGCAGAAATGGTTCTTGTTCATGATCTCCCCGATCATCCCTGCATAGAAGCGAATGTCCTCCACCCGGGTGGACAGCACCTCGTCCCGTATCTGCTGGCGGTCTTCCTGGGTGAAACCAGTGATATAGTCCTCATCCGCCTGCGCCCCGATCCCTTCCGGGGTTTTGGGATAATCCAGATTGGAGATGTCGCCGATGATGTATTTGTCCATTTCCCGTTTGGTGCAATCGAACGAGCTCAGATATTCCGGAACCCGGTCATAGGCCTCCAGGGTTTCCCGCAGGTTGGGATCGCGGTAGGAGCAGAAATACATATATCCCGAAAGGCTGAAACTGGACATCGCCCCATAGGCGCCGCCCTTCACCCGCAGTTCCTTGAAGAGATACTCATTGCGCAGGATGTTGTTCATCACCCGCAGCCGGCCGGAATAGGAAAAGCCCTTGCGGAAGAAGTTGCCGCCCTTGGCGCAATACTGGATCTGCACCGGGGCATAGATGCCTTCGTTGATATCCTCGGTGTGGAAATGGCGTTCGATCGGCGCATAGGCCTCGGGGGAGATATTCGCCACCACCGGCACCAGGTGCTGGAAGGCTTCGCCGATCTCTTCCTCCGCAGCGGTGAGGCTGATCAGCAGGTTGCGTTGGGTAAAGAAGGTCTTGCGCACCCAGTCCAGATCGGTGACGATCTCTTCCAGGTCCTGGTCCAGCCTCTTTTCCAGATCGACCAGGAAGTGATAGTAGTCCAGCCCGCTGGTTTGGTCGCTGTAACGGTGGATCAGGCTGAAGGGGGCGAACATGCGGTTGATCGCCACCACCACCCCGTTGCCCAGGATGCTGGCCTCGATCCGGGCCTTATGCTCGCGGATCAGGGTCTTCAGCCGGTTAACATCCGTGAACACCGGTTTTAAGGCATATTCCGAGGCCAGCTCCAGCAGTTTGGCGGATTTGGCCACCACCGCCTTACCGCTCACAATGAACTTGGGCAGGATGATGTCCGGGTCCTGATAGCTGTTCAGCAGGCTCAGCCGCAGGTCGATGCCGCCGGTGTGGATGTCGATCTCGTTGGAGAGATCGGTATAGCTGTAGTTCTGACTGTTCATCAAGCCCGTCAGATAGGCATACAGCGCCAGCCAGGGCAGGTCTTCCTGCTCGGCATGGGAGAGGTCGAAGTAGGCCTTCAGATAGACGATGCCGTTGGTGTTCACCGGATGCTTCAGCAGTGTGAATTCCTTCCAAACCTCTTTCTCCAGGGGATAGGCGGCGGCAACCGGATCGATATCCTCCAGGTTCAGCACCGGTATGCGTTCGATATCCTCCTGGCTGTCCGGCTGTTCCTGCCAGGCTAGCAAGTTCCGGTTGAAGCTGACCAGTTCATCCACCTGTTTCGGGCTCAGCTTCTGTTTGCGGGCGGCAAGCTGCTGTTTCAGTTCCTGTTCCCTGCGGCTCTGCAGGCCGGGCACCGGAACAAAGGTGATCAGGCTGGCATGCTTGTTCTTCAGCATTGCCTTTTCCAGCAAGTGTTCAAAATAGGGTTCGCTGAGCCCGTTGCGCAGTTTGGCCAGAATGGGCTCGAACCTCAGTATCTGCAGCGGATCGCCGCCCTGCATCCACAAGCCCAGGCTCATCCAGCAGTAGTAAAGACCCCGGGGAAAATTCTGCATCTGGGCTTCCCGCAGGGTGAATTCCCGGGAATTGAGCACTCCCTCGATCAGCTTTTTGTCAAAGCCCTCTTTGGCAATGCGTTTCAGTTCAGTGCCGATCAGCTTCTGCAGTGCTGCAAGGTTCCCCTGCTTCACCTTTTTGCAGGTGATGGCGAAGCTGGGCTGCAGGATGTCCGGATAGATCATGGCATTGGAATCCTGAGCCAGCCCGGATTCGCTGATCACCCGTTTCAGGGGCGAGGCGGGGGTTAGCATCAGCAGCTCCACCAGGATGGAAAGCGCCGCTGTGGTGTCCACGTCCATCAGTTTGCCAAAGGTGTAGCTCAGGGTGAGATGATAATAGCCCTCTGGGTCCTGGTTCTCGTCCAGGGGATATTCCAGCTCCAGCTTCTGAACCTTGGTAAAAGGCTTTTGCACCGGCAGTTCGATCACGCTGTCGTCCCGGTCGAATTTGCTCAGGAAATCCTGGTCAATCAGCTCCAGGGTGGCGTCTATATCCATGTCGCCATAAAGGAAAATGCGGGAATTGGAGGGATGGTAGAATTTGCGGTGGAATTCCAGAAACCTTTCCTGGGTGAGTTCCGGGATCGCCTGTGGGTCGCCTCCGGATTCGAATCCATAGGGAGTATCCGGAAACTGCGCCTGCCGGCTGTAACGGTAGATGATGCTGTCCGGGCTGGAAAAGGCGCCTTTCATCTCGTTATAGACCACACCGCGGATGTTCAGTTCCGCTTCCGGTGCCGTCAGTTCATGGTGCCAGCCTTCCTGGGCCAGTATCTCCGGCTGCTCATAGATCAGGGGGAAAAACACCGCATCCAGATAGACCCGGGTGAGGTTCAGAAAATCCTTGTCGTTGGTGCTGGCCACCGGATAGATGGTCATGTCCGAAGCCGTCATGGCATTCACGAAAGTGTGCAGCGAACCCTTGATCAGTTCCATGAAGGTGGATTTCGCCGGGAAATTCTGCGATCCGTTCAGCACGGAATGTTCCATGATATGGGCACAGCCGGTGTTGTCTTCGGGAATGGTCCTGAACGCTATGCAAAAGAGTTTGTTATTGTCCTCGGAAGCCAGGTGGATCAATTGCGCCCCGCTTTTCTGATGCTCATAAATACTGGTGGTGGCTTTGATCTCGCTGATCTGCTGGCTGTCCTTCAGCAAGAAGCCGTGTTTCACAGCTTGCTTTTTCATTGTAATCTCCTGATTCAGATTAACTTATATTCCTTCAATGCGCTCTTCAAAAGCTCACGGTTATTCTCCTGCAACGGGCAGATCGGCAGCCGGAATTCCAGTTCGATCCTGCCCATCAGATGCAGCGCTTCCTTGGCGGGAATGGGATTGGTCTCGATGAACATCACGCTGTTCAGCTTCTGCAGATACTGGTGTTGTTTGGCGGCGGTGGCAAAATCCCCCGCCAGGCAGGTGTGGATGTGCTCGCTCATCAGTTTGGGCGCCACATTGGCCGTAACCGAGATGCAGCCCCTGCCGCCGATCGCCATCAGGGGAAGATTGAGCGCATCCTCGCCGCTGAGCAGGGAAAATCCCTCCGGGGCGTCACGGATGATCTCGGTGGCCTGCGGCAGATTACCGCTGGCTTCTTTGATGGCAACGATCCCGGGGCATTCCCGCTCCAGCCGGACGACCGTGGCGGCGGCGATGTTTACTCCGGTGCGTCCCGGAACGTTGTAGATCACCAGCGGTATCCCCACCTTCTGCGCGATCGCCTTGAAGTACTCATACATCCCCTGTTGTGTGGGTTTGATGTAATAGGGAGTGATCAACAGCGCCGAGTCCGCACCCAGTTCCTGCGCCCGCTTGGTGTTGGCAAGGCTCTGGCTGAGGTTGTTCGTGCCGGTGCCGATTATCACCGGAAGCCGTTTGCTGATCTTCTGCAGAGCGAAGCGCAGCAGCGCTTCCTTTTCGTCCGAAGCCAGCCCCGCCGTCTCAGCCGTGGTGCCCAACAGCACTATCCCGTCAGTGCCGTTGTCGAGGTGAAACTGGATCAATCCCTCCAGGGCGGAATAATCCACCGACCCATTTTTAAATGGTGTTACCAAAGCCACATACGAACCTTGCAGCATCTTGAACTCCTTGTTTCTGAGTGTGTTGGCAGCCAGGGGATGCCACTGTGCAGTCTGCGGATAGCGCATCTGCTCTAATGGCAAACACTTTTTGTTCCAATTCGCCAAACAGGCTGTTTTTCGTCAATACTTTTTCCGGTACTGGAGAAGCCTGGCGGCAGAGAACAGAGAATAGATAAAAGAGAAAAGATGGCTGCGCCGGATGCGGAGCTGGGAAATCGATGTGGAAAGCGGTGTGGGAATAGGCGAATGAACAGAGAAGATCTGGTTAGCATCGCCAGAAAATAACTGACACACCCTGCGCAGCATTAACCATTAACCACTAACCATTAACCCCCTCACCCCTCACCACTCACCTTAGACCTTTCTTTTCCCTCCCGCTTGATTATCTTTTCTGCGGGAAACCATACACCTGAACACAGAATAAGGATCAACCATGCATAAAGACAGACAAAGACTGGAGAAACTGATCGAGCTGGGCAATCTGATGACCCGCATTCGGGATACCGACATCCTGATGGAGACCATCCTCACCGAAGCCCGCAAACTAAGCAATTGCGATGCCGGCAGTATCTACCGGGTCGAGGAGGATGAGCTGGTCTTCAGCTACACCCAGAACGACACCCAACAGCGTGCCCTCCCGCCGGGCAAAAAGCTGCTCTACAGCACTTTCCGCATGAAGATCAGCAGCCAGTCCATCGCCGGCTATGTGGCGCTGACCGGCACTCCGCTCAACATCCCCGATGTCTATCAATTGGACGACTCCGTCCCCTATTCCTTCAACCCCAGCTATGACCAGAAAACCAATTACCGCACTGGTTCCGTGCTCACGCTGCCCTTGCGCACCGCCGCCGGCAGAAACATCGGGGTGTTGCAACTGATCAATGCCCTCGATCCCGCCGGCAAGGTGGTTCCCTTCCCTGAGGAGGAAATTCCCTTCATCCGCCATTTTGCCAATACAGCGGCGGTGGCATTGGAACGGGCGGACATGACCCGCACCATCATCCTGAGGATGATCAGCATGGCGGAATTGCGCGATCCCAAGGAAACCGGAGCCCATGTGAACCGGGTGGGCGCCTATTCCGCCGAACTCTATGAAGCCTGGGCGCTGGCCCACAACCTGCCCGAAACCCAGATCAAACACGACAAAGACCTCCTGCGCATCGCCGCCATGCTGCACGATGTGGGAAAGGTGGGCATTTCGGACGCCATCCTGAAAAAACCCGGCAAGCTCACCGACGAGGAATATGAAACCATGAAGGAGCATCCCGTGATCGGGGCGAAACTCTTTGGCAATGCCGATTCCGAGCTGGATGCCATATCCCTGGACATTGCGCTCTGCCATCACGAGCGCTGGGACGGCCGGGGCTATCCGGGCTTTGTGGATGTCTTGACCGGCTCCCCCCTTCCGGACAAGCTGGCACCCAACGGCAAAGCCAGAGGCCGCAGCGAACTGGAAATCCCGCTCTGGGCCAGGATCGTGGCCATCGCCGATGTCTATGACGCCCTCTCCAGCCGCCGCAGCTATAAGGAACCCTGGAACCAGGACATGGTGTTCGAAGAACTGCGCAGATCCGCCGGAACCCAATTCGATCCCGAACTGGTGGATATCTTCAGCTCCCAACGCGAACTGATGGAATCCATCCGGGGAAAATATCCCGATCCGGAGAGTGATTAGTGATTAGTGATTAGTGATTAGTGGTGAGTGGTGAGTGGTGAGTGGTGAGTGGTTAGTAGTTAATGGTTAATGGTTAGTGGTTAATGCTGCGCCGAAGTTGGAGGTAGCATACGATGCCATGTAGCTTACGATGCCGTGTACCATACGATGCGGGGTAGCTTACGATGCTGTGTAGCTTACGATGCGGTGTAGCATACGATGATGTGTAGCATACGATGCCGTGTACCATACGATGCCGTGTACCATACGATGTGGCGTAGCATACGATGTGGTGTAGCATACGATGCCGTGTAGCATACGATGATGTGTAGCATACGATGATGTGTAGCATACGATG
>CAZVXK010000109.1:0-9314 GCA_964631665.1 uncultured Candidatus Cloacimonadota bacterium | reverse complement strand
ACGGAGTTAATCCGTAATGACTCCGTAATGATTCCGTATTGCTAACGGGAGCGGAGGGGTCGGAATGCGCTCATGCAGTTGCCAAAATCTCAGCCAGGAACTTCAGAGGGTAGCTGAGTCATTCAAATAAATAATTCAGGAACAGTATGTTAGTTCAATTTCGCAGAAAGTTATGGATCAGAGCTCTGCCAGCACAGCCTGTTTCAGCTTCTTGGCTTCCGTGGCGGCAGTTGTGGCAAAATCCGGTGATTTGTCTTTGAAAATGATACCGCGGGAGGAATTGATCAGGATATTGGGTGTTTCAGGTGTGTCGCTGGCATGTTTCATAACGGCTTTAAGGTCGCCGCCCTGGGCTCCGATGCCAGGAATGAGGAACAGCCTGCCGGGCAGAAGTTTACGCATACGGGAAAGTTCTGTGTTTTGCGTGGCTCCCACCACCGCACCCAAGCGCTGCTGGGGGAAGGAATTGATCCAGGTGGCAACCGTCTCTGCCATGCCGGCCTGGATAAAGAAATCCCGGGCGGAAGGATTGGAGGTCAGCGCCAGGGCAAAGGCGAAGCTGCCTTCCCTTTGCAGCAGGGGCTTCAGCACATCGCTGCCCATCAGAGGGTTGAGGGTGATGGCATCCACCTTGAGGTCATCGATGAAGCTGTGGACATATTGCTCCATGGTGGAACCGATGTCGCCCACTTTGCAATCCAGGATCACGGGAATGTCCCCCGGGATGTGGTCTATAGTCAGTTGCAGGGCTTCCCAACCCCGGGCGCCGTCGCTCAGATAGAAGGCCAGATTGGGTTTGTAGGCGCAGACGTGTTCCGAGGTGGCGTCGATGATGCGGCGGTTGAATTCCCAGATCGGGTTTCCGCAGGAGCGAACCACTTCCGGCAACAACGCAAGATCGGGATCGAGGCCCACACAGACCAGGGAACCGGTTTTCAGCCAGCGCTGAAGGTATTTATACCAGAACGATCCGGACGGAGTCGCTGCCATCGGTCTCCTCAAATTCCACCTTGATGATCTCCTCGCGGGAAGTGGGGACGTTTTTGCCCACATAATCTGCCTTGATGGGAAGTTCGCGGTGTCCGCGGTCGATCAGCACCGCCAGCTGGATCTGCTTCGGGCGGCCGAAATCCAGCAGGGCGTCGATGGCGGCACGCACGGTCCGGCCGGTATAGAGAACATCGTCCACCAGCACGATGACGGCATCCTCGATGTCGAATCCCAGCTGGGAACCCCGGATAACGGGCTGGTGGGAAATGGTGGAAAGGTCGTCCCGGTAAAGTGTGATATCCAGAATGCCCACAGGGATGTCCTGCCCTTCGATCAGGCGCAGATAGTCGGAAAGCCTTTGGGCCAGCGGAACGCCGCGGGAGCGGATGCCCACCAGGCGGATCTTTTCCAGACCGCGGTTCTGCTCGATGATCTCATGCGCCATGCGGTGAATGCTGCGCTCCATCTGTGCCTTGTCCATGATCACGCTTTTTATTTGCATCGCTTGCTCCTTATTTGGTGGATTCTATCTATTCCAGGGTCGCAGAGTATGTCTTGTTGTTCATAATCCATCACTAACTGTTATCCCCTGCGCAGCACTAATCACTAATCACTAATCACTCTGAATAACAATGAGCGCATCGCCCTTGGCCACAGTATCACCCGAATTGAAGGGAGTGGCCACCACGGTTCCGGAGACCGGGCTGGGGATATTGTTATACATCTTCATCGCTTCCAGCACCAGCACGGTATCCCCAATATTCACCTGGTCGCCCACCTGTTTTTCGTAGCGGATGAACATTCCCGGCATGGGTGCCGAGATCGGGGTTCCGCCCGGATTGGCGACTGCTGGTTTGGCAGGGGCAGGATTTTTAGCCGGAGCAGGTGTTGGAGTGGCAGAGCTTGCAGCCGGAGCAGGCGCTGCGGGGGCTTTCGTTTGCTGGGGCTGTGGAGCTGGTGCGCTGCGCACGATCCGTGGTGCAGCACCCTTTTCGGATACCTCCACCAGATAGTAGGTGTCGTCCACAAATACATCGAATTGGCGCAGACCTTCCGGTTTTTCAGGAGCGGGTTTAACGGCCTTTTCCACCAGCAGACCGGCTTTGGCTTTCTGGCAGAGTTCCTCCTCGCGCTTGACCTCTTCCAGGGTTTTGGCTTTCATCTCGGCAGGAAGAGGGTCCAAGCCATGCTTGATCCTCAGGAATTTCTTGCCAGTGAGGTTATAGATCGCCACGATCAGTTGTTCGTCCAGGTCTTTCGCCAAGCCCTCGGTTTCGGCTTTCACCTTTTCCAAAGCGGGTTCAATCACGTCGCCCGGACGGCAGGTGATGGGTGTTTCGCCACGGGGATAGCCTACCAGCGACTTCTTCTGAACTTCGGGATCGATGGGCAGCGTGGTCTTGCCATACAAGCCATAGCAGAGGTCCTTCACCTGTTCCGTGATGCGGGAATATTCACCGTCCTTGGTGTCGAACAGGGCGTTGTTTACAGCCTGGATGCCCACGATCTGGCTGGTGGGGGTGACCAGGGGTATCTGTCCCAGTTCCTTGCGCACTTTGGGGATTTCCTCGAAAACGTCGTCCAGACGGTCCAGAGCGTCCATCTGGCGCAGTTGGTTCACCAGGTTGGACAGCATTCCGCCGGGTGTTTGGTGGATGATCACATCGGTGTCGATGATGCAGAATTTGGTGTTATCGGCGAATTCCAGATATTTAGGGATGTCCTTTTCCATTTCCTTGCTGATCTTGTTGAGCAGGCGGATGTCGAAGCCGGTGTCGCGGTTGGTGCCCAGAAGTGAGATCACAAAAGGTTCCACGGCAGGATGGGAGGTGCGGTAGGCATAGGGTCCCAGGCAGGTGTCGATGATGTCCGCTCCGGCTTCGATGGCCTTGAACAGGGAAAGATCGCCCATGCCGCTGGTGAAATGGGTGTGCAGGTGAACCGGTACTTTCACGTTCTCTTTCAGGGCTTTGATCAATTCATAGGCGTCGTAGGGAGCCACCAGGCCCGCCATGTCCTTGATGCAAACGGTATCCGCCCCCATCTCTTCCAGTTGCCTGGCTTTTTTCACATAATATTCGATGTTGTAGATCTCGCCGCCCATGCGCTGTTCGGTGAGCGAATAACAGATGGCGCCTTGGAAGTGTTTCTTGTTCTTTTGGATGATGCGGACGGCGGTCTGGAAGTTGCGGAAGTCGTTGAGGGCGTCGAACACCCGGAAGATATCGATGCCATTGTCGCAAGCCCTTTGTACAAAGGCTTCCACCACATCATCGGCATAGTTCTGGTAGCCCACCAGGTTCTGGCCGCGCAGCAGCATGGAAAAGGGAGTCTTCTTGATGTGCTGTTTCAGGGTGCGGATGCGCTGCCAGGGGTCTTCGCCTAAATAGCGGTGCATGGTGTCGAAGGTGGCTCCGCCCCACACTTCCATGGAGTAGTAGCCCACCTGGTCCATGAGCTCCGCCACGTGCAACATGTCTTCCGTTCTGCCCCGCGTGGCGAAGAGGGACTGATGCCCGTCCCGGAAGGACAGATCCTGAATCTTGATCGGATTTGCCGCCCGGGGACGGTCGGCTTCATAGCGCATGGCGCTGTATTCCAGGATGCCATGTTTATCCATTGTAGCTCCTTATCTATGTCTCTTGATTATTCTGCGTTGGATGATGTCGCGGTATTGCATGGTGGCGCTTCTGCCCCAGGCCTGCCAGGGGGAAGGTATGTTCTCAGGCTTGCGGGGGGTGAAGCCGGCGCTGGATTCGGAACTGATCAGAGCCATCACTCCAGCGATGGCGGCGAGTTCGTTCTGGTTGTCGGTCATGGTCTTATCCTCTCTCAGGGTGAAGGTCAGGCCGGTATGTTGCCATGCTTTTTGGGCGGCAGGCTTTCGCTCTTGGTGCTGAGGATCTCCAGGGCATCCACCAGACGCTTGCGGGTTTCGGAAGGCAGGATCACCGCATCCACATAGCCGCGGGAGGCCGCCACATAGGGATTGTTGAATTCATCCTCATAGATCTTGATCATCTCGGCACGTTTGGCAGCCTTGTCCTCAGCTTCAGCGATCTCCTTGCGGAAGATGATGTTGGCAGCGCCCTGGGCGCCCATCACGGCGATCTCGGCAGTGGGCCAGGCAAACACCATGTCTGCACCCAAATGCCTGCTGCTCATGGCGATATAGCTGCCGCCATAGTTCTTGCGGATAACCACGGTTAGCTTGGGCACGGTGGCTTCTGAATAGCACCAGAGCAGTTTGGCCCCATGGCGGATGATACCGTTCCATTCCTGATGCTTGCCGGGCAGGTAACCGGGAACATCCACCAAAGTCACCAGCGGGATGTTGAAGGCATCGCAGAAGCGGATGAAGCGGGTGGCTTTGTCCGAGGCATCAATGTCCAGGCACCCGGCAAGCACGGTGGGCTGGTTGGCCACGATCCCCACCACGCGACCGTTCAGACGGGCAAAGCCCACGATCACATTCTGGGCATAGTATTTGTGGGGTTCGAAGAATTCGCCATTGTCCACGATGGTGCGGATCACGGTGTGCATATCATAGCTCAGTTTGGGATCGTCCGGAACAATGGTGTCCAGATCGGGGCAACTGCGCCAGGGATCGTCGCCAGTCTCGGTGCGGGGGGCGTCCTCCATATTGTTGGCAGGTAGGAATCTGAGCAGGGTTTTGATGTGGGAGATGGCATCGGCATCGTTCTCGCAGGCGAAATGGGCATTCCCGCTGTGGGTGTTGTGTGCCATGGCGCCGCCCAGTTCCTCCTGGGTGGTCTCTTCCCCGGTAACGGCACGAATCACATCCGGACCGGTGATGAACATAAAGCTGGTGTGTTTGACCATGAACACGAAATCCGTCATGGCAGGGGAATAAACCGCCCCACCGGCGCAGGGACCCATGATGGCCGTGATCTGTGGTATGACACCGCTGGCGCGGGAATTACGGAAGAAGATGTCGCCATAGCCCCTGAGAGCATCCACGCCTTCCTGGATGCGGGCGCCGCCGCTATCCTGGATTCCCACCAGGGGAACCCCACTTTTCAATGCCATATCCATCACCTTGCAGATCTTGGCGGCGTGCATTTCCCCCAGGGAACCGCCCCGGGAAGTGAAATCCTGGGAGAAGGCAAAGACCGGGCGCCCATCCACCATGCCGTGACCTGTGATCACGCCATCGGAGGGAATCTCGATCTTGTCCATGCCAAAATTGTCGCAGCGGTGCTGCACGAACATATCCAATTCACGAAAACTGCCGGGGTCGAACAGTAAATCCAGCCGTTCCCGTGCGGTCAGCTTGCCGCCTTGCTTTTGCTTATCCACGGCTTTGGCGCCGCCCATCTGGAGCACTTTCTGCTCTTTTTCAATCAGGTTTTGGATCGCATCCTTGCTCGAAAGCATATCTTTATCCTCTTTCTAAGGTGTTCAATGATCATTTAAGGCCATATCCGAACAGCCTGAATCACAATAATATTCCAAAATCTTACACCGGCGGATTTCGTCAAGGAAAAGCAGGGCAGACCCTAAAGATCAAGCAGAAAGCTATCCACCAGATGGTTTTGAATGTCCCAGGCCCGGATCAGCAACTGGCTGCCTTTGCGTTCAGCGATCAGAAAGTGATGGGCCTTCTCAAAAACCAGGCTATAGGGATTCGCATGTTTCCGGTCGCGCAGCGGAGCACCCCCGCCACCGGTAACCAGATAGGAAACGCCGTTGTGAAGGGAGCGCTCATAAGAATGCTCGTGCCCGCTGAAGACCGCCTTCACTCCGTGGCGGGAAAATAACTCCGGCAGGAAGAGCCCCAGCCCCAGCTCGTCACCATGCGTTCCGCTGCTGAAGACGGGATGGTGGAGAATAACGATCTTGGGAAGGCTGGTTTCCCCGGCCAGGGTTTGTTCCAGCCAAAGATACTGCCGGGAGGAGGGATTCAGGTCCAGGGTGCTGTCCAGTACGATAAAGAGCAGGTTGTCATGCTCAACGGTGTAAAAAGTGCTGTCCCCCAACCAGGGAAAGTTCTTCAGAAACAGCTCCGCGTTGCGTTCGTGATTGCCTTTGGCCGGATAGATCCTGCACAGAGTGGTCAAGGGGGCGGATAGGGCAAAGAAGCGGTCAAAGTGCGCTTGTTTATCACCACGGTTGGTGAGGTCACCGGTGTGAAATGCGATCGCAGGTTTATGCAGAGCAATGGTTTGCACTACCTGGGCATGGACATCGTCCTGGCTGCGAGTGTCTCCATAAATGGCAATTTGGGCACCCAGCCAGGTTGTGATCAAGCCAAGCAGGCAGCCCAGACAGAGGAAATGCTTCATTCGAGCGGGGAAAGCGCCGATTCCAGTTCCTCCCCGAATTTTTGCCGTTTGGGGCTGTCCGGCTGGCTTTGGGCGGGGCATTCAATGAAGGGGATCAGGATTCCCTCCCGAGCCAGCTCCTGTTCCAGAATCTCAGCCATGATGCCCCGCAGCACCGGATCCGTGGAGTCAGATGCTTCATCGGCGGGAACCGGCGATTCCGTACCATAACGGTTAACCTTGTGTTTGCCCCAATGGATGCCGCAGGTGGGGCTGTTTTCCAAGCCGACATACGCCACCAGGCGATAGCGGTTTTTGATGAATTCCCGCGCCATCAGCAGTGGTACTTTGAGCAGTTCCTTGCAGTGCTCACGGAAGAAGATGTTGTCATACTGCTGGCGTCCCATGGGGTTGCGCATCAGCCCCAGGGCGGTGGTTTCGGGGCAGGGATATTGGATGATTCCGATCCGGCGGCGGAGCAGATAATCCGCCAGTTCAAGCGCCAGGGGGAAAATTCTGCCCCAGGATATGGACCCGGCAATAGGGATTGATCAGGCATTGGGCCATGATTACGATCTTTTTGTCCTTGCGTGCCATTTTATACCTTTGTCAATGCTTCATAATCCTTCTGGAAGCGTTGCAGGTCCTCCCAGGCGGGGCGTTTCCAGTGCGGATTGCGCAAAAGCGCTGCGGGATGGTAGGTAACGTAGGTTTTGATGCCTTGGAAGAGATGCGTCTGCCGCCGCAGGTTTTCCATGCTAAGCCTGGATTCCAGCAAGGTCTGCGCCGCCACCAGACCCAGCATCAGAAAGAGGCGGGGTTTGATGATCCAGATCTGCTCCAGCAGGTAGGGCAGGCAGGCCTGGCGTTCGGCGCTTTCGGGATTGCGGTTGCCGGGAGGGCGGCATTTCACGATATTGGCAATATACACTTCCTCCCGCTGGATATTGATAGCGGCAAGCATGCGGTCCAGCAGTTTGCCCGCTTCGCCCACAAATGGCCTGCCGGTGCGGTTTTCCTGGTCTCCGGGCCCCTCGCCGATGATCATGGCAATGGCCTCCGGATTTCCCTCGCCATACACAAACTTGATGCGTCCCAGCGCCAGCGGGCATTTGGCGCAGGTGGAATATCTTGCCTGCAGATCGTTTAGCAACGCCCCTTTATCCACTTGGGGCAGATACAGTTCCCTGATGCCGCTGCTGCTGAGTTGCTCCAGGTATTGCCGCAAAGCCCTGATCGTCATGGGGATCAGATATCGTCGTTATCTTCTATATCTTCAGAATCTTCCGTGTCGAGGAAGAATTCATCCTCCTCGTCGTCTTCGTCCTCATAGTTTTCCAGCTGGTCCTGCTCCAATTCCTCGATGAATTTCTTGGAATCGTCATAGGTCTCTTCTCCGAGTTCTCCGGCCTCCTCATCTTCGAAGGGAGAGCCCTGCTGCGCCATGGCCAGTTCGGCTTCGGCGATCTCGGTGATGTAATCCGGAACCTCATTTTCCGCCACATGCTGCATTGCCAGCACGGTTATCTTGTCCTTGAAACGATGCCGCACATACACCGGCAACTGGCTGAGGCGCTGGGTTTCCAGCTTCGACAGCAGGCAAAACAGATAGTTCATATCCGTCTTTTCCAGAAAGTTCTCGATCTTTTGGTCAATCATGGTTCTTCTCCTGTTCCAGAAACCCCTCGCGGGGTTCATGATAACGGTTTACCCGGTTTTCCTCGGCCCGGATGATCGCCTGCACGTCCTGGACTGCCAGGTCGAGCTGGTCGTTGATCACCAGATAATCGTAACCGGGGATGTATTTCAGCTCTTCGCGGGCGATGGTGAGCCGTTTTTGGATCTCCTCGAAACTATCCGTGCCGCGTTTGATCAGGCGTTCCTGTAGCACGGACATCGAGGGTGGAATGATGAATATCTTCACATAGGGAATGGAGCCGAAGCTGATCTGGGCGGCGCCCTGGACGTCTATGTCCATGATCACGTGATGTTTAAGCTCCAGCCGGCTTCTGATGAAACTGATCGAAGTGCCATACCATCTGCCGAATACCTGCGCAGTTTCCAGAAAATCGCCTTCCTCACGCCGGCGCAAGAATTCCGCCTCATCCACGAAGTGGTAATGCACGCCGTCCTGTTCGATCCCGCGCGGAGGACGGGTGGTGTAGGAAACTGAATAGTCGATTCCCGCGGACACCTTCATCACTTCGTTCAAAATGGTGGTTTTGCCACCTCCCGAGGGGGCGGACAGGATGATCAGGAAATTCTTGCTTTTATCGATCACACTTGCTCAGGCTTCGCTGAATTTCTTATATTCCTGGGCGGAAAGCAGGTTTTCCAGTTCGTCTTTGGCAGACAGGGTGATCTTGAACAGCCAGCCTTCCTCATAGGGGGATTTGTTGATAAGTTCGGGATTGTCGTCCAGTTCGGTGTTCTTTTCGTCAACCTTGCCACTGAGCGGGCTGTTCAGATCCTCCACCGCCTTCACGGCTTCGATCGAACCACAGGGCTCCCCTGCGGAAACCTTGGCTCCGGGATCGGGCAACTCCACAAAAACGATATCGCCCAATTCGTGCTGGGCAAAATCGGTGATGCCGATAATGGCCGTGTTGTCCGCAATCCTCACCCATTCGTGGGTTTCGGTGTAGAACAGGTCATCTGGTACCAGCATGGTATCCTCCATTTGATGGGATTTTTTCTTATTGGATGCCAAGTCTTTTCAGGGCTACTTTGTGTCAAGCAGATATTCGGGGAAGCCGAATCAGAACGCCCGCAGGAGTGGCTATTCAGCCTATTTGCCTTGCCGATTCCAGCCGGATTTCTCCCTTTTTCCCTCCTGAGTGAAAGCGTCTATCAAGCCTTAATCAAGCCTTAATCAAGCGTTAATTGTTAACGCTTGATTAAGGCTTGATTAAGGCTTGATTAAGGCTGTCAGTTCAGAGCGGAGCGAGGGAGGCATCCGGGGGTCAAACGAGGGTCAAGTATTTGCTAAAATATTGATAATGGCATTGATATGGTATTTCATATCATATTGATATAATT
>CAZVXK010000108.1:0-9389 GCA_964631665.1 uncultured Candidatus Cloacimonadota bacterium | reverse complement strand
TACGGATTAACTCCGTAATGACTCCGTAATGATTCCGTATTGGTAACGGGAGCCAGAGCAGATCTGAGAAAAAGATTGACAGAAAGGGCAGGTTGGCAGGATAATGAAAAATCTTGCTCCGTTCATACATCAGAAACGCTGCGGAGCGGATCAGAATTCCCAGCGGGGAGAAGCTCAACACCAAGGGGAGAAGATGGATATTGGCAGGTTATCGCATTGGTATGCAAAGCATTACAAGGATCTGGCGCTGATCCTGGTGCTGGCAGCGCTGCTCGCCACCCTGGCATGGCTGATCAGCCGGATACCCTTTATCAGAGAATTGGAGACCAAAACGGTGGATTTCCGTTTCCGTCTGGCGCCGGAGCCCGAGCGGGCGGATTCGAGCATCGTGCTGATCGCCATCGATCAGGGATCGTTGGATTATGTGCGTGAAAACATGCGCGAGGGCTGGCCTTTCCCGCGTGATTACTACGCCGCGGTAACCACCCATCTGAACCGTTGCGGGGCGGCTGCGGTGATGTTTGACATCAATTTCGACAGCCCGGATTTCGACCGTGCCTACCTCGATTCCGAGGCTGCCGATAATGCCTTTGCCGCAGCTTTAGCTGAAGCACCGCAAAGCGTGCTGAGCATGACCTTTGAGCATCATAGCAGCTTGCCAGACAGCAGCTTGCATGCCCATCAGATACCCTTGCAGCCCGGGGAAAACGTTCCACAGTGGGAGGGGGTGAGCGCGCCCATTCCTCTTTTCACCCGCAATGCCGGTGCTTTGGGCGGCATCAATCTGCTGGCGGATAACGATGCCAATGTGCGGAAAGCCCCTCTCTATTACCGCTTTCAGGACAACTGCTATCCAAGCCTTGCCTTCGCTGCCTATCTGAAACAGCGGGGGATCGGACCGGCAGAGCAGATCGCCACCGCGCTTCCTCTGGACAAAACGGGACAACTCTATCTGAACTGGCATGGCAAAGGCGGAGCGGAAGGTGTTTTCAACTACCACCCCTTCAGCGTGTTGCTGGAATGCTCCATTGCCGCTGAGAGAGGTTTTGTGCCTCCGTTGCCGGATGCCTACTGGCAGGGAAAGAACATCATCATCGGAGCCACCGCGACCGGACTGCTGGACCTGAAGTCCAATCCCTACACCTGGGGGGTGCCGGGCATGGAAGTGTGGGCGACCCAGCTAAGCAACCTGCTCAGCGGCAGGCAGATCCGTTTTTTAAGTGAAGGGCTGGGCTTTCTTTTGATCCTGCTGGTCTGCATCCTGGTGCTGGGATTCGTTTTCCGCCTGAAAAGCGGGCTATCCCTGCTGGCCATCCTGCTGCTGCTGCTTGCGGTCAGCCTGCTGTCTCATCTGCTCTTCGCCAGTGAACGGATCGTATTGCCCTACAGCGGATTGGTGCTGGCGCTGGTGATCTCCTGGCTTTGTGCACTCACGCTCAGCTATATCATGGAAGGCAGGCACAAACGCGAGCTGCGCCAGATTTTCAGCCGCTACCTGCATCCTGATCTGGTAAACCGGATCGTGGAGAATCCGGACCTGGTAAAGATGGGCGGCGAGGAATTGAGCGTGACTGTAATGTTCAGTGATATCTATAACTTCACCGGTTTCTCGGAGGACAAGACGCCCCGGGAATTGGTGAGTTATCTGAATGAGTATTTCCGCAGTTTTACCAATTCCATCCTCGACCACTATGGGCAGCTGGACAAATATACCGGAGACGGTTTGATGGCTGTGTTCGGAGCCCCCATCGCCAGGCAGGATCACGCGCTGTTGGCCTGCCGCGCCGCCCTGGCGCACCGGAATTACAGTGATGACTTCAAGAGCAAAGACCAACCCAGCGCTCCCGAGCTCTTCCATCTGAACACCCGGCTTGGTATCAATTCCGGAACCGTGGTGGCGGGAAACATCGGCTCCGAACGGCGCATGGAATATACTTCGATCGGCGATGCGGTGAACCTGGCCTCCCGGCTGGAGGGGGTGAACAAGATCTACCAAACCCGCATCATCATCAGCCAATCCACCTTCGAGGCGGTGCAGGATGTGATGCTGTGCCGCAAGCTGGACCTCATCCGGGTGAAAGGAAAGTTCGAAGCCACCGGCATCTATGAACTGATTGGCGAAAAAGCCCTGCTCAACCTGTCGCGGTTCTCCTGGATCGATATCTATCACCAGGGACTGGAACTCTATCAGCAGGGCCATTTCCAACAGGCTCTGCAGCAGTTTGAGCTTCTCTGCGCCGAACCATATTGCGATACTGCGGCACAAGCCTTGAAGCAGCGCTGCCAGGCACTGCTGGACAATCCTCCGGCGGAATGGGACGGAGTGTTCGTGTTGGCGGAGAAATAAGCGTCTGCCGTTGTTGATAAAGATTGAACGATTACCAGTGAATAAAGATGGAAAGAGGATGAAACCATGATTGAAGTGGTCAGGCCGGTTCTGAGGATGTATCTGGATTGGGTTTCGGCATATCCCATCAGCTCGGCGATGATCCAGTTTGCCCTTCTGGGCACCCTGGGCGAGGTTATCTCCCAATGGATAGTGCGGCGTAGTTTCCGCTATCCGTTCAGCCTTGCACTCACATTGTGGAAGATGATCGTGTGGGCAATACTGGCGGTGGGGATCAAGTATGCCTTCAAGGGCTACATCGGATATGTGGATTATCTGGCGGAACACCAGATGCTGCCGCCACTTTCCAAACTGGGCAAAGCCTTTGCCATTTCGGCATTTATGAATCTCCAATTCGGGCTGGTGCTGGTGCTGGCACACCGGGCGCTGGATAACCTGGTGGTGAGCAAAAAGAACTGGAAGGGATTGAACAAGAGTCTCTTTTCCCTGATCTGGTTCTGGATTCCGGCTCATACGATAACTTTCATGCAAAGTGACGCTTTCCGGATCGGTCTGGCGGCGCTGTGGTCAATTGTTTTGGGACTGATCCTGGGGATCTTCAACCGGCGCTGACCACCGGTGATGGAACGGCGTAGCTCTCCGGCTCCCCTGGTGGCTCCTGTGCTGCTGTGGTGCCTGGGGATCATCCTGGCCCGGACGCTGCGGATTCCAGACTGGGGCTATCCGCTGTTGGCAGTGTTGTTTTTGGCGGCGGGGATTCTGCTGTCACGGCTGAGGCTCTGGTTGCTACTGGTTTTATGTGTAGTATTGGGCGGCTGGCGGTTCCAATCCACTCAGAAATCTTCGATGCTGGATGCCATCCTCCGGCAACAGGGGCAGATCCAGCAAGAGGCGGAGTTTGAGGTCCTCCGGCTCTATTCTTCCCAGTCACGGTTGCATGAGATCAGGCTGACCAGGCTGGCAAACCAGGAACTGGATGAACCGCTGCTGCTATTTGCGGAACCGGAACTGGAGCCGGGCAGGCACTACACGGCTTTGCTTCAGATCGTCCCTGGCAACCCGGATCCGGTGCTGGACCGCTATCCTCTTCGGAATCAGGCTTTTCTGAAGCAAAACCTCAAAGCGCTGCCTCCGGGCAGAAGTTCTTTCCTATCCCGATGGCGGGCTGCCTTGCTCAGGAATCTGGACCGCAAACTGGGCGATGATGCCGCCTATGCCAAAGCGCTGCTGCTCTCGGACACCGCCGCCAAGACCCTCTACCGCCAGCGCTTGCAGCGGGGTGGCATGACCCATCTGATCGTGGTGAGTGGATTGCACGTGTGGTTCATCTATGGGATCAGCCTCATCCTGCTGAACCTGCTGCTTCCCCGGCGATGGGCGGAAATGCTGTTTATAGTTCTGATCTGTTTTTATGCCGCACTCAATCTCTGGTCGGCACCGGTGGTGCGGGCGGTGTTGATGATCGCCACCTTCATCCTGGCCCGCTGGCTGAGCCGCAAGGTGGCAAGGGAGCAGATCCTGGCGCTCAGCTTGCTGATCGTGACTCTGATCAATCCAGGGCAACTGTTCGAAGTGGGCCTCCAACTATCCTATCTGAGCGTGGGAGTGATCCTGCTGGCAGTGCCGAGGCTTTCGCTATTTGGTGGTTCCGGGCAGCCGGCTGGTTTCTGGAAAGGGCAGCTGAACATAGTGCTTCATTATGTGCTGGTGAGCGCTGTGGTGAGCCTGGCGATCCTGCCTCTCACTCTTTACTATTTCGGCTCCGCCTCCCTGAATGGAGTTTTGGGAAACATCCTGGCGATCCCGCTCACGGCAGTCCTGCTTTCGCTTTCTTTTCTGGTTTTGTTCGTTCCGGCAGGGAATATGGCAAGTGTGGCTCTGGTCAGTTCCTATCGCTTTGTCTTGTATCTGTTTGAGGGCTGGACGACTTGGATCGCCCGGCTACCTTTCTATCTGGAGAATTGGCAGATCAATCTGTGGCAGATGTGGGGAATCCTCATGCTGCTGTGGGGAATCTATCTGCTGTTCAAATCCAGGCGGCGGATGTGGATTCCGGCTGTGGCGGTGGGTCTTATCCTGATCCTGTTGCCGATGTTGCTGTTAAAACCCGCCGGCGGTATCTATGTATTCAAAGCCGGCACTGCCGATTGCATCCTGGTACGCTTTCCCGACGGCACGACGCTGATGGTGGATACCGGTGCCCTGTATTCGGAATCCACCGAAAGCTGGGCCGGCAGGAAGCTGCTGCCTTGGCTGCGGCGCAAGGGATTGCACAGCCTGGACTATGTGATCCTCACACATAACGATACTGACCACAGCGGAGGTTTTCCCGACCTGGCCAGGAACCTGAAACTGAAGAACATCCTGGCCACCGATGAGACCATGAATTCATCTGAGTGGAAAACCTGGCAGGAGCAGGGGCTGCTCAAGGGCTCCCGGCTGCACTGTGTAACCGATACCCTCAGCCTGGTTCTGGGAGGTGCCCGGCTCAAGATCCTGCATCCTGACGCCGGGTTCAGCCATGCCACGGATAACAACGCCTCCATCGTGTTCCGCCTGGATTTCCGACAGTTCAGTTATCTTTTCACCGGTGATATCGAACGGGAAGCGGAGCAGTATCTGCTGCAGCACTATCCGGAGGAGCTGAAGGCGGACTATCTGAAGGCAGCACACCATGGCAGCCGCAGCTCGAACACCGCTGAATTCGTACGTGCTGTCCAGCCCCGGGAGGTGTGGATAACCGCCTCTGAAACCAACCGCTTCGGCTTTCCCCATCCCGAGGTGCTGGCCACCTTTAAGCATTATGCACAAAGCATCCGCAGCTCCGGCAAAGGAACGATCTTTGTGCCCTTTGAATAAAAAGATTGACACCCAACGCCGGTTCCAGCTTTGAAGAACAAAATGCTAACCATAGGATGAAGGAAGATGACACAGAGGATCAGCGAGGCTTTGGGCATGGCACAGATCTATGATCTGATCGAGGCCGGAAGCGAATTCTTGGCAGAGGTCAAGCGCCGCAAACTGAAGGAAGCACCTTTCAACCTTGGCTCTGCCAGTTCAAAATATCAATGGTTGGGAAATGTGATGCAAGTGCTGGAGGGAAAGGACAGGCTGAGAACAGAGCTGAAGGAGCTCTTTACCCAGCTGCCCCGCCTCAGCCTTCCCGACAAGCGTCCCCAAAGCCCACTGGCGCTGCACGAGCTCTTTTTGCTGAAAGAATTCCTCTATCATTATGGCAATCTCCAGCGCAAACTGGCATCGCTGGATTGCCTCGAACTCAGTCTGCCGGGAGCGGAGTACCTGTTCGCCCTGCTCGATCCTGAAGGTAGTGGTCTGCCCGCCTTCCGCATCGGGCCTGCCAATTCGCCCAAGTTGGGTGAGATCCTGGCAGCAAAGCAGCAGCTGATCCTCCACCTCAAACACGCCCGGCAGAAGCTTTTGGAAGAAGCGCGTGAGGTTCTAGAGCTGCCCCAATTGAAGGAGGATTTCATCCTCTCGCGCTCTCAAAGCGAGCTGGCGGACAGATTGCTGCACTCCTCCTATTTTGTGCTGAGCTCGGAAAGCGTGGCAAATCTCAGCTTTGCTTTGGCGGACAATGACTTATGCCTTCATCTCAAAAAACGCATGAGCGAGCTGAACGTCAAACAGGAAAAAGAGGAAGCCCGCATCCTGAAAGCGCTTTCCACCCAAATCTACAAAGATTTGCCTTATTTGAGATTACTGGTGCATATGACATCTGAATATGCCTGGTACTTTATGCTGGCTGATTTTGCCTTCAACCATCACTGCTGTCTGCCCAGGCTCCACCGCAAACGCCAGATAATGGTGAAAGCCGCCCGCAACCTGCCTTTGCAACAGCATCTGGAATCCGCCGGACGTCGCTATCAGCCGGTTGACCTCTGTTTTGACGACAGCATTTCGGTGATCACGGGCCCAAATATGGGTGGAAAGACGACCGTGCTGAAGACCGTGGGGCAGCTCTGCTGGCTGGCTGCCAAGGCTATTCCCCTGCCCTGCGCGGAAGCGGTGTTGCCCATTTTCCAGCAAATCTGGATCAATCAGGACGACGCTGAGGGCAGCGCCGATCTCAGCAGCTTCGGGCGCGAAGTGGTCTCTTTCTCCGCTGCATTGGAAGATGAGGGATGCACCCTGTTCCTGCTGGATGAATTTGCCAAAGGCACCAATCCCGCTGAGGGAGAAGCACTTGCCAGCGCCGTGCTGTCCTATCTTGCCCAGACCAAGCATCTCTGCATCGCCGCTACCCACTACACCGGCCCCGCATTGCTCAAGGGAGTGGCGCAGTATGCCATCGCCGGGCTCGATCCGGAATCCCCTCTGCTCAAAGCCGCCACACCGATCAGCCCGCAACAGCGTCTTGCAGCCTTGGGTGAAGCCATGGATCACCGTGTCCAACGCTTGAAACAGAACCAGCCCCCGCCCCTGGGTGCGATCGCCATCGCCCGCATTTTGGGGCTGCCGCAAAGCATCCTCGATCTGATCAAAGACCAATGATTATCATCACTGTGCAGGAAGCCACAGAACTGGCTCTGGAGATCGGGCGCATCCTGCTGGAAAGCGGCTCCACCACGAACCGGGTGGAATTGATGATGCGCAAGGTTTGCATGGCATTCGGCTATCCGCACACCGAGGCTTTTGTAACTCCCTCTGGCATCTTCATCACCGTTTCCGACGGCAAAGACCAGTTTTCCACCAGCATCAAACGCATCGAAGCCCGCCGCATCGACCTGGGCAAGATCACCAGCATCAGCCATCTGGTGCAAAGGATGGAAAAGCAGAATCAGGATCGAACCCAAAGCGATATCACGGTGGAGGAGTTCCGCAAGGAACTGGTCAGAATCGATAGCGAAAAGTCCTATCCGGAATGGCTGAAGATCTTTTGCGGAGGCGGCACCAGCGGTTTCTTCTGTCTGCTCTTTGGCGGTTCCTGGCTGGAATTTGGAGTGGCCTACCTGGTGGGCATTCTGGTCAGCCTGTCCCTGAAGCTGATCGGCTATCTGAGGATCAACAACTTCCTGCTGCATGCCCTGGGCGCTGCGTTGGTGGTAACCTTTGCCAAGCTGCTCGACATCTGGGTGCCCTATATCAAACTGGACAAGATCATCATTGGCGGCATCATGCTGCTGGTGCCGGGGCTCTCCATGGTGAACGCCATCCGGGACACCATGAGCGGCGACCTGGTTTCCGGAACCGCCCGCGGGGTGGAAGCCTTCCTGATCGCCATCGCCATTGCCACCGGCAGCGGCACGATGCTGAAGTTGTGGACCTTGTGGGGATACTGATCATGATGCGCCCCTTCGACCATCTCACCTTGATGCAGTTCTGCTGGGCCTTTCTTTCCATTTTAGGCTTTTCCATCCGCGTCAACCTCAAGGGTTGGAAGCTGATCTTTCTGGCCTTGGGCGGAGGACTGAACTGGGCGACTTACCTGATCATCCTCTTCTACAGCAAATCCTTGTTGCTTTCCATCTTTGGGGCGATTATATTGGTTAGTACCTACTCGGAGATCCTGGCACGGCTGTTCAAAGTGCCGGTGTCCGTTTTTGTAACCTGCGTGATCATTCCGCTGGTGCCCGGAAGCAGCCTCTATTATGCCATGCAGGCCTACATCGCCGGAGACACCGTAACTGCCTCGGTGCATATCTACAAGGTGTTGCTGATCGCCGGAACCATCGCTATGGCGATCGCCGTGGTGAGCAGCGTGACCAATCTGATCTTCCGGTTGAGAAATAGATTTTAGGAGTAAACAAACATGTATAAATCCGCCAAGCAAGCCGATCTGGAACGGCGCATCCTCAAACTGTTGAGCGGGAAGCCGTTATTGGCCGTGCAGGAGCTGTTTGCCGATCCCCAGCTCCAGGCCCTGCAGGAATATGCCAACATCGTGTCCATCAAACGACTGGGTTACAACGACCACGGACCAGTCCATGTGCGCAAGGCCACTCTGAATACGATCCGGATGTTCAATCTGCTCCACGATGCCGGAATCCAGCTCAACCTGGAAAAGGAAGGTGCCGGCACCGCGGAGGATTCGCTGATTGCAGTGCTGTTCGCCTCGCTGCTGCACGATCTGGGCATGAGTGTGGCCCGCGACACCCATGAACTGCTATCCATCCAACTGGCACTGCCTTTCATCGACCGCATCCTGGAAAGCGTTTATGGCGAGAATGATTTCATGGCCAAAACAGCCATCCGCAGCATCGCCATCGAGGGCATCTTCGGACACATGGCAAACCGCCGCATCCATTCCCTGGAAGCAGGCCTGGTCTTGATCGGCGACGGCTCGGACATGGAAAAGGGGCGCGCCCGCATTCCGACCATCCTTTCCAACGAACCCCGCATCGGCGATATCCACCGCACTTCCGCCAGCGCCATCCAAAAGGTCAAGATCCACAAAGGCACGGAGAAACCCATCGCCATCCATGTGGAAATGAGCGCTTCCGTCGGCTTTTTCCAGATCGAGGAAGTTTTCTATCCCAAGATCAATAACAGCCCCGTCAAACCCTACATCGAACTCTATGCCGGAGTGGTGGATAGGGAGGTGTTGAAGTATCTGTGAGTGATTAGTGATTAGTGATTAGTGATTAGTGCTGCGCAGGGGGTGAAAGTTGGAGGTTGGTTGATTAAAGGGTTAATGGGTTAATGGGTTAATGGGTTAATGGGTTAATGGGTTAATGAGTTAGTGGGTTAGTGGTTAATGGTTAATTGGTTAATGGTTAATGGGGGATAGGGTCAAAGGAAATAGCATTATTATCTCTGATATCGCAATTGGCGCAGTATTAACCATTAACCACTCACCACTCACCCAGAAAACTGGTGGGCCCAGAGGGAGTCGAACCCCCGACCATCCGGTTATGAGCCGGAAGCTCTACCAACTGAGCTATAGGCCCGTTCAGCATTCAAAACTTCTTTCCTTAGTTTTTTATCCACCTTTTCTGTCAAGCAGAAATCTGCAAACCCTTTATACTAATGGCATCGGCAGAATGGAATGCTGGCTTTGGCCGGTCATAACACTGGCTTCAGA
>CAZVXK010000107.1:6258-9389 GCA_964631665.1 uncultured Candidatus Cloacimonadota bacterium | reverse complement strand
AGGCGTCCCGTCTGGCGATTGTTTGTCCCGGAGGAAGGCTTCCGTTGAGAAACTTCTTGACAGCATCAGCGAAGCAGAAAATAATACATCATAATTAAAGGAACAGGAGGTAACCACCAATGAGACAGCATATTACAGCCGTGCTCAGAACAGCGAATAGTGTGAAAATGATGCCCCTGTGCCTTTCCGGACAGCCTTAACCCAGCTCCCTGCGCTCCGGATTTTTTCCTTCACCTCCATTTCCCCCGGCACGGGGCAGGGGATTATTGTATTCATGTGTCCCAATGCCATCTTCGCAACCCGGAAGCCGGCAGGGGACACCCCTTGAACCATCCATCCTTCAAAACCAATCCCCAGGACCCGTTGTAACCACAATTTCCACCACTGGAGTAGAAAAACCATGTCTGCCCTCAGATTTGTTTTGAACTTTATGCACAAGCAGAAGCTGAAATACCTGCTGGCGATCCTATGCATCGTGGGCGCCGCCTGTTTCAGCTTCATCACGCCCCTGATCATCCGTTTCACGGTGGACAGCGTTTTGGGCGGCAAGCCCGTTTCGCTTCCCCTGGGACTGGGGTCGCTGATCGGCGAATGGAAGATCGCGCCCTTTGCCCGCAGCCATTTGTGGTTGGCGGGGCTGGCGGTGATCGCCGTAAGCCTGGTGGCACATAGCTTTACCTTTTTGAGGGGGAAGCTGAGCGCCCAGGTGTCCGAAAAATTCGCCCGCCGGCTGCGCAACGCCCTTTACGACCACATCCAAAGGCTGCCCTACGAATGGCACAGCAAGGTGCAAACGGGTGATATCATCCAACGCTGCACCTCGGATGTGGACACCCTGCGCCGCTTCATCGGCCTGCAACTGGTGCAGCTGGGGCGCGGTATCTTCATGGTGCTGTTGCTGTTGCCGATCATGCTGTCCCTGGATCTGCGCATGACCCTGGTCTCCACCATTGTGGTGCCGGTGATCATTGTCTATGCCTATGTGTTCTTTCGCCAGGTGCGCAAGCGCTTCCAGACAGCGGATGAATCGGAAGGCTACCTCACCACCGTGCTGGAGGAGTCGCTCAATGGCATCAGGGTGGTGCGAGCCTTTGCCCGTGAGGATTATGAGATTGGCCGTTTTGAGAATGCCGCCGACGATTACCGTGACAAATGCCGCAGGCTGATCACCGTGCTGGCCTGGTATTGGGCGTCCTCGGACATGCTGTGCCTGCTGCAGATCGCCTTCGTGTTCATCTTTGGCATCGGCTGGACCATCCGGGGCCAGATCAGCCTGGGCACCCTGCTCGCCTTCAGCACCTATATCGGCATGCTGGTGTGGCCGATCCGTGAAATGGGCAGGATCCTCACCGATCTGGGCCGGGCTCTGGTTTCGGTGAACCGTCTGCGTGAGATCATGCAAACCCCGGCGGAAAAGATGGAAGGCAGTTTCCGGCTGCCGGAGAAATCACGCCTGCGGGGAAGGATCGAATTCAAAGACCTCAGCTTTGCCTACAGCACCGGACACCCCATCCTGAGCGGGATCAACCTCACCATTGAGGCGGGGGAGACGATCGCCATCCTGGGTGCCACCGGAGCGGGGAAATCCACGCTCACCAATCTGATCCCAAGGCTGTTTGACGGCTATCAGGGCAAGGTGCTGATCGACGGCATCGATCTGGAAAGCTTCAACCGGCAGGATCTGCGGCGCCAGATCGGCATCGTGCTGCAGGAGCCTTTCCTCTATTCCCGCTCTTTGGCGGAAAACATCGGCATCGCCGCTGAGGACTGTTCCCGCGGGCAGATCGAACAGGTTGCCCGGGAAGCCGCTTTGCACGACAGCGTGGCGGAATTTGAAGAGGGATACGACACTGTGATCGGCGAACGCGGGATCACGCTTTCCGGCGGACAACGCCAGCGCTGTGCCATTGCCCGTGCCCTGATCAACGATCCCGCCATCCTGATCCTGGACGATGCCCTGAGCGCGGTGGATTCCGAGACGGAACAGGAGATCCAGCGCAACCTGCTGCGCCGCAAAGGCAAAGCCACCACGATCATCATCACCCACCGCCTCACCGGTGTGGCGCTGGCTGATCGCATCATCGTGCTGGAGCATGGCAGGATCGCCCAGATCGGTTCCCACGACGAATTGATCAATACTCCCGGCGTCTATCAACGCATCTGGAACATCCAGCACCGGCTCGAGCTGGAGGCTGGCTAAGGAGCTAAGTTATGAATATATATAAAGAAAAGGAATTCTCGAACAAATTCGAGTGGCGGCTGTGGCTGTCCCTGCTGAAGCAGGTGTTACCCCACCGGCGGCGGATGCTGATCCTGGCTGTGGTGATGGTGATGAACGCTTTGGTGGATGCCGCGCTGCCACTGCTGACCCGCTATGGGATCGACCACATGATCATCCCGCGCAGCTATGCCGGGATCGGCACCTTCAGCCTGGTCTATATCGGACTGATCCTGTTTCAATTCGTGAATGTCTATTTGCTGATCGACATAGCCGGCAGAGTGGAGACCGGGATGAATTTCGACCTGCGGCGGATTTGCTATCGCAAGCTGCAGAGCATGAGCTTCAGCTATTACGACCGCACGCCCACGGGTTGGATCGTGGCACGCCTGACATCAGACATCTCCCGCCTGGGCGACATCGTCGCCTGGGGTATCGTTGACCTGGTGTGGGGGATCGCCCTGATCCTTTTCGTGATGGGGGTGGTGTTTTCGCTGTCCTGGAAGCTGGCTTTGATCCTGGTGGCGCTGCTGCCGCTGATCGCCTTCATCAGCATCCGGTTCCAGGTGAGCCTGTTCCACTCCTTTCGCCAGGTGCGGCGCTTCAACTCCATGATCACCAATAGCTTCGGCGAAGGCATCCACGGTGCCAAGACCACCAAGACCCTGGTGCGCGAGGAAGCCAACCTCTCAGAATTCATGGAGCTGAACCGGAATATGTATCGCCACGCCGTCAAAGCTGCCACCGCTTCGGCGCTGTTTATGCCTTTGATCCTGCTGATCTCCTCGATCGGGACTGGCATCGTGATCTGGGTGGGTGGCGGTTCCGTGCTGGCGGGGGTGATCGGTTTCGGAACTCTGGTGGCCTTCATCAGCTATACCATGCAGCTCTTTGAGCCGATCTCCAATGTGGC
>CAZVXK010000107.1:0-6158 GCA_964631665.1 uncultured Candidatus Cloacimonadota bacterium | reverse complement strand
GAGACCGGCACCGGCAAAACCACGCTGGTGAACCTGATCTGCCGCTTCTATGAGCCGGTTGCAGGACACATCACCATTGATGGGATGGACTATACGCAGGTTCCCCTCCGCTGGATCCATGGCAATCTGGGCTTTGTGCAGCAGGTGCCGCATCTTTTCCAGGGAACCGTGCTGGAAAACATCCGCTATGGCCGGCTGGACGCCACCGATGAGCAGGTGATGGAAGCGGCCAGGCTGGTGCGTGCCGATGAATTCATCCAGAACCTGCCCGGTCAATATCAATACAAGGTGGGGGAGGCCGGAAACCTGCTTTCCACCGGACAGAAACAGCTGATCGCCTTTGCCCGTGTGGTTTTGGCCGATCCGGCGCTGCTGATCCTGGACGAAGCCACCGCCTCCATCGACACCGAGACCGAGCAACTGGTGCAGCAGGCGATCCACACTGTCCTGAAAGGGCGCACCGGAATAATCGTGGCGCACCGGCTCTCCACCATCCGCCAGGTTGACCGCATCCTGCTGATGCACAAAGGCAGGATCATCGAAAGCGGCAACCACCCTGATCTGATGCGCCGCAAAGGCAGATACCATCAGCTCTACATGAACCAGTTCATGCAGGAATATGCTGATCATGAACTGCTGAAGGAAGCCTGATCCGGGGTGGAAGCAGGAGCTGATCGCTTCTCCGCTTCCACCCCAGTTCAACAGACAGTCCCTGCAGAGCGGAATCCATCCCGGAAGCTGTTCTGCGGGGTCTGAGTATATCTGCCCATAGAATAGGCTCTTACCTTTCACAGCTTCCGATTTTGATTGACATAAAGCGTACTGTGAAATGAGCTGTCCCGAAAATTGGCAAATAAGTATAAATAAATGATATAAGGAGTTATCCAATGGCCAAATTTTCCCGAGCCACCATGGATGGCAACACCGCTGCAGCTCATGTGGCCTATGCCTTCGCTGAAGTGGCCGCCATCTATCCCATCACGCCTTCTTCCGGCATGGGCGAGCTTTCCGACGCCTGGGCAGCCGAAGGCAAAAAGAACATCAACGGCACCACGGTGGACGTGATCGAAATGCAGTCCGAAGCCGGAGCCGCCGGAGCGGTGCATGGCTCCCTTTCCGCCGGCGCCCTCACCACCACTTTCACCGCCTCGCAAGGCCTGATGCTGATGTTGCCCAACATGCACAAGATCGCTGGCGAGATGCTGCCCACCGTATTCTACGTAACCGCCCGTTCCCTGGCTTGCCAATCCCTCTCCATCTTCGGCGACCACTCCGATGTGATGAGCGCCCGCAACACCGGCTGGGCTCTCGTGGCCTGCAGCAGTGTGCAGGAAGTGATGGACCTGGGCCTGATCAGCCAGCTTGCCACCCTGAAGACCTCCATCCCCTTCCTGGTCTTCTTCGATGGGTTCAGAACCTCCCATGAACTGCAGAAGGTGGAGGTGATTGACTATGAGACCATGGCTGAACTGAATGATGCCAGCCTGGTGGAGGCTTTCCGCCGCCGAGCACTCAATCCCGACCGCCCTCAGGTGAAGGTGGGCCAGCAGGCTCCAGAGGTCTATTTCCAGGGACGCGAGACCGTTAACAAATACTATCAGGCTGCCCCTGAGCTCATCGCCGAAACCATGAAGACCGTGGGCGAGCGCATCGGGCGCCGCTACAAGCTGTTTGACTATGCCGGCGATCCCGAGGCTGAACAAGTGATCGTGGCCATGGGCAGCGCCTGCGAGACCATCCAGGAAACCGTGGAATACCTCAATGCCAACCGCGGCATGAAGCTCGGCCTGGTGAAAGTGCGCATCTACCGCCCCTTCAGCGTGAAACACTTCCTGGAAGTCCTGCCGGCCTCCGTGAAGAACATTGCCGTGCTCGATCGCACCAAGGAACCGGGCTCCATCGGCGAACCGCTCTATCTGGATGTGGTCTCCGCCCTCAAGAATCGTTCCGGCATCAATATCATCGGCGGACGCTATGGCCTTTCCAGCAAGGAATTCACCCCCTCCATGGTCTTGGCTATCTATAAGCACCTGATGAACAGAGGCTTCCATGATTTCACCGTGGGCATCGAGGACGATGTAACCAATCTCAGCTTGCCTGTGGACGAGATCATCGACACTGTGCCCGAAGGCACCATCAGCTGCAAGTTCTGGGGTTTGGGTTCGGACGGCACCGTGGGCGCCAACAAGAACAGCATCAAGATCATCGGCGACCACACGGACATGTATGTGCAGGGCTATTTCCAATATGACAGCAAGAAGAGCGGCGGCATCACCCGCAGCCATCTCCGCTTCGGCAAATCCCCCATCCACAGCCAGTATCTGGTCTGCACCGAAGATTTCGTAGCCTGCCACAACCAGGCCTTCATCGGACGCTTCGACCTGCTTTCCGGCATCAAGGAAAACGGCGTGTTCCTGCTCAATTCGAACTGGAGCCGTGAGGAAGCCTTTGACCACCTCACCTGCGAAATGCAGCAGACCATCATCGACCGCAAGATCAAGTTCTACAACATCGACGGGTTGAAAATCGCCGAGGAAGTGGGCCTGGGCGGAAGGGTGAACACCGTGATGCAGACCGCTTTCTTCCTGATCTCGGGTGTGATGGATCGTGAGGAAGCCATCAGCCTGATCAAGGAATCCATCAAAAAGACCTATGGCAGAAAGGGCGAGGCAGTGGTGAAAATGAATCTGGATGCCGTGGACAGGGTGAATGAAGCCCTCCGGGAAGTGGAGATACCTGCAACGCTACCGCTTAACTGCACCCCCCGCAAACAGCTGGTTCCGGAAGATTCCGATGACTTTACCCTCAATGTGATCGAACCGATCATGCGTGAGCAAGGCGACCAGGTGAAGGTCTCCCAGATGCCGCTGGACGGTTATGTCTCCTCCGGAACCGCCAAACTGGAAAAGCGCCGCGTCGCTCCCGCCGTGCCGCATTGGATACCCGAAAACTGCATCCAGTGCAACCAATGCTCCTTCGTGTGCCCCCACGCCGCCATCCGCTCCAAGCTGATCAAGGATGAGGACCTGAAGGACGCCCCCGCCAGCTTCAAGACCCTCAAAGCCACCGGCGCCGAGGGCCATCAATACAAGGTGCAGATCTATATTGACGACTGCCAGAGCTGCCGCGTCTGCGTGAATGAATGCCCCAAGGCCGCTTTGGTGATGAGCCCGATCGAAGAGGAGCGGGACAAGGGCGAACAAGCCAACTATGAATACTTTGAATCCCTGCCCACGGACGTGATGGCCACCTTCAAAGAGAACAATGTGAAGGGATCGCAGTTCAAGCAACCCCTGCTGGAATTCTCCGGAGCCTGTGCCGGTTGTGGCGAAACACCCTATGTCAAGCTGCTCACCCAGCTGTTCGGCGACCGCATGATCATCGCCAACGCCACCGGCTGCTCCTCCATCTGGGGCGGAACCTTCCCCACCATCCCCTATGCCAAAAACAAAGATGGCAAAGGACCCGCCTGGGCCAACAGCCTGTTCGAGGACAATGCCGAATATGGCTTCGGCATGCGTCTGGCGGTCAATTCCCACCGCAAGCTGCTCAAATTTGCTCTTGATAACCTGATGGACAAAGCCATCGACCCCGCCCTGAAGGAAGCCTTTGGCTATGCTCTGGAGCACTGGAAGGAGGTGGATGCCGCTGCCAAGCAGAATGCGGAAAAGATCAAAAACCTGCTTCCCGCCGCCATCGACAATGCCTGCGAAGGCTGCCGGAAACTGCTTCAGCAGGTGGCCGAACTGCAGGATTACCTGATCGACAAATCCATCTGGGCGATCGGTGGTGACGGCTGGGCTTACGACATCGGCTATGGCGGGCTCGACCACGTGATGGCGTCCAACCAGAATGTGAACATCCTGGTGCTGGACACCGAGGTCTATTCCAACACCGGCGGGCAGGCTTCCAAAGCCACTCCGCTGGGCTCCATCGCCCGTTTCGCCGAAGCCGGCAAGAACACCAACAAGAAGGACCTGGGCATGATGATGATGAGCTATGGCTACGTCTATGTGGCCGCCATCGCCATGGGTGCCAACAAGGTGCAGGCCCTGAACGCCATCATGGAAGCCGAGGCCTATCCCGGACCCTCGATCGTGATCGCCTATGCACCCTGCATCAATCATGGCATCGATATGTCCCAATCCCAGAAGCGACAGAAGATCGCCGTGGACTCCGGCTATTGGCTGCTTTACCGTTACAATCCGCAAAACCGGCTACAGGACAAGCATCCACTCACCCTGGACAGCAGGGAACCCACCCTGCCCGCGCATGAATTCCTCAAAGGCGAACGCCGCTATGCCGCCCTCAAGGACATCTTTCCCCAGCGTTCGGAAAAATTCCAGGCCAGCGCCGATATCTTCTTCAAGGAACGCTACTTCCAGTATAAGAAACTCACGGAACAGTAAAGCCGATCCGGCTGATGAATAATGCAAGAAGGCGGACTGACGGTCCGCCTTCTTGCTTTGGAAGATAAAAACTGGTCCGACCCAGGATTTTCGGAACCAACTCCGGCAGAGACAGTTAAACCACTCTTGCAGTATCCAAGTATAAACAAACTCAAATTCTTTCTTGACAGATCTGCGGTTTGAATTAGTTTGTCTACAGCCTACAGACCCTACATAGAATGCCCTCCGAGACGTGGGGACACCGCCCGGTGCTCCCCACGTTTTTTTTTTGGGATTGAAGGGCTTCCCCATTGCCTGGATTTGCTTCACCTGCTCAGGATCGAAGGGGGGCGAAGCCTCTATCCGGAAAGGCTGCAGCGCATATGTCCTCGTATATATGAGCCTGTGGCCGCTTGGTGAAATCAGCTTGCCGGCGCAGCGGACAGGTTTACACTTTCTATAGCAGAGCAGTGGCCGGGAGCTTGGCCATACAAATGAAATACATCTACAGAACAGTTTCCGACTTTACAACAGTCATGATCTGTAAAGCGATCCAAGGAGAAGAATCATGCCAGAACTCACCCGCTGTGGCTGGACCGGAGCCAGTGAACTGATGATCCGCTATCACGACACCGAATGGGGCGTCCCGCTCCACGACGACCGCAAATTGTCCGAATTCATTATCTTGGATGCCTTTCAGGCAGGCTTGAGCTGGTCCTGCATCCTCAATAAACGTGAAAACTTCCGCCAGGCCTTCGATGATTTCTCTGTGGAGCTGATTTCCTGCTACGATGAAGCCAGGGTGGGGCGGTTGTTGCAGGATGCAGGGATCATCCGCAACCGGGCCAAGATAGTGGCCACCATCCGGAACGCACAGAAATTCATCGCGATCCAGCAGGAGTTCGGCTCCTTCGACCGCTACATCTGGCAATTTACCGGCGGCAGACCGATCGTGAACCAGTGGCAGGAACTGGCCCAGATCCCAACCCATAGCCACGAATCCGATGCCATGAGCAAAGACCTCGGCAGCAGGGGATTCAAATTCGTGGGAACCACCATCTGCTATGCCTTCATGCAGGCAGCGGGTTTGGTGAACGATCACCTGGTCAGTTGCTTCCGGCACCGGGAGGTGCAAGCCCTGTAGTGGCAGAACCTTGTCCCTGGATCTGCAGGCAGTGGGATACCATTCCCACATAATCCCATTTGCCCTGAAATTGGTTGGTTTCACATACCATCCTTGCCTTCGTACGTTTGTGTATAAATTATGTCGCCCATAAAGGGCTCAGGGTATACTTCGCTTCTGGGGACGAGGGGTTCCGCTACGCTCCACACCCATCGCTATGGGTATGTCGCCCCTGTCGGGGCTGGCTGGGTGGTTTAACTTTCAACAATGGAACCACCATCACCAATATCAGATCCACCATCCCCCGGCAAATGAGAAACCCATTTCAATGGGTGCCGGACAACAGGCGTGGAGTTTTAACCCACGTGCAGCGGAGCCACCACCCCCGATAAGTGATAAACCCATTTCAATGGGTGCAGGACAACAGGCGTGGAGTTTTAACCCACGTGCAGCGGAGCCACCACCCCCGATAAGTGATAAACCCATTTCAATGGGTGCAGGACTTACTGGATCAGAGATATCACATTTATTAAATGAAGGTGATCCGAAATCAAAGTCCTGCACCGGTTCAAAACCGGTTTAGGGTAAAGGCTGGTCTTGGCCTTCGCACGTGGGTTAAAACACCACGCCTATTGTCCTGCACCGGT
>CAZVXK010000106.1:0-9419 GCA_964631665.1 uncultured Candidatus Cloacimonadota bacterium | reverse complement strand
CCTGCACCGGTTGAAAACCGGTTTGGTTTCACATTCCCTATTTGCTTGCGTATATATGTGTATCAATTATGTCGCCACTAAAGGGCTCAGGGGTTTCTTCGGCATCGTGGACGAGGGATTCCGCTGCGCTGCACACCCATCGCTATGGGTATGCCGCCCTTTGCAGGGCTGGTCTGGGTGGTGAACCTCTCCGAGGGGTTCCGCTCCGCTGCACCCTATTGACCAGTATGCGATTGGGAAAATAGTTTTCATCATCTCATTCAATTACCCCCTCTATACCTTGCATAATATTACCCTGCAAGCAAATCCCAAGCAGTTACATTCAGTCGCCACTGCTGTCCCACAAAAGCTCAATACCAGCTCCATACCAGAATTCCCTGCATTTCTGCCCTCTCTCTTTTTGTTCCAAGGTCTTAATCAAGCCTTAATCAAGCCTTAATCAAGCGTTAACAATTAACGCTTGATTAAGGCTTGATTAAGGCTTGATTAAGGCTTTAAAAAGACAGAGAAACGAAGGGGGGAGCAGATGGAGCTTGTTTGTTTTGTGGTCTATCTGATTATCTGCAATGTGTTTATATTCTTTGTTATCCATGTGCCGATGATGGGAAACGTTACTCCCTCGCCAGGCAGGATGCCTGGGATCCTCACCCCTGCGCAGCCATCTTTTCTCTATTCTCTTTTATCTTTTCTCTGATAAAACTGCCAGGCAGGATGCCTGGGTTCCTCACCCCCGGTGCAGCCCATCATTTCTCTATTCTCTCTTCTCTTTTCTCTGACGAACCTGCCAGGCAGGATGCCTGGGTTCCTCTTCCCTCCAGTCCTATTCCCGCAGCAGCTTCACCTTATAAGCCCGGGGTGGGCTGGCCTTGGTAACTTCCATGGTGCGGTTGACCTCAAAGGGAATTTTCTGCGAAGCCTCATCGCGATTTGGAAGGTAGGTGCCGCGCAGGGTGGCGGTGCAATGAAAGAGCCTTGCCTCCTTGTCGATGGTGGTCCATTTGGCGTCATCGATGGCATCCGCCCTGATCCGGTGGGCCTGGGCAACCCCATCCAGCCAGGTATAGTCAATGATTTGATTGATCGCGCTCTTCAGGCTGTCATCGTCTTCCCCGGAAAAAAAGCGTATGACTGCGTCAAAAAAGTTATAGGCGCCATAGACAATCGCCGCCAGAACCGCAAGGATGATGATCCATTTGAATAGTTTCATGGCTTCTCCTTTTTATTGTTTGATCTTCTGTATCGCTCATACAGAGTGTTGCCAGGCATATTCGATCCTTCAATAGCTCACAGTTTCCGGCAACACCGGATCGTAGAATCCCAGTTTGGGATGCCAGAGCAGCACAGGCCTGGTTTTGAATCCCAAGACAGTGGTGTCCTCAAAGGCGGCAATGCGCCGGTCGATATTGCCGGTGTTGCCGTCCAGATAGATCAAGGCACGTGAGTAACCCCCACTTTGGACTTCACGCGCAGCCCAGCTGATGATATGGGAGGGTGTGGCTCTGAAAAGTTCCGCTTCCTGCCAGGGGAAGGGCACTTCCCACCGCGGGGCCAGGGTTCCTCCCGGAGCAAAGCTGTAACAACTGAGCAGGGCTTGATTCTGATTCTTCATCCCCACATAATAGATCAAGGCAGAATTTCTGAAGGCATAATCGTATCCGGCAGTCAACTGCGGAGAGGAGGGCGGCGCCTGGCACCAGGTTGCTTCGCCGGTTTGCAGATCATACAATGCCAAGGCATAGTTGGGGCCGCCCAACCAGAGATGATCCAGATAGTATCGGCTGAAATAATCATAAGCGGCGGGATCGTCCCTCAGCCAGTCGATATTGTCTGCCTCAAGTAAAGCAAATTTCAGGGTATATTTAGCAAACTCAAGCGGCGCGCTGAACTGGGCGGAAACCGGATCGAACCACTGCAATTGGGAGGGAAAGAGTTCAACGAAGCTGGACTGATAGACCTGCAGGGGGCTGAGGCTGATGCTGCCGCTGACGCCTGCGTCTGTTTTATAGAGCAGTTCAAAGGATTCCGCCCGGGACGGATCGAGCTCGGCAGCACTGGCCAGGGGACTGCCGTTGCAGGACAGGATCCGGGTGAAGGCAGGAAGCAAGGCCTCACTCCCGAAGGTGGGCAGATAATACACCGCCTTCAGGCTGTCGTAAAGCACCACACCGGCCTGCCCGTTGCGGGTGATCACCCCCTTGAGGTGTTTGTCGCTGTTCCAGCTTTTTTTCAGCTCCGTCTTTCCGGAGTCCTTATCCATGAAATGCAGGGCATAGGCAAAGCCCTGGCCGGTTTGCCGGGAAGTTACATAGTAAAGAGTGTCGTCGTTCAACCAGTTGATGACCGCCCGCTGGGACGGATTGAAGGGCAGCGGATGGGAGAAGATCTGGTCATTTTGATCCCAGAGATGAAGCTGGGATTTCCCCCCGGGAGCAAGGAAGGGATATATATCGGAGGCGCAAAAGACATTTGCGGGTCGTCTGGTGGCGGTGAACAGAAACTCCCGCCTCCCCTCCCGGAGCCGGTAATAGCTCACATTATCATAGTTCTTGTCAAATTGTCGGATACAGGCCAGATCATTCACCGAATACACATATTCCCGCTCCTGCAGCTTCAAATCCGGCATAGCCGTATTTGGCCTGATATTCATGGCGGTCTCCAGGTCGGGGAGCAGGGCTTTGAAATTGGCATCCACATCCAGCAGTTTGCTGGCATAGAATCCCAGGTCGTCCGGTGCAGTGGCGATCACGCTGCGCAACACTGCCTGCGAAACGGGCAGGTTGTTCAGATTGCGCAGATAGGGCAGCATGCTCTCAAAGTTTGCCAGCACCTCGTCCTGCTTTCCCAGTTTGTCATTGATCAGCACCATGGCTTCGTGGATCCGTTGCAGCGAACGCTCTTCCGTCACCGGATAGCCCGAGATGGCAAAGATATTCCTGCCTTTCACCACCACAGCCTCAGGCTCCTGGAGTGCAAACAGGCCCATGTTTTCATAGGGCATGGTCTGGAAGCTGTCCGGGTCTATAAACAGGGCATTATAATTCAGGGTTACCTTCACTCCATCGTATCCCTGCCCAATATCCAGCAGACAGTAGATGCCTTTCCGGCTCAGAATGAAAGGATAGGATTTGCTTAGGTTCATCGAGAACAGGAGCTCATCCTTCCTGATATCGTAGATACCCAGTATCCTGTTATCTGAACGGGGATCCTGATCCGGTGCAGCGGTAAAGATCAGGCGTTTGCGGCGGGCATCATACTCCACCTTTTCCGGCTTTACAGGTCCTTCCCCCAAATTCAGGGCGGCAAACGGGATCTGCTGGATGCTCTTTCCCCGGGAATCCAGAACAAACAGAGAGGAATCGCTCAACACATGGATATAAGATGGCTTAGTCCCCTGCATGAAGTTGGACTGAACCTCTTTGGCAGGCTGGTTTTCCGGCAGAACGATATGCCGGGCGGCATCCTGCCGGTGGTCATAACAAAAGAGGCTGTCCGCCCTGACCGAGAAGAAAGCTTGATGATGAAGGGCATAAACCGAAGGACCTAATGGGATGGAGATGATTTCCAGGCTGTCCCGGACGGGAATGAACTTGAGAACACTTGATTTTTGAGTGGCTACATCTATGAAGTACAGCAGATTGGAGGTGATGTGGCTGGATACAAGGGTCTGATTCTGAGGCGTTTCGCGCCTGAAAGTGCGTTTCAGTTGAGGCAGGTTGTAAAGGCAGCTTTCCCGGTCCGTCATCACCAGGGCTTTACGGTGCCGTTCATCCAGATGCACCAGCTTCACCTCGCTCTCGGTGAATGCCTGCTTCCCCAGCAACTTGCCGCTGCGGGCGTCCACGGCATACATACCCTTGCGGTTGAACACCACCAGGTGGCGGCGCTTCCATTTGCCCGCCAGACTGGCCAGGGCAAAGTAGCGGTATTTGGCTGCCGTATCGGGCAGTTTGCATTGCCATAGGGTCCGGTTGGTTTTGCTGTCATGGGCAGCCACATAGTTTCCCTGGGCATTGTAGTAATACAGAATGTGCTTGTGCGCTGCCAGGGCACTCGAGGCTGGCAGGAACACCCACTTTCCGCTTTTGCGGTTGTAAGCTGCCAGGGCGGGATGGATATTTTGAGGAGGTTCCATTAACTGGATGAACATGTTGATACCCATAAGATAATCATAAACATAGAAATCCTCCATCACCCGCCAATTGCGGGGATCATTATCCTGGGCCAGGCTGTCTGGCAGGGAAGTGATCAGCCGGCCCACATCCTGGGTCAGCCGGTAGTAGATGCCCTCCGCCTTCTGATAAGCTTGCAAGGCCTGTTCGGGCCTGTCCATGCGGTTCAGGATCTCCGCCCGCAGCAGCGAGGCTTTGAAATAGGTGCTGTCCGCTTTCAGGGCGCTGTCCACGGTTTTCAGGGCAAGGGTGTAGTTCGAATCCTCATAATAGCTGTTCGCCTGTTTGTAGAGATGCTGAGCCTGTTTGTTTTTGGTGCCGCCGAATTCCTGCTTCGGCTTCAGCAGCCACCAGGCGGCGCCTGCGGCGATGAGCAGAACCAGGATCACGGCTGCGGCGGTGAATTTCCAGGGCCGGGCGGAGCTTTCCGGCTTTTCCAGCTTGATTTCCTTGAGCAGCTTCCAAACATTTTGCTCTTGTTTGATCCAGAAGCGGAAGATGTCCACCCGGAACTGGTAATCGCTCCCCCGCTTGGAGAGGATGTCGCGGTGATAGAGGTCTTCCAGAGCGGTGTGGATGTCTTTTTCGGTTACCGCCAATTGCAGGTTATGGGCCTTGAGGGCATCGACCAGGGCACGGCTGTCCGCCCAATCCTCTTTCTGCGGCAAGACTTCCGCCAGCATGGAGAGCGCCAGTTTGTGGTGGTCGCCCAGTTCCTGCCAGAAATAGATCATCTGGGGCATGGGGTTGTCCACGATGTCGGCGATCACGGCGTCGACATCCTCTTCCAACACATCGTTGCGCTGTTCCAGTTGCAGGCGGTCCACCATGTTCTGGCAAAAGATCTGGGTGTAGAAGGGCTGGCCTGCAGTGAGGCGCCAGATCTTTTCCTGCTGCTCCTGGGTGTAGTTCACATAGCCTTCCAGCGGCCTGGTGATCAGGTCCAGGCAGTCGTTGCGTTTCAGGAAGGTGATCTTGCGGTATTGGGATTTGCTGAACAGGGTCTTCCAATAGGGGGTCTGGCGCTCCTCCAGCTTGTTGGAGCCGGTGAAAATGAAATAGACATCCCGGTTTTCCATCAGGCTGGCAATGAAGATGATCAGATCCTCGGTGAGCAGGTTCTTTTCGATCTTGTTCTCGATCAGCTCATATTCGTCCAGCAGGAAGACGGGTTTTTTGCCCGGATAGCGGAGGGCGATCTCGTCCAGCAGGGATTCGAAATCCTTCCAGCCAGAGGTTTGGTAGCTGTAGGTGGGGAGGGTGGCATCGAGCTGGGGACGCATGCATTGATCGAGCCGGGCCAGGAACTGGTTGTCCGATTCCACCGCCGCCATGGCCTGCATGTCCACGAAGAAGGGCAGATACTCTTCGCCCAAGCGGCCATTCATGATCTGGAACAGGATGGAGGTCTTTCCACTACGCCGTTCCCCGGCCAGGGTGATGATCAGCCCCCGGGTCTCCTGCTGCAGCTTGTCCCGGATGTATAAAAAGTCCTCGTTGCGCCCATAGAACATCTTTTCGCTTTGGATGGGATTGCCCACGATGTAGGGATTATAGGGAATCGGGATGTAGGCCATGATAGCTCCTCACTTTCTGAACAGGTGTTTGAACAAGCCGGCTTTTTTCTCCGGTTTGGCGGTTGACTGCAATTGCACGCGGAAAACTTCCGGGGCGATCTGCCCCGCCGCGTTCAGATACCCTTTGCGGATCAGGGTTTCGTGCAGGTATTTCAACGGTTGGGGAACCGGCGTGCCCTGCGCTGCAGCTCTTAAGACTGTGGTGGTATCGGCGTCGAAGTGGTTGATCCATTCAACCGTATAGTCTGTGTTGGCGGCAATGAATTCCTCCCGGGAGGGTCCCTGAAACTGCACATGTTCCAACCAACGCCGGGTCAGCCCCGGATGCCCACCGCACAAGGCAAAACTCTGCACAGGATCGGCGCTGCTGCCACAAGCCTGGATCAGGGCAGCGGTATCTGATGCGGTGAACCCCTTCAGCTCGATGTTGGTGAAGATGTTGAAGAAGGGTGATTCGCAGATGTCCTGGCTCACGCATTGGGATTGCAGGCTGGCCCGGGAGGTGGTTACATAGGCGATGCGATAGCTGTTTGCCAGTGAACGCAGATAGGAATAGAATTCCAGAGGCACCTGCGGATTCTGGGTGAGCAGCTCGAAATTGTCAAACAGCACATAGATGCAGTATCTGTCCTGCAGGCGTTTCACCAGTTCCTGAAAGGTATGGTAGTGATTGCCGGGCGGGATCTCGCTGCCCGAGGCGTCCGCCAGGTGGGTGACCATGGTCTGCAGCAGGTGCTCCCAATCCTGAAAACCACTGCCGATGTCATAGAGAAAAAAGAAGGGCTGCAGCGTTTCCGGTTTGAAGGAAGCGTGGATCCTGGGATCGATGATCTGCTTCAGCAGTGTGCTTTTCCCATTTTGCCAATCCCCGATTATGGCGATGGATTGGGGCCGGACGGAAAAGAGCCGGGCAAAGATGCGATTCAGGTGTTGAAGCTGGGGAATGGTTATTTCTTCCATAATTTGCTCCAGAGTGATCTTGAGGGGGTGGGACCCATCCTTTGCCGCAAAAATTCGTCGAAGCTGGCGGAAAAGAGGCACGGCATGCCTTCCCTGGCGATCACATAGCCCTTGCGCAGAAGCATCTGCTGGATCGATTCCAGCTTTGGGGGCAGCTTTTTGGCAGCGGAGATCAACTGCAGGCATTCCAGCTCTTCCACGCTCAGATTGCGGCAGATATGCTCAAAATGGTCATGGGCTTCTTCCCGAAAGGCTTCCGCCACTTCCGCCGGGGAAGGATTGCCCGGATAGAGGTCGAACAGGTTGGCGCAGTAGATCTGCAGGAAGAAGGGCAGATAACCGGCCTGGGCTTCGATCTCCTTCAGCCAGGGCTCGAAATCATACTCCAGCAGCGACAGCCGCAGCAGGTCCCGGATCATGGCGTGGGTTTCCTCCCGCGTGAACGAGCCCACGTGGAAGGCAGTGAAGATATTGAAGAAGGGGGAATCGGAGATCTGGCGGGTGGCGCACAACTGCTGCAACTGAGTGAGGGAGGAGGTTACGAAGGCCACCTTGTAATGGCTGGCCAGGCTGCGCAGCCAGGAATAGAATTCCACATCGAAATTGGGGTTCAGGGTGATCAGGTCGAACTCGTCCAACATGATGATGAGGCTGATCTCCGCCTTGGTCAGCTCCTCCACCAGCTTGGAAAAATCCCGGTAGTCCGGCTTGAGGTTGAAGCTGATCCTGCCACCGAAGCATTCCCGGATGCCGGCATAGATGGTTTCGATGAAGTGCTCCACGCTGGCGCTGCGCATGCTCTGGATGTCTATGGTGATGAAGACAAAGCGGGTGAGATCGCTCAGGTATTGTCGCCGCAGCTTCAGGCTGCACACCTGGTTGATCAGCGAGGATTTGCCGATGCGGCGCTCGCCATACAGGGAAACCGATTGCGGACGCTGGGCGGAAAGGCGGGAGAAGATCTTGTGGATCAAGACCTGGCGTCCGGAAAAGTATTCCGGCTGGGTGATGGCGGAGCGGTTCAGAAAGGGATTGCTGCGCTCCCTGTCCAGGGTGGCCTGCCCTTCTTCGAATGATGGTTTGCCTTTGATTGTGATGCCGGGGGCTTCATCGGCTGGGGATTGCCCCGGTTGGAATCGGTTTCTCTTGTCCAAATAGCCATTGCGCAGGATGGAATTGCCGGCATCCCAGACCAGGCCATAGACATTGACCGGTTCCAGCTTGCCCTTGAGCAGGACGGGGCCGATATTCACCAACTGCTCCTCTTCCAACTGGGCGGCTTGCACCACGGTTTCCGAGAGCAGGATCTCATTGCCCTCCGCCAAAGCCTCGATCCTGGCGGTGGCGTTTATGCTGTCTCCATACACATCGTTTTCGAACACGATGGTCTTGCCATAATGCTCACCGATGCGGATCGTGATTATGCTTTCCTGCTCCCGTCCCTGATTGTATTCCATCAACTGCTGCTGGATCTGAATGGCAGCCTGCACGCCGGCATTGGCGCTATCAAAGGTGGCCAGGATGCCGTCTCCGGTGGTCTTGATCACCCTGCCACCATGGGCTTCGATCACCGGGAAGAGGATGCTGTTGTGCTTGAAGACCAGGGATTTGGCCGCGATGTCACCCAGCCGGTCATAGATCATGGTGGAATTCTTCAGATCGGTGAGCATCACCAACAGGGGTTTGCGGGCGGATTCCAGCAAGGCCTGCTCGCGCTCCATGTTCAACATCAATTGCTTGATGTCCTCGCTGCTCAATATCTTGTGCTGATGTTCCTGGTTCATCTTACCTCCCGGACATTACACATTGTGCCGGCTGCTGCAGCCGGCGGGCTCGGTTCAAACTATCATGGCTGATCCAAGGGTGTGTTCAGTTCCTCGGTTCCCGGCACCACGAAGCGCCCTTTAAGGATGATGGGTATGCGGGTGCCATCCGGTCTCACGGCGGCTATCTCCTCCAGCATATCATAGGGCAGGGTGATGTCGCAATGCTTCTGGGTGTAGGCTGCGGCAGGATCGGTCTTGCGCTGGCAGCTCTTTTCGTTCTCCACGGCAATGATCTTCTTCTTGCTGAGGATGCCATAGTGGGGATAATCCTCCTCGAAGCTGTAGCAGGTGTCGCCAATGGCGAAATGGGGACCCATCTTCTCGATGATCAGGACAGGCAGCAGATATTGGATGTCATATCTTTTTGCCATGCGGTAGGCCTTGGTGTTGGTGCCGATGGCGAATTCCCCGATCGGAAGGGTTTTATGAGGTTGCAACAGGTTTTCGAAGATGTATTTGCGGTTCTCCTCCGCATCCTCGAAATTGGTGCAGCTATAATCCACGATCAAGCCGTCCTTGAAATGCAGCCTGAGGTTCAGAAACCGCAAGCCCTGCAGGAAGGTATCCTCCACATGCAGGATGCCGTCGGTGCCGGTCAGCAGCGGGGAGGTGAAAACTTCACCCACGGGGATGTTCACATCCGCCACGCAGTTCTCAAAGTTGGTCTCGGTGGTGGGATCGCTTAGCTGGTGGAGCTGAACCCTGATATCGGTGTCGTTGCCGGGAACTCCTTTCACCTGTACATACTGTGCCTGGTCGAGCACTTCAATGATCTTTTCCTGGAGGGTGGCATAGTGCATGCTATCCAGATAGTTGAGCTCAAGAGTGTCTTTGAATACCGCCTCGAATTTGTCCCCGATCTCGGTGGAGGGGAAGGCGATCACGCT
>CAZVXK010000105.1:0-9500 GCA_964631665.1 uncultured Candidatus Cloacimonadota bacterium | reverse complement strand
TGCAACAACTTCTATGTGTCCTGCGAGCGCGTATTCGACCCTTCGCTGGAGGGCAAGCCGGTGGCCGTGCTGTCCAACAACGATGGGTGTATAGTATCACGCTCCAATGAGATAAAGGCACTGAAGATACCCATGGGCGCGCCCGGATTCAAGCATGAGGGATTGATCCGCAAACGCGGCGGCACTCTGCTTTCCTCGAACTACGCGCTGTATGGGGACATGTCCGCCCGGGTGATGGACACTCTTTCCCGCTTTTCACCTGATCTGGAGATCTATTCCATCGACGAGGCTTTTCTGGGCCTGAACGAGTTCCGGATCCGGGATCTGAACGAATATTCCCAAAAAATCCGGCAAACGGTGAAGAAATGGACCGGGATCCCGGTGTCCGTGGGCATCTCCCGCACCAAGACCCTGGCCAAGGTGGCAAACTATTATGCCAAGCGGGTTCCTGCCTTTGGGGGGGTGCTGGTGCTGCTGGAGGAGGAGCGGATCGAAAAGGCGCTGCGGAAATTGCCGGTTTCCGAGATCTGGGGGATCGGGCGGCAATATGACAAATTCCTGCGCCAGAACCAGATCGAGAACGCCTGGCAGTTGCGCCACGCCTCCGAGAAATTCATCGACCACTATATGACCAGCGTGGGCCACAAAACCGTGCTGGAGCTGCAGGGCTATTCCTGCCTCGATCTGGATGACGCCCCTGCCCCCAGGAAGAGCATCGTGTGCTCCAAATCCTTTGGCAGGCAGGTTTCCGAGCTATCCGAACTGGAGGAGGCGGTCTCCACCTATATCACCCGCGCCTCGGAAAAACTGAGGCAGCAACACAGCGTGGCGGCGCACCTGATGGTGTTCCTGAATACCAACCGCTTCAAGGAGGGACCGCAATACAACAACTCCGCCCAGACCGCCCTGCCGGTGCCCACCGCCTATCCGCCAGACCTGATCCGGATCGGGCTGGAGCTGCTCAACGAGATCTATCTGCCCGGTTTTGAGTATAAGAAGGCGGGGGTGATGTTTTCCGATCTCATTGCGGAAGAGGATGTTCCGCTGAACCTGATCGAAACCAGCTATCTGGACGACCGGCGCAAACAACTGATGGAGGCGGTGGACAAAACCAACCGCCGCAGCGGCCGGGACACCATCTTCTTCGCCAGCAGCGGCATCAAAAAGGAGTGGGAAATGAAGCGGGCCCGCCTCTCCCCCGCCTACACCACCAACTGGAAAGACCTGCCCAAAACCAGATGAAGCAGTTCAGAACCATCCTGGCCCCGGTTACCAGCGAGCAGAAGATCCAGCGCTCCCGCTTTCTCTGTTTCCTGTTTCCCATCCACAGTGTTTTTGAGGCGCAGGAACTGCTCAGCGAACACCAAAAAGCTTATGCCAACGCCACCCACAACTGCCATGCCTATATCCACGGTTTTATGCAGGAAACGAAGTATTACTCCGACGCCGGTGAACCGCATGGCAGCGCCGGCAAACCGATGCTCAATGCGCTGCTGCGCAACGACCTGACCAATGTGCTGGCGATCGTCACCCGCTACTATGGCGGCGTGAAATTGGGCGTGAAAGGATTGATCGCTGCCTATGGCGGCGCGGTGGAAGAGGCAATTCAGGCGGCTGAGCTCACTATTGCACTACCACAGGTGAGGATCCGCATCAGAACCGAATATGCCCAGGTGGAGAAGATCACCGCCTTCGTCAAAGACCTGGCCAGAGAGGTGATCGCCACAGAGTGGGGCGCTGAGGTGAGCCTGACCATCCGGCTCCCGGAATCCGGATCTGAACAGCTGCAGGAATTTCTTGATGGTTTGCGAGCCCATTCCAGTATAGATTATCAGATGGAAAAGGAGTGATAGCAATGCGGTTTATTATGCTGACACTGATCATGACGCTGCTGCTGGGCGTGGTCCAGGCGCATGATTATAAATTTATCTCTGCCAAAAGCAGGAAAGAGGTTCCAACCCGTAAGCTGGTCAATCAACTGCTCAAATATGATGTGATCTTCTTTGGGGAATATCACAGCGAGGCAGCCATCCATGCCGCCCAACGGGACCTGCTGCCCCTGCTGTACGAACAAAACCAGCGCCTGATCCTGTCCTTCGAGATGTTTGAACGTGATGTGCAGCAAACGCTTGACGACTATCTGCAGGGCAAAATCAACGAGGATGAGTTCCTGGCTGCTTCACGCCCCTGGTCCAATTATGACTCTGATTACCGTCCCCTGGTGGAATTCGCCAAAGCCAAAGGGTTGACTGCCATCGCCTCCAATGTGCCCCGTCGCATCGCCGGAAAGGCAGCCCGCCATGGAGTGGGCTTCACCTCCGAGCTGGAAGATGAGCCCATCATCTGGATGGCCTTGGACATCAATACGCCGGAAGGCAAATATAAACAGAGGTTTATGGAAACCATGCGCCAGAACGCCATGCACGGGGCGGCGGACATTCCAGAGCACAATGATAAACTGTTCCTGGCCCAATGTGTCAAGGACGACACCATGGCGGAAAGCATCGTGCAATATCTGGAACGCTTTCCCAAACACCGGATCATCCATTTCAACGGGGATTTCCACTCCCGGGAATTTTTGGGAACCGTGGAACGCGTGCTGTGGCGCAGCCCCAAACTGAAGGTAGCGGTGATCAGCCCCATTCACGCCGGCGAAGCCATCCCCAAAAACGCCAGGGGGATCGCCACCTATCTGCTGCAGGTTCCGGAACAGGAACAAGGAGGAGACCAATGATCAGAAAAGCCAGCCATGCCGGCAGCTTCTATCCCCGCTTCGGCGAACAGATCACCCGGCAGATCGAAGCCTGGACCTCCGGCCAGACGATCGCTCTGGCGGATGAGCGCTGCCTGGGTTTGATCGTTCCCCATGCCGGCTACATGTATTCCGGGCAGTGCGCCGCCCGGGGCTATCATTACATTTCGGAGCAGGAGTTTGACAGCTTTGTCATCCTTCATCCCAGCCACCATGGCATCCACTTTGACTATAGCGTTTCCGCCTTCGAGGAATATGACACCCCCTATGGCAAGCTGCAACTGGATAACGATATCTATCAGAAACTTACCGGCTCCGCCCGGGACAAGGGCTTCGAGCTGCACCTGCATGAGGCGGAACATTCCATGGAGATCCAGCTGCCCCTGATCAAATACTATTTCCCGGAGGTGAAGATCTGCCCGGTGATGATCGGCCGGCAATATCCGGAAGTGGCGCAGCACCTGGCTCAGCAACTGCAGCAGGTGCTGCTGCAAAGCAACAAACGCATCGGAATCATCGTTTCCACCGACCTTTCCCACTATTACAACTCGGACAAGGCGGAGCGCATGGACAGCCTGATCCTGAAATATATCATGGGCTTCGATCCCGATGCGCTGTGGCAAAGCATCGTGAGCCGGCGCTGCGAAGCCTGCGGGATCGGAGGGATCATGACCCTGCTGGTGCTGGCCAACGCCTTGGGCAATGCCAATGCCAAGATCATAAACTATACCCACTCCGGCAAGGTCTCCGGCGACAATCAACAGGTGGTGGGCTACCTGAGCGCCCTCATCTACCGCTGACAGGAGGGAGGATCATGAGCGGCGAACACAAAAAACTGCTGCTGAAACTGGCCCGGGCGGCCATCAGTTCCCGCTTCGACCATCGTCCGCTGGAGAAGCCACAGGAGCCTGTCCTTCAGGAGAAACGGGGGCTGTTCGTCTCACTGCACAAACAGGGGCAACTTCGCGGCTGCATCGGCTATATCAAAGCCTTCCGCAGTATCGTGGACAGTGTGGTGGAAATGGCGCAGGAAGCGGCTTTTAGCGATCCCCGCTTCCCTTCGTTGCGGCAGGAGGAACTGGACGACCTTGAAATCGAGATCTCCGTCCTCAGTGAGATGATGCCGGTTGCCTCTACCGATGAGATCGTGATCGGCCGGGATGGGCTGTTTATCCAGCATCCTCATGGATCGGGGCTCCTGCTGCCCCAGGTGCCGGTGGAATGGAACTGGGACCTGCCCGAATATCTGAAACACATTTGCTTAAAAGCTGGATTGCATCAGAAAGCCTGGCAGGATCCGGGTGCGCGGCTCCATCGTTTCACCGCCGAGGTGTTCAGCGAGGCGGATTTTTCTGATTGACAAAAAAGAGCCTTTTCAAAGTTTGGATTTTCGGTTTTAACGGCCAGCGGGAATAGCTCAGTTGGTAGAGCGCAACCTTGCCAAGGTTGATGTCGCGGGTTCGAGTCCCGTTTCCCGCTCCAGATTGAGGCGACATAGCCAAGTGGTAAGGCAGAGGTCTGCAAAACCTTTATCCCCGGTTCAAATCCGGGTGTCGCCTCCAGCATACTTCACCATGCCGGAGTGGTGGAATTGGTAGACACAAGGGACTTAAAATCCCTCGGGTGCAAGCCCGTGCCGGTTCAAGTCCGGCCTCTGGTACCAAGCGGGAATAGCTCAGTTGGTAGAGCGCAACCTTGCCAAGGTTGATGTCGCGGGTTCGAGTCCCGTTTCCCGCTCCATTTTTAAAACAGAGATGGAGAGGGAAGGAGAAGGGCATATTTAGGAATAATAGTTCACAAAGAAACCGACTCTCGATTCTATCTTCGGCACAGCCTATCTTTTCTCTTTACTCTTTTATCTTTTCTCTATCTATTTCAGGTGTTCGTGCAGGAAGTCGTGGTATTCCTCGTTGCCAAAGACTAGTTCTTCATGCGTGCCCAGATGGCAATAACCCTGCTTGTCGATATAGAGAACCTTGTCCACATAGTGCAGGGTGGAAAGGCGGTGGGAGATCACGATGGCGGCGATATCGGGGTAGAGGGAATTGATGTCCTGCCAGAGCTTTTCCTCGTTCTCGGCATCCAGGGAGGCGGTGATGTCGTCCAGAATGAGCAGTTGGGGACGCTTGATCAAAGCCCGGGCGATGGTTATGCGCTGCTTTTGCCCTCCCGAGACACCAATGCCGCGTTGCCCCACGCGGGTTTCGTCCTTCTCCGGGAAGGAATCGATCTCCTGCTGGAGCTGCGCAGTACTCACGGCTTTGGCATACTCATCCGGCGATGCTTGGTCAACCGCAAACAAGACGTTTTCCCTGATGCTGCCACTGAACAGCATCGGCTCCTGCGCCACATAAGCCACCACTTCCCTTAGAGCGGATAGTTCTATCTCCTGCAAAGGGATGCCGTTGATACTGATCTTCCCCTGCGAGGGCAGCAGGAGGCAGAAGATCAGGTTGGCGATGGTGCTTTTCCCGGCACCGGTGGAACCCAGGATCAGCAGACGCTCACCTATTCCCAAGCGGAAATTACAGTTGCGGATCGCCGGGGACTGCTTGTCCGGATAGCTGTAACTGACATCTTCAAATACAATTTCTCTGAAGGCTTCCACCTTCCGGGTGCCCCGCAGGCTGTGGTTGAAAGTGGGAAAGTCCTTCATCTCTTCCAGGCGGTCGATGTTCACAAATGCCTGCTTGCCTGAAACGAAGAGTTGAGGCAGGTCCAGCAGCGGATAGATCATCATGCTGAGGTAGGTGTAAAAGAGGAAAAAAGTGCCCACGCTGATCTCTCCCTTCACCGCCATGTAGCCGCCAAACAGGATCACCCCGATCTGGGCAATGTAGTCGATGTATTCATAGATCAGATGCAGCACGGCATTCAGCTTCACCATGCTCATCTCGGTCTTGAAGCGCCGGGCCAGGGCAATGTCGAAGAAGCGGTTATACTTCTCCTCGCTCACAAAGGCTTTCACGATGCGGATGCCGGAAAAGCTCATCTCCAGCTGGCTGTTGATGTTGCTTACCGCCTGCTGGTTGCGCTCGAAATTCTTATACAGCTTGTCCGAGGCGACATAGAACACGATCATCATCAGCGGCAGCGGCGAGATGGAAAGCAGAGTGAGGCGCACATTGACACTGAACATTACCACCAGGCTGAACAGGATCATGCTGAAGGAATTGACCGCCCGGAAGATGCCGGAGCAGAGGAACCAACTGATCTTGGGGAAGTCGCTGAGGTCGTCGGTAAGGCGGGTGACCACATCGCCGGTGCGGAATTTCTGGAAGAAGCTGAAATCCTTGTCCGTGATCTGCCGGAAATAGCGCATGCGGAGGAAATGCTCGAAGCGGATGTTCACCCAACCGCGGAAAGCGGGGTAGAAGCCTGTGACCAACTGTGCCAAGCCGATCGCCAGGAAGAGCATGATCACCCGGTTCACCTCTTCCATCGGATGGGCATATTTGCCCGGGAAGGAAAGTATGTCCCGCAGCAGATCGATCAGTTTTCTAAACACGATGGGATAGGCAATGGCCACCGCCGAGCTACCCAAAGTGAAGAACAGCATGATCAGCAGGAACCATTTCTGGGACAGCCACTGCCGGGCGATCCAGCGCAGGTGTCTATTCATCTTGCTTATCTTCCTGCAGGAATTGCAGTTCCACCAGTTTGCGGTATTCCGGGGAGCTGTGCATCAGGTCCTGATGCCTGCCGCGGTGGATGATCCGGCCGCCATCGAAGAACAGGATCTCATCGGCATCCAGCACTGAGGTCAGCCGGTGCGCCACCACCAGGGCGGTCTTGTCTGAAAACACGGTCTTCATGCTGCGCTGGATCCTGGCTTCGGTCTGGGGATCGATAGACGCGGTAGCCTCATCCATCACGATAATCTCCGCCTCGAAGGCCAGCGCGCGGGCAAAGCTGATAAGTTGTTTTTCACCCTGGGAAACGTTCTGCCCCCGTTCGGCAAGTTCGGAATCCAGGCCCAGCTGCTGGTTGCGGATGAATTCATCCAGTTGCACGATGTTGATGGCTTCCTTCACCTTGGCGGCGGAAACGGCATCGTTGTATACCCTTACGTTCTCCAAAATACTGCCGGGAAAGAGGAAGATATCCTGCAGGATCAGACCGATCTTGCGCCGCCAGGCGCTGAATTCGATCTCGGACAGTGGAACTCCGTCGATCAGGATATTTCCCCTGCCGACGGGATAGAATCCGCAGAGCAGGCTCACCGTGGTGGTCTTTCCGCTGCCGGAAGCCCCAACTAAAGCGATCTTTTTCCCCTTGGGGATGGTGAAGGAGACGTCCTTCAGCACCCATTCCTCCTCCTTATAGGCGAACCAAACATTATCAAAGCGGATCTCCCGCTCAAAGGAAGGCAGGGCCGTGCCGGTGAAGAGGTCTTCTTCCGTGCTCAGTTCTGTGAGTTCCAGTATGCGTTTCAGCGAGACAAAGGAGCGCTGTATCTGCATCACATTTTCCGAGATCTGCATCAGCGGCCAGATCATGCGGTAGATGTATTGCACGAAAACAATCAGCGTACCCAGGGTTACCACCCCGGCTATGATCCTGGGTGCCGACAACCGGATGATCAGCACAATGAACACCACATTGAACACAAACATGAAGATGCTCTGCGAACCATATTCGGTGAAGGAAGTGCGCATCTCCAGCTTGTATTTGGAATGGGAGGCTGCCGCCAGGTCGGAAGTGACCCGCTGTTGTTGATTCAGCGACTGCACCATCAGCATTCCCTGCACATAATCAGTTATCTTTGCAGTAACTTCGGCATACTTCTCCCGGATGCGGCGGTAGAATTTGGACAGATAACGGATCAGATAATAGTAGACAATGATGGTAACAACAACTGCTGGCAGGATATAAAGCGTTATCCTCCACTCGCGGAAGAACAGAATAATGAACACACCGGCGAAGAACAGGACATTGCCGATGATCAGGATGGAGAGCTCGGAAAACAGAACTTTGACCCGTTCGCTGTCGCTTTCCACACGGGCGATCAATTCACCCACCGGTTGCTTGTTGAACCATTCCACCGGCAGTTTGAGCAAATGGCGGAACACCTGGCCCTTGAAATTGGTGATCACCTTGATGCCCAGGCGTGAAAGCAGCACGATCTGCAGGTAGGAGAGAACCCCTGAAACCAGCACCACCACAACGAACAGAATGCCAAAGCGGAACATCTGGGTTACATCATTGTTGGGTATGCTCTTATCCACGATCAAGGCCAGGATGAGGGGATTCACCAATTGCAGGCCCGAGGTGAGCAACATGGCAAAAAGCCCGAACGCAAGGAGTCCCCTATCCTTTTTCACAAAGGGATAAAGCAGCCTCAGGTAATAGGAGAGTCCCTGTTTTTGTTCGGGCATGGGTGATCCTCAGCAAAATTCTGATCTGGTCGGGATGAGAGGATTTGAACCTCCGACTTCTCGGTCCCGAACCGAGCGCGCTAACCGGACTGCGCTACATCCCGACCGTGTTGCGCCAAACTTTGGCGGGGTATCGTTCTGTCAAGCTTATTCTTTGCCGTTCACCTTCAGCAGACGTTCCGCCTCCTCAGCGGTGATTTTTTCGGCTTCCATCATTTCCTGTACATCCATACAGCTGCGTTTGTCAACCTAACTTAGTTTGTTGGAACATAACAGATCAACCAGAACAGCCCACAAAACCTGTCTGAACGCCGTGTTTTCAGCTTTGCGGTTGTTCATCTTCCAGACCGAACAACTCCGGATTTTCCGTGATGAATTGGCGGTGCAGATTCCAAAAGGCAGTATCGTTATCCTTGAAATACTTGACATGGAAGTAGCCGAGAATGGATACGAACAAAGCGCCGATCACGTTCACGATCAGATCAACCATCGTGTCCAGCAGCCCCAGGCGGGTATCCAGCGATCCATAGATCAATTCCAGATTGCGGGCTTTCTGCATGTTAGCGCCCACCAGGGCATCCGCCCCGAATTCGAAGATTTCCCACAGAGTGCCGATCGTAACGGCAAAACAGAAGCTGAACAGAGCCATGAACAGAGGGCTGAGTTTCACTTCCATCCGGCTGTCCTTATTCAGGGCATAGATCAGCACGAATCCGATGTAACCCAGCACCACTGCAGAGGTTGAGTGCAACAAACGGTCCCACCAGCGGAAACGGTGGAAATATCCGTGCACTTCGCCCAAATACATTGAAGCGAACACAAACAGCAGGATAAAGATCTGGAAACCGGAGGGGATGGAGATCCGGGCGCGGCGTGCCAACAGGGTTGGCATTAGGATCAGAACCAAAGTCAGTACTGCTGCAAAGAGGATCTCCCATTCGGTGACATAAATATTGTAAATGATTGCGCCAATAGTCAGTATAATAAAGAAATAGCGCATGTATCGCTCGAGTTTCGCACTGTCCAGTCTTCGTCTTTTCATCTTGTCCTGCCTGTATTGGATTGCTTTGAAACATGTTGCTCAGAACTGCACTATCTGTCAAGTCCATTATCAAATTCACTTTTCTCCCAATGTTTTTAGGCAGTATTCAACCTTCTGGTTTGTCCAGGGTACAAAGACCATCGTCATTTACACATTGAAGCTCATGCCTGTTGATGCATTATGATAGACTTCGATTCCTAAAATTGTCAGGTGTGCCAGGGAGGGCGTTACTGAGCCAGGCTAGACTCCTGGATTCCTCGATTTTGCCCCGCCCTCATTAGCAATACGGAATCATTACGGAGTCATTACGGATTAACTCCGTAATGAC
>CAZVXK010000104.1:0-9538 GCA_964631665.1 uncultured Candidatus Cloacimonadota bacterium | reverse complement strand
TTCCATCCCCATCCCACCCTGAATCAATCTGAATCAATCTGAATCCACATGGAACACCGCATCCTTTGAAGTTTGATCACTTGGCATGCCCTGTAGCGCAACCCCTGTCAAAAGAGGCAAACGAAATAGAAATATCAAGTTTCGGATCCGGCAGCAGCTTAGTCCTGCTGATCCGGCTTACGCAACTCCTCACTGAACAATTGCTTGTAGGGATATCCACGAAGTCTGAGCCATTGAAAATAATCCACAGTTCCCAAAAACTTCCACAAAAAAAGCTGAAACTTCAAAAAAAGAACTTGACACGAATCAGATAGTTTGTTTCTGTGAGATCAGAATCTGGTTATTCCCTGCAAAGGTTAGATAGATCGTCTATGGCGAAAGCGGCGCAGTAACAGGCGCCGGCTTTCAACGAGGTATTAATAACCAAGGAATTGCGCATCCGCCGGCAGGATGTGCAGATTCAAAGGAGTAATGGCCATGAAAAGACTTTATTTCTTCTGTGTGGCACTGGCAATTGTGACGATATGCCCATTAGCCGCATAGTATTCCCCCATCTTCAACCAAGCTTTGGATTTATCCGGAGGGGGCTACACCAGCACCCTGGATCCTGGCTACCCTGTGGATTATGAGGTGGCGGACAACTTTGGCGGTCTCACCGATCCGATCACCAAATGCACCTTTTATGGAGCTGCGGCTTATTATAGTGGTGGCTGGTTTCTTGGTGTCCCCGCTCCGATCGAACCTTTCCACGTCAAATTCTATCAATATCAACAGGAATGGACCCAACCTCCGGCGACCGACCCGGGAATTATGGCACCCACCACCGGTTGGTATACAATTAATCTTTGGGACACCTATGGTGACGGCTGGAACGGAGGAATGCTGGATGTCTATGTCGATGGAACCCTGGTACTGAATGATCTGACTTTGGCAGGTGGCTACGGTCCCGAAACACAACAGTTCTATGCCAATGCCGGTGAATACATTCTAACCGTATACACCCCTGGTGGTTGGCCCTCTGAGAACTGGTATGAGATCCTCGATCCGGACGACATAGTGATCGCCACCGATGGATACGGAGGGACCGTTCCCACCGGCATCGGAGTTCTGCCACCCCTTCCCCTGCTGGCTCCTGCCACCGGAACCTATACGGTCGAATTGTATGATACCTGGGGCGATGGCTGGAATGGCGGCTTATTGGATGTCTATGTGAACAACTCCCAGGTCCTTAATGATTGCACCGTCGCCAGTGGATTTGGCCCCGCCACTTATTACTTTGACGCCAATGTAGGTGATGAGATCGCCACAGTCTATACACCCGGAAGTTGGCCAGATGAGAACTGGTACCAGATCCTCGATCCAAGTGCTGCTGTAATCGCTGTCGATGGGGCTGGTTCCTCTATTCCCACTGGAATAGGCTTTGTTTCCACTCTGGTGACTCTGGAGCCGAACTGGGCAAGCCCCCTGTATTCCTTTGATAATGTTCCGGTGCTTACCAGCTATGTGGGACCAGCCTGGGGCGGATGGGAGGTCTATCAATTTGATGCCTATCTGCCTGGCCCGGTACCCTTGGCGGAAGGCTGGGTCTCTGCCCAGATCAATTCTCCTCTGGGCTCTGGCGAGTGGTTCCTGTGGTGGACCAGCCTGAATGGAGACGGGCTGTCTTATCAACGTGTTGGCGCCAAATCCGGTCAGGGACTGAGCCAGGTCCAACCCCTGAGTAGCCGCAACGGAACCAGGGACCAGCTAATCGATGATATGGCAATCGGGCTGGCAACCGGTGTACCGGAACAGATCGTGGTCAGCGAATATCCCGGAACCCCCCTTCCCCCCGGCGTTACGGTTGTGGATGGAGGAACCATTCCGCCTGAGCTGCTGGGACCTGATACCGGCGAACCAGCCGTGCTTTATACCATCGACGCAGTTGGAATCTGGGATGTGGTGGTGTTCAGGCCAGTGGCCTGGACCGTTGACTGGTATTGCTGGATCAAAGTGGGTGGAGTTCTGATCTCCGGACCCAATCCGATACCCCTTGCCCAAGTCTATCATATCTTCACCGCAGTGGATTTCGGCTCCAAAGGCGAAGCAACGGTGATCATCAACGACAACCAGACCCTGCCGGTGGAGCTGAGCAGCTTCACCGCCACCCTGACCGCCGATTTGTTCGTCAACATCGCCTGGGTGGCCCAGTCCGAGACCAACCATCTGGGCTACAATGTCCTGCGCGGCGAAAACGACACCCTGGCCGAAGCGCTGCAGCTCAATGCAGTGGTGATCACGGAAGGAGAACAACTGGGCACCCAGATGAGCTATAACTACCTGGATACCGAGGTTCAGACCGGCACCACCTATCATTACTGGCTGGAAAGCCTCGATCTGGGTGGAGGCTCGCAGTTCTTTGGCCCCATCTCGGTGCAGGTTACCGGTGAACCTGGCGATCCCGGCATCCCGCCGCTACCGCCCACCGTGACCAAGCTGCTGCCGGCCTATCCCAATCCCTTCAATCCCAGCACCAACATCCGCTACCAACTGGTGGAACCCGCCACGGTGCGGATCGAGATCTACAATGTGAAGGGACAGCTGATACGTTCGTATGAGAATAGCTACAGCGATCCCGGCTACTATCAGATCATGTGGGACGGCAGGGATGCCCAGGGCAAACCCGCCACCAGCGGTGTCTACCTCTATCGCATGACCGCCGGCAAGTACTCTTCCTACAAGAAGATGGTGCTGGCGAAGTAAGGTGGATAGTTTAGAAACAAGTTAAACAGTAAAACAGATAAACAGTTGAACAGAAGACCCGGTGGAGACACCGGGTCTTTCTATCTTGGCATAGCATTACAATGCCGATAGGAGTGAGGAATTGCCGTCCCCGCAACCATTTGCTTTGATATGAGCCATATTTCCTGAAAAAATTGTGCTTGACACAAAATCGGTAAAAAAATATGCTTGCACCCAAGAGATAAATCCCCATTAGGGGTTGAATAGATCGTCTATGGTGAAGGCCAGGGCGGGATCATCCACCCGGCCTCAATAGAGCGCTCACACCCAAGAACTGCGTGCTGCCGTCAGGATGCGCAGATTCAAAGGAGTAACAGCCATGAAGAAAGTTCTCATCTTTGGCGCAATAGTGGTGCTAATGGCTCTCTGCCCATTAGCAGCTCAGTATTATCCGATCTTCAACCAAAATTATCATGCCATGGGACTCCTCTCCTATGCCTGGAGGCCTCCCACCGCAGTTTGGCAGGTAGCGGATAACTTCAGCGGACTCACCGAACCGATCACCAAGTGCACCTTCTATGGTGTTACCGGAACTTGGAGCGGCACCAACTGGACACCCGGCATTCCTGCAGCGATCGAACCTTTCCACATCAGATTCTATGATTACCAGCAAGAATGGACTCAGCCTCCCTTTAATGATCCGGGAATACTGGCTCCCACAACCGGGACCTACACAGTTAATTTGTATGCCACCTGGAGCAGTGGCTGGACTGGTGCTTATTTGTATGTATATGTTAACAATGTACCTGTAGTATGCCACGTTACTCTGGAGAATATGTATGACCCAGGAACCTATACTTTCTTCGCCAACGCCGGTGATCATATCATCACAGTATTCACTCCAGGTAGCTGGCCAATCTATTGTTGGTATGAGATCTTCGATCCCGCCTCCAACTTGATCGCCACGGATGGTGTCCCTCCAACTGCGCCAACAGGTTTGGGGACTTTACCATATATCCAGGCAGCCTCGGCCGGAACCTACACTATCAACCTGTATAACGATTGGGATTACGGATGGCATGGTGCTTTGCTGGATGTTTACTTGAATAATTCCCTGATCTTGGATGATCTCACCCTGATGGGCGGATCAGGTCCTCAGACCTATACCTTCCCCGTGAATCCGGGGGATGGGATCGCCACGATTTATACTCCTGGCGGCTGGGATCATTCTAACTGGTATGAGATCCTCGATCACGAGTCCAATGTGATCATTACAGATGGTTTTGGAGGAGGTGGGCCAGGCGGCATCGGCTTCGTATCCACCCTGGTTCACCTGGAGCCAACCTGGACCACCCCCCTGTATAGCTTCGAGAACGTTCCGGTACTCACCAGTTTTATGGAATCGACCTGGGGCTTGTGGCAGATACACAAATACGAGGCTTATCTGCCCCAGGCGGTGCCAATGGCGCAGGGCTGGGTCTCGCCGGTGTTCAACGCGCCCCTGGGCTCAAACCAATGGTTCCTTTGGTGGACCAGCTTGGCTGGAGATGGGCTATCCTTCCAACGGTGGGGCACCAAAGCCAACCCGGAACAGAGACAGAGCAATCCCCCGGGCAGCGGCGATGCCAAAGAACAACTGTCTGTGGACATGGGATTCCAGCTTGACACCGGTTTTCCAACCAAGATCGTGGTCTGCGAGTATCCCATAATGCCCCCGCCTCCAGGTGTCACGGTTGACGCTGGTGGAACGATGCCGCCCGAGCTGTTGGGTCCTGATCCCGGTGAACCAGCCGTGCTATACACCGTCCAGGCAAATGGTACCTATGATGTGGTGGTTTACCATCCCGCGGCCTGGACAGTTGACTGGTACTGCTGGATCAAGGTGGGCGAAACTTTGATCTCAGCACCCAATCCCATTCCTGCAGCCCAGCTCTATTATGAGTTTGAGGATGTTAGTTTCACAGCCAAGGGCGAAGCAACAGTGATCATCAACGACGATGAGACCCTGCCGGTGGAGCTGAGCAGCTTCACCGCCACCCTGACCGCCGATTTGTTCGTCAACATCGCCTGGGTGGCCCAGTCCGAGACCAACCATCTGGGCTACAATGTCCTGCGCGGCGAAAACGACACCCTGGCCGAAGCGCTGCAGCTCAATGCAGTGGTGATCACGGAAGGAGAACAACTGGGCACCCAGATGAGCTATAACTACCTGGATACCGAGGTTCAGACCGGCACCACCTATCATTACTGGCTGGAAAGCCTCGATCTGGGTGGAGGCTCGCAGTTCTTTGGCCCCATCTCGGTGCAGGTTACCGGTGAACCTGGCGATCCCGGCATCCCGCCGCTACCGCCCACCGTGACCAAGCTGCTGCCGGCCTATCCCAATCCCTTCAATCCCAGCACCAACATCCGCTACCAACTGGTGGAACCCGCCACGGTGCGGATCGAGATCTACAATGTGAAGGGACAGCTGATACGTTCGTATGAGAATAGCTACAGCGATCCCGGCTACTATCAGATCATGTGGGACGGCAGGGATGCCCAGGGCAAACCCGCCACCAGCGGTGTCTACCTCTATCGCATGACCGCCGGCAAGTACTCTTCCTACAAGAAGATGGTGCTGGCGAAGTAAGGTGGACAGTTTAGAAACAAGTTAAACAGATAAACAGTTGAACAAAAGGCCCGGTGGAGACACCGGGTCTTCTGTCGTTTCATGGTGGCTCAGAATTAAAGTGGGGAGGGCGTACCCTTTGAGGCGGGGCAGCGATCGGAAGCATAACCAAGGGTTCAATATCGCAATAGCCAAAGTAATGCGAACACTTGGAACTGTTCTTGCTTAAAACTATGGTGGCTGAAGATTTTTTACACCATTAAGAGGTTACAATGAAGACTTCCAGGTTTATGATCGCCGGGCTTGTGCTATTGATCAGTATAGGCAGTTTGTATGGAGATTTCCAACGCACCGTGGAACCCCTGATCGCACCGGAGTGGCACCAGAGCAATCCCTGGAACGGGCGTTGCCCTGGCACAGGTGCCAACCGTGCCAATGCCGGCTCCCATGCCCTGGCGTTGGCCAAAACCATGAAATATTGGGCCTATCCGATCGCCGGCACCGGCAGCGTTTCCTATATTGACGACGACTATGGCCCCATCAACCAGAGCTTCACCGGTGTCATCAACTGGAACGGGATGTCCAACACCCTGGTGTTTCAGACCACTCTGCGCTTCATTTTCATGTGCGGAGCCTCGGTCTATACCGATTATGAAGTGGATTTCTCCACATCCAGCCTGGCCAATGTGCAGTATTCCCTGCTGAACTTTTTCAGCTACGATCAATCCCTGCAATACCGCAACCGGCAGGATTACACCAATTTCTACTGGAAAAGCCTGATCCGCAACGAGCTGGACAATGCCAGGCCGGTGATCTATGCCATCGAGCTCGCCACTGGCGATGAAGTGGCTTTCCTGATTGATGGTTACAACGAGGATGGGCTGTTTCACATCAACTGGAGCGACGAGAACATACCAAACAGCTGGATCGAACTGAACGAGATCACCTTTGGCGGGCAGACCATTCCGATCGACAACCAGATGATGCTCACCGGAATACATCCCAGTATGGGCCCGCCCAATATAGACGAGAATTTTGAGACCGACTTCAGCAATTTCAACTGGCAGTTCGCCGGACATGCCAACTGGGAGATCTCCTCCGAAACAGCCTATTATGGCACCAAAAGCGCCAAATCCGGCAATATCAACCACAACCAATATACCTCGATGTTCATCCAGATCGATGTTACCGAGCCCGATACGATCAGTTTCTACAAACGGGTATCCTGCGAGGCGGAGCCGAACCACCAGTATGACCACCTGGCTTTCTTCATCGATGGAGTGGAGCAGGAACGCTGGTCCGGGGACGGCTCCTGGGAGTATCACGAATATCCGGTTTCGGCGGGAGTGCACGAATTCCGCTGGACCTACAGCAAGGACGGCGCCTCGGTCTATTTCAACGATTGCGCTTGGGTGGACGCCATCGACTTCCCGGAGGGGACGACCCCGTTGATTGCTCCAGTCTTTGTGGAAGCAGAGGTGATCGGAGGAAACGATGTGCTTCTGGGCTGGGCTCCTCCACCGGGCACCAATCCTACCCTGCTGGGTTATCGCATCTACCGCAACGGAGTGCAACAGGTGCAGTTCAACAATCCCGCCATCCTCAGCTACAACGATTTCAACCTCCCCAATGGGGATTATACCTACCACGTCCGTGCGGTCTATGAAGAGGGGGTGTCCAATCCCAGCAACAGCAGCACGGTTACCGTCGAGGTACCCTATGCCCCCACCAACCTGAGCGCGCAACTGACCGGAGTGAACACAGCACACCTCACCTGGCAGGCGCCTCCGCTGCTGCGCGACCGGCTGCTGATGGGTTATCTGGTCTATCGGGACAATGCGGTGATCGCCCAGGTGGAAAATCCCGAGGCGCTGGAATACTTTGATCCCGGCCTGGCCGAGGGGGTTTACTATTATCAGGTTAGCGCCATCTATGGTGTGGGAGAATCGGCACTCAGCAACACTGCCATGCTGGCAGTGGGGGTGCCGGAACCGCCACCCAATCTGCAGGCTATAGTGGTGAACAACACGGTGAACCTGAGCTGGGGACAGGTGTCCGATCCCGGTTTTCTAACCGGATTCAAGGTGTTCCGCAATGGAACAATGATCGCCCAGATCGATGATCCCACTCAACTGGGCTATTCCGATGTCGGGCTGGCCAACGGAGCTTATTCCTACTATGTGCGTGCGGTCTATGGCGATGTGGAATCCGGGAATTCCGCCACGGTGCAGGTCTATGTGGAAGTGCCCTATCCTCCTGCCAACGTCAGCGCCACGGTTTTTGGGGACGATGTCCTGCTCCAGTGGACCAATCCAGAACTGGTGAGAGCGCTCACGCATTACTATATCTATCGCAACGGGCAGATCATCGCCGCCGTGTTCAATCCCAATATCACCTCCTATATGGACTATAACCTTCCCAATGGGGAGTATTATTATCAGCTTTCGGCGGTCTATTCCGGAGTGGAATCCCCGCTCACGCCGCCTCTGGACGTTCTGGTGGAGGTGCTTTATCCGCCCACCGGGCTTTCGGCAACCGTAAACCTGGCAGATGTATCCCTGCTCTGGACTGTACCGGTGAACCAGGGTGGGCTGCGCTCCTTCAATGGTTACAATGTCTATCGGGATGGAGCCCTGATCACCTATCTGAGCGGCGGCTCCACCAATCAATACACCGATCTCAATGTTCCCAATGGCTTGTATAGCTATTCGGTTACCGCCGTCTATACCACGGGGGAATCTTCTGCTGCTGTGGCCAACAATGTGCTGGTGGAGGTGCTGTATCCGGTAACCGAGCTCAGCTATCAGATCGAGGATGACGATGTGATCCTGTCCTGGACTGCTGCTGCCACGGCACCGGACAGGGAGTTTTCCGCCGGCAGGGCTTTCCTTGCCTATAATGTCTACCGGGATTCCGGGCTGCTGGCACAAACCACAGCCCTCACCTATACCGATGCCGGCCTTGACAACGGCATCTATCAATACTATGTAACTGCGCTCTATGGCAGTGGGGAATCCGAGCCCAGCCCGGTGGTGACGCTGGAGGTGGAGGTGCTCTATCCTCCGACCGGTCTTCAGGCTGAGGTTACGGACGACGAGGTGTCCCTTTCTTGGTCTGCTCCGGCAACCAGTGGAGGGTTGCGGGGATTTCTGGGTTATCGCCTCTTTCGGGACGATGTGCTGCTCTCCGAACAAACCGGTCTCACCTACAATGATACCGACCTGCCCAATGGAAGCTATGCCTACCAGGTGGTGGCAGTCTATGCCGGCGGGGTGTCGCAACCCTCGAACCTTGTAATTGCGCTGGTTGAGGTGTTGTATCCGCCCCGGCAGCTGCAGCATCAGGTGGTGCAACGAAACAGCGTTGTCCTGAATTGGCTGGAACCGGTTACCAGCGGAGGCTTGCGAGAGCTGCTGGCCTATCAGGTTTTACGGAATGACCAGTTGATAGCAGAGACCACCGCTCTTTCCTTTTCCGACCAGGATCTGCTGGATGGCATTTATTCCTATCAGATCACAGCCGTCTATGGCACAGGGATATCCCAGCCCAGCAATGCAGTCAGCGCCTTCATCGAATACCCCTATCCGCCGGCCAATGTATTGGCCGAGGTGCTGGGAGATGATGTTACTCTGCTCTGGGATGAGGTGCCGGGAACCGCGGTGCAGTATCATCTCCACCGTGATGGTGCCTTGCTGGCGGTCTTAAGCGATACCACCTATGTGGATCAAAACCTGGCCAATGGTTCCTACGACTACTATCTGATCACCACCAATGCCTCCCAATCCGGGGCTTCCGATCCCTCGATGGTGGTAACTGCCGTGGTGAACGTTCCCTATCCGCCCCAGGGGCTTGCTGGTACCGTGGTCTCCGATTCTGTGCTGCTATCCTGGATTGCCCCTGCCACCGGTCCCCGTGAGCTGCTGCATTATCTGGTCTATAGGGATGGCGCGGTGATCGATAGCACAACTGCCCTTTTCTATAACGATGCCGGCTTGGGCAATGGCACTTATTCCTATTATGTTACAGCCGTTTATGATGTGGCGGAATCTCTGCCCTCGAATGTGGTTGTGCTGATGGTTGAGGTTCTCTATCCTCCCACGCAGCTTACCTATCAGGTGGTGGAGGATGATGTGCTGCTATCCTGGACTGCTGCTGCCACCTCCGGAGGCTTGCGGGCGATCCAGGGCTACAAGGTCTTTCGAAACG
>CAZVXK010000103.1:0-9628 GCA_964631665.1 uncultured Candidatus Cloacimonadota bacterium | reverse complement strand
ATCCTAATGCAGAGAATGTAGTATATCAGTGGTCTCTAGGTGGAAGCTCATTTAATATCAATAGATCAGTTAATGACCTTTTTACAGAATGGGCTGAGACTAAGTTTGGCTCAGTAAGTGAAGATTCAGCAAATACAATTAGTATTAAGATCAGCAGTATTGAGTCAGTCTGCAACAATAAGGGACTAACCTTATCTGGGTCGATGATGATTGAGGTGATGCTAACGGGAACAGTGAATGGTGTAGAATTGGACAAAAAGGCTAAGTATAATTCAACTTTCATACCTGACAACCAAGAAAATGCTATTTACGCACTGATAGAAAAACTTGTCATCAATATAGACAAATACGTGGATAGTAAGCTAGATATACAATAGATTTTTATTGATTATAGCTTTCGAGCCTACAGATCAGTTTGCCATTAGATTGATCATTTCCTTGTAGTATCCACATTCCCAGGCATCGTCGGCTCGAGTCCTGATCTCCTCCTCGATCATCTTCTCCGACTCCAGCCAGGGGTCTCGGAACTGATTCCACCAGCTCTTGTAGTAGACTTCTTTAGTCGTGGGGTCATCCTGCACTATCTCTTCGATTAGCTGTTTTGTCCCATCGACATGCATCAGAATAAGTTAGCTGCCTTATTGAACCATCTCCTCCAGCGTTGCCTGGCCTTTGCGATTCTTGTTTTACTTGGTCATCTTGATCTCCTTCTCGGTTAACAGACTTTTGATTTATGGGTGCAACCATGCACTCCTTGAAAACATAGTCAAGTCCTTTCCGTTCAATACTATATACAGGTGTTAAAATATAGTCTTGACAACACTGCCATGTCTCTGTAGGATGAATTTTATAGCTTCATCAGCATGTAGGAGGTAAGATGTGTCAAGCCCCAATGTTGATGTACAACCCAACTCATTGTCTCTCAAGTTGCTTGAGGGCATCTGATATTCCTCGTTACTCACAATCTATGCAAAGCCAAGCGGCCAATTGCATTCTTTTATCTCTTCAATCTATGTCAAGGTTTTTTTCACAAAATGCTACATCCAGTATCCATTTGTGGTTGCCAGGGGCTGTTATACATGTAGTGAGATCGATTTCTATCTGACCTCCAATGGATATGTAAGAACACCGCCACAATTTATTTAGGAATATCGATATCAATCTGAGGCCCATTCTGAGGCTCGATAGAAGTCTAATATCGATATGCATACCCCCCAAACCCTTTATAGTAAATGGAGCGGGCAACGGGACTCGAACCCGCGACCCTCAGCTTGGGAAGCTAATGCTCTACCAACTGAGCTATGCCCGCTCGCTGGTGGCCAAGGTGAAAAAAGTGGCGAAAATGTCAAGAGGAATAGTTTCCGGATTGGACGGCTGTATGGTTGAACAACTGCAATGATGCACATTAAAAACGATAAAGGGAGGCCTCCCAGCCCAGCCGGGGATAACCGTTAATCTTTTCATCTTTTCATCTTTTCATCTGTTCATCTGTTCATCTGTTCAACTGCAACCCTCATTCCCACTCGATGGTTGCCGGCGGTTTGGAGCTGATGTCATAGACCACGCGGTTGACGCCTTTCACCTCATTGATGATGCGGTTGGAAACCCTTTTCAAGAAGGCAAAGGGGAGTTCGGTCCAGTCCGCGGTCATGCCATCCACGCTGTTGACCGCGCGCAGGGCGCAGACGTTTTCATAGGTGCGTTCGTCGCCCATCACGCCGACGCTCTGGATGGGCAGCAGCACGGCGAAGGCCTGCCAGGTGTGGTCATAGAGATTCCAGCGGCGCAGTTCCCCGATGAAGACCTCGTCGATCTTCTGCAAGAGGCGGATCTTGTCCCGGTCCACGGCGCCGATGATGCGCACCGCCAGTCCGGGACCGGGGAAGGGATGGCGGTTGATCAGTTCTTCCGGTAGTCCGAGTTCGCGCCCCACCTGGCGCACCTCATCCTTGAACAGCTCACGGAAGGGCTCGATCAGCTTCAGCTTCATCCTGGCGGGCAGCCCGCCCACATTGTGATGGGTCTTGATAGTCACCGAAGGTCCTTTGAAGGAAACGCTTTCGATCACATCCGGATAGAGGGTGCCCTGGGCAAGGAAGCCCACATTCTCATATTTGGTGGCTTCGGCTTCGAAGACCTCGATGAAGGTATTGCCAATGATGCGGCGCTTTTGTTCGGGGTTTTCCACCCCCGCCAGGCGCTCCAGAAATAGTTCGGAAGCCTCAACGAAGTTAATCTTGAAACCGGGAAGGGAGGCAAAGGAAGCCTTCACCCGCTCCGCCTCGCGGTGGCGCAAGCAGCCGTTATCCACGAAGATGGGGATCAGCCGGTCGCCGATGGCCTGGTAAAGAAGGGCCGCCGCCACCGAGGAATCCACTCCGCCGCTGAGACCCAGGATCACCTTCTTTTCTTCAACTTTGGCCCGGATGGCGGCAATGGTTTCACTGATGAAGGAACCGGCAGTCCAATCCGGTTTCGCTCCGGCGATGTTGACCACGAAATTGGCCAGGATAGACCTGCCCCGGGGGGTGTGGATCACTTCGGGATGGAACTGCAAGCCAAAGATGGGCAGGGAGTTGTGGGCAATGGCGGCATAGGGGGTGTTGTCCGTTTTGGCCAGAACCCGAAACACTTCGGGCAACCGGGTGATGGCGTCCCCGTGGCTCATCCAAACCGGTTCGCGCTCCCGTAAGCCGGCAAAGAGCTCCCCCCGGTCCAGGAATTCCAGCTCCGCGTAACCATACTCCTGCTTTCCCACCCGCTCGACGGTTCCCCCGAACTGTTTGCAGATCAATTGCATGCCATAGCAGATGCCCAGGATAGGGATGCCCAGTCGCCAGAGCAGCGGATCGGGCAGGGGGGCTCCGGGCTGGCTGAGGCTGGCGGGGCTGCCGGAAAGGATGAGAGCCTGGGGAGCGAGTTCCCTGATCTGATCTGCGCCATAGTTGTAAGGATGGATCTCGCACCAAACATTCAGGGAGCGGACTGCGCGGGCGATCAATTGGGTGTATTGGGAGCCGAAATCCAGGATCAGGACGGTGTCGTGGCTCATGGTCAGCTCACGAAGGGATTGTTTTTCTTTTCCAGGCCGATGGAGGTCTTGGGGCCGTGGCCGGGAAAGACGAGGGTGTCATCCGACAGTACAAAGAGTTTGGATTTGATGGAGTCGATGATCTGGCTGTGGCTGCCACCGGGGAAGTCCGTGCGGCCAATGCTCTGTTCGAACAGGGTGTCGCCGCTGAGCAGATATTTCTCCGCCAGCAGGCAGACGCAACCGGGTGTATGCCCCGGAGTGTGGATCACCTTCACGCTGTGGTCGCCCAGTTCGAACTCATAACCATCTTCCAGGAGGAGGTCGGCGGCGTTGGGGGGAAGCGGGGAGCCCATGTATTCGCTGAGGTTTTTGCGATTGTCGGTGAGCATGGCGGCATCGCGGGAATGGATGGCAACGGGGGCGGGCAGGTGTTTCTTGAAGAAGGGATTGCCACCGATATGGTCACCATGCCCGTGGGTGTTGATGATCTGTTTCACCTTCAGCCCCAGCCGGCGGATCTGCTCCAATAGCGCTGTTGAAGGTGCGGCGGGGTCGACCAGCAGAGCCTGGCCGCTGGCGTCGTCCCAGAGCAGCCAGGTGTTGGTGCCATATTCCGGCAGCAGGATAAATGACTCTATCTTCAGCATCGGGTTCTCCTAATCCAGGGATATCATCAGCTCTTTCAGAAGCTGTTCCGGGTATTTTTCCACCAGAATTTCACCATCATAATTCTTGTCAATGCCATACTTCACATAGCCGGGATCAGCTGCCTTGCGGCAGTAACAGAGCAGGATCGAAGCGGCTTGGGCAAGGATGTCCGGCGGGGGGGAGGCGGTGGTGAGCAAGCCCAGGGGGCCCAGAATATCACGGATGGTGAGATAGACGCCGTGGTAGCCCTCGCTGTCCAGGCCGGCGTTGTCGCTTTCGGACCTGCCCACGATCAGCTTGATTTGGTCGGTCAGCCGGAAATGCCTGCCCCAGCGCAACAATCTGATGTTGGCCGCATCCGCCTGGCCGTGGGCAACCAGTTCACTGAGGCGCAGGCTGAAATTGCGGTCGGTGAGCAGGCAACCGCCTCCGGGAGCGGGATAGGAGAGGCCGAGGCGCCCGGCAAGCTCGATCTGGGGGGTGCGGGAACGGCCATGGAAAGCCAGCAGTTCAGCTTTATCCACCCAGCCGGCGGTGATGGGGTAGGTATCCGGCAGCAGTTTCTGGGAGAGAGGGCGGACGATGAGCCTGCCCACGCCGCTGAGCTTTTGGACTGCCTGCAAGGCATTGCGCCGCTGGGACATGGGACGCTGGCCCAAGACCTCGCCGGAGATCAGGAAATCCGCCCCCAGTTCCGGCAGCAGCTCCGCCGCCGCTTCAAACATCAGGGCATGGCAGTCGATGCAGGGATTGTAGTTCTTCCCAAAGCCATGCACGGGATTTTGCATCATCTGCAGATGCCGGGGGGTGATGTCTTTCACGATCAGCTCCAGATCATTCTCCCGGGCGGACTTCTCCGCTCTTTCCACAGGGATGTAGGGCGCTTGGAAGAACACCGGATGGACCGTGTAGCCCAGCAGCTGCATCCACTTCACGCTGAGGATGCTGTCCAGCCCACCGGAGAAGAGGGCGATCGCCGTGTGGGTGCGCTGGATCATCGTTCCTGGCTCGAAAAGCTAAAGCGGATCATGGTTCGGCAGAGGCTCCGGTTACCTTCGCACGGCGGGATTTTTCCTCAAAATACGAATAGACCACGGGAACCAGGACCAGCGTGATCAGCGCGGAACTTATCATTCCACCCACCACGGCCCGGGCCAGGGGAGCCTGCGCTTCACCGCCCTCGCCGATTCCGATCGCCATCGGGACCATGGCCAGGATGGTGGTGCTGGCGGTCATTAAAATGGGGCGCAGACGCCTTCGGCCGGCTTCCTCGATGGCTTCACGCACTGCCAGGCCTTCCTCGCGCCGCAGCAGATTGGTGGTGTTGACCAGCAGGATGGCATTGTTGACCACGATTCCCCCCAGCATGATCATGCCGATGTAGGACTGGATGTTGAAGGTGGTGCCGGTGAGAAAGAGCATCAGTACCACGCCGATGATGGCGAAGGGGACGGAAAACATCACGATGAAAGGATCCTTCAGGGATTCATATTGGCTGGCCATCACCATATAAACCAGGATCAGCGCCAGAATGAAGCCCACCAGAAGTTCCCGGAAGGATTTCTGCTGCTCTTCGTAATCTCCGCCAAAGACCACCGCCAGATCGGGTGGAATGGCGATATCCTGCAGTTTGGCGCGCACATCGGCGATGATGGAGCCCAGATCCCGTCCGCTGATGTTGGCATTGATGGAGGTCACGCGTTGTTGATCCTGCCGTTCGATCTCGGAGGCGCCGATCCCGGAGCGGATATCGACCACATTCCTCAGGACGACCGGCTCGTTGTCGATGTTGGTGAGAGTTAGGTTCAGCACTCCTTCCAGGCTGTCTTTGTCTTTTTCGTCGAGTTGGAGCAGGATGTTATATTCCTTGCCGTCCTCGCGGAAATAGCCTGCCCGGCTTCCGGAAAGGACGGTCTGAAGCAGGGAGGCGATCTGCTGGACTGAGAGCCCCAACTCCGCCGCTTTTTGCCGGTCCACCAGTACCAGTTGTTCGGGTGATCCGGTGCTGCGGCTGATATTGCTGTCGGTTACGCCCTCCACGCTTTCCACGATCTGCTGGATCTGGCGGGCAAGTTTGCCGGCGCTCTCCAGATCGTGGCCGCGGATGATGATCTCCAGCCTTCCGCCCCCCTGCAAGCGGCTGAGGATCCACAAACCGGTGCTGGGCCGCACCCGGATGGTGGCGCCGGGGATGTTCGAAAGCAGCGGGCGCAGCTGATTCGCCACTTCCTCGCTGGAGCGCTTGCGTTGGGATTGATTGACCAGTGCCAAGCGGAAAAAACCGGTGTGGGATTCCGCAGCGCCCCAACCACCGCCACCGGTGATGGAGACGATGTTTTGCAGCTCGGGAACCTGTTGGGTGATAATGCTTTCCACCTGTCTCATCTTCTGGTCGGTGATCTCCAGCTTGGTGCCGGGCTCCATTTCCAGGTTGATGCGGATCTCGCCTTCGTCGGATTCCGGCATCAGTTCGGTTCCGATCAGGGGGATCAGCAACAGGGTCCCCCCTAATAGCGCCACCGCGATCAGCACCGTGACCAGCCGGTGGTTCAAAGCCAAATGCAGTAGCTTCTTATACTTTTGCTCCAGCGTGGTCAAAAAGCGTCCCACGGCATGGAAGATTTTCTTGCCAAGACTCTCATGGGGTTTGGCTGCGGGATCGGTGATGGTGAGCAAACGGCTGGACAGCATCGGCACCAGTGTGAGCGCCGTGATCATGGAACAGAAGATGGAAAAGGCGATCACATAGGAAAGCTGCTTATACATGATCCCGGACATGCCCCGCACGAAGATTAGCGGTAAAAACACCACCAGGGTGGTCAAGGTGGCGGCGATGATGGGGGAGGTGACCTCCCGCGTGCCCTCGATGGCGGCCTCCAGTTTACCCATGCCCTTTTCCCGCAGGCGATAGATGTTTTCCAACACCACGATGGAATTGTCCAGCAGCATGCCCACCCCCAGCGCCAAACCGCCCAGGCTCATCAGGTTGAGGGTGAAGCCGCTGAAATAGAGCAGCCCGAAGGTGGCGATCACAGATACCGGAATGGCAGTGGAGATGATGGCGGTGCTTTTGATATTGCGCAGGAAAAACAGCAGCACGAAGATAGCCAGGATGCCACCGAGGAGGGCGGCTCTACCCACGTTGTTGATGGAGCGGCGGATATAGACCGAGGTGTCCATGATCGGCACCAGAGTGACCTGGGGGATGTCTCGGTTGATGCTTTCCAGTTCCTTCATGGCTGCCGTGGCCACGGCAACGGTGTTGGTGCCGGATTGTTTGTTTAAGAAGATCTGCACACCGGTCTTTCCGTTCATCCGGGTATGGCGGGTGACCCTGGCCCAGGAATCCTCCACGCTGGCGATCTGCTCCAGGGTGATGGTGGAGCCACCCCTTCGGAGAACCACTGTTTGTTTCAGATCCTCCAAACTGGTGAACTCTCCCGGGGTGCGGATGTTGATCTCACGGTTTCCGGTGGTGACGGAACCGGCGGGCAGGCTGACATTGGCGGCCCGGATGGCGGCGGTAACCTGATCCAAAGAGATGCGCAGGCCCTTGATCTTCTGGGGATCCAGGTTCACATGGATCTCGCGGGTCAAACCGCCGCGTACGGTGATGGCGGCAATGCCCGGAACCCGTTCCAGGCGGTATTCGATCTGGTCGTCGATCAGCTTGCGCAGTTCCAGGTCGCTCAGATTGCTGGTTACGCCCACCTGCATGATGGGGGTGGCGGCAAGGTCGAATTTCCTCAGCGCAGGCCGGCTGGCTCCATCGGGCAGCGTGGCAATGATGCGATCGAGGCGGTCGCGGACATCATTGGAGGCGGCATCCAGATTGGTGCCCCAGTTGAAGGAGATGCGCACATTGCTGCTGCCTTCGCTGGATTCGGAATCTATGGTCTGCACACCCGGCACCGCCGCCAAAGCCTCTTCGATGGGGCGGGTGATCAATTGCTCGATCTCTTCCGGCGCGGCATTGCCATAGCTGGTGGAAATGCTCAGCGAGGGAAAGGTGATGTCCGGCATCAGGTCCACCGGCAGGCGGGAAAGTGCCAATCCGCCCAAAATGATCACGATCAGCACCACCATAATGGTAAAAATCGGGCGTTCGACCGATTTTTGCGCCAGGCTCATTGTTTTACTCCTGCCCTGGCTTTCGGTGATTCGCCTGCCCCGGTTTTTTCAGGCAGCTTGACCTGTGAACCATCCTGCAGGCGGTCCTGGCCCAATACGACCACATCTCCGCTGAGCTGGGGTTCCACCACCTCGGTGTAGCCTCCATCGGTGATACCCACGGTAATTGGAATGAAGCGGGCGGTCTGGGTTTCCTGTTCAACCAGAAACACCCCGTCCCTACCCTCACGCTTCACGATCGACTGGCTGGGAACCACCGGAACATCCTGATGGATTGCGTATTGGGTTTGCACCCGGACGAACATACCGGGTTTGAGCAATCCCCGCGGATTGGGAATGTCAATTTCCGCCCGGGCCTGGCGGGAGGAATCCTGCAATAGCGGTGCCAAGCGAACCAAGGTTCCGGTGAAGACCTCATCCGGATAGGCATCGGTGAAAACCTCCACCGGCTGGCCGATCCCGATCCGGGTGTATTCACGCTCGATCACATCGATCTGGGCGGTCACGACACTGTTGTCGATAATGGTGAGAATGGGTGTGTTCACAGACAGCAAATTGCCCTCATCCACAAAGCGCTCGCCCACCAACCGGGTGTTTCCGCCGCCGTTCCAGACCGCCCTGATCTGGGTGTAGGAAAGCTGGATCTCTGCGGTTCGGAGCTGGCTTTGGGCTTTTTGGACATCCGCCAGGGCGATGTCATACCTTGCCCGGGCGGCGGCCAGATCGGCATCTGTTTTGTCCATCTCCGACTGGGTGGAGTAATTTTGCTCGAACAAGGTCTTGATAGCTGTCCAATTGGCTTCGGCAGCCTTCAGTGCCAGACGGGTCTGTTCCACCTGTGCGGTGGCGACTGCCAAAGCGGCATTTGCCTGCTCCAGCTGTTGCTGATAGACTTCATCCTCCAACACAGCCACCAACTGTCCGTTCACCACCCTATCACCGATATTCACCAGCAGCCGGATCAGCCGTCCGGCAACCTTGGGGGCCAGGGTGAAACTCGAGATCGGTTTCAAAGAGCCGCTGAACTGCCCCAGGTCGCGCATGGTCTTGTGTTGCACTGTCACGGTTTCCACCGGAATAGCAGCTTGGGATCTTACGGATTCAGAGCCGGCCGAGCGGTTTTTCCTGATCTGGGCAAAGACCCGCCAGGCGATCAGAATTGCCAGCACTATCAATACCAGCCAGACTATCTTTTTCATTTATTTCTCCCGTGGATTTAAAGCTGAGGATCGGCAGGATACCCGAGCCGGGATTCCCACGTTGCTAATTTGCTCTTTTAATAGCAATTATCACACCATATCCCCTTTTTTCCCCAGCCCGAAATTGTCAAATGATATATGGGGGGAGCAAGAGGGAATCCAGCACGCAGGGTAGTGAACTATATCTGCTCAACACGGCTGCACATAAAGCTTGTGTAGAAATGAATCCTTGTCCTGCAAGCACTTAGCTCAAATCTATTCAACTCTAAACAAGGCTTGTTTAGAATTGAGTCATTGTGCGACAACAGGTTAGGTCAACTCTACACAAATATCATAGCCTTATAGCCTTCCGGCCCGGAAAACGAGGTATGAATGACTAAAGAGAATAGCTAATTTATATATATTATATATAGTTTATATTAATATATTATATAATAGTTTTATTTTTTTATATTACTTTAAGCACATCAGGAGCCCCGGGGGGCTGAACTGGGGATCAGGATCCTGCCCTCTCCTGGGGGCGGGGGAGATGAGAACTTTCGGATTTTTGTTTAGACTTGACCTAACCCAACTTTCGCATTCTAGGGACTAAGTTATTGGTATATATAACTGACAT
>CAZVXK010000102.1:7522-9964 GCA_964631665.1 uncultured Candidatus Cloacimonadota bacterium | reverse complement strand
AAGCGTGGAACACGGATTCGTGAAAGCGTGAAAGCGTGAAAGCGTGTAACGCCAATTCCGAATCATCGTCTCCTGATCTCACATACAGCGCAGCTTATCTTTTATCTTTTCTCTTTTCTCTATTCTCCTATCAATTTTCTCTGTTTTACGCAATCCTGATCTGCGCAGCTGGCGGACCCATCAGGCGAGACGCCTGATATTCCTCATCTCTCCTGTTCCTCATCTCCCCCGTTACCAATACGGAATCAATACGGAGTCATTACGGATTAACTCCGTAATGACTCCGTATTGATTCCGTATTGCTAATGGGAGCCCCACAAAATACATGGCAATTTTCCTTGTGATAGGAGGCAATTTTCCCTGTCAGATTTGCCTGATATTTAGCATGGAAGATGTTGCATTGAGAGGACAGGATCAAATGGATCAACCACAGAGGCTGAACCTGATCAGAGAACGCAGATCAGGTATCAGAGAAAGAATATGATGAAGCGGCATATTCAATCCTTTCCTACTCATTCGTTCATTTCCCCCAGACTTTTCCCTGGGTTGGCATCAATCTTGCATATAGAGTATATAATTATAGATGTGATAAATATATGAACATAGATAAGGAGAGGACATGAAGAAACATTTCGTCATGCTCATGTTACTCGTGGCAACGGTGATGCTTGCCGCCACCACGGGAACGATAAGGCTCGGTTCCTCGCCCACTGCGGTGGAGCTTCTGCGCAGCAGTGAGGATGGATTGAGCGTCAGATACAATATCGAGAAGCTGGATTTCGATCAGATCCAGACCCCGGAAGGTGTTTTCACCGACCTTTGGGTGGAGCACGCTTCCTTCACCAACAAGGAAGGATTGCCGCGCCTGCCCCTGTTGCGCCAGATCATCAGCGTCCCTGTGGGCGCCGAGGTGGTTCCCAGCTTCCGTTACGCCTTGCGGGAAAGCTTTTCCCTGAAGGAATCCGGGATCCACTATCCCCTTTCCCCCCGCCAGGAATCGATCTCCAAAAGCACCGATCCCGCCACCGTGCCCTACGTGGTTGACCGCGATTTCTACAATGGGCGCCACTGGACCAGCGATCAGGGTATCCGCGTGGAGGAGATCGGTTATATGCGCGGAACAAGGTTGTTCGCGCTGGATTTCATTCCGCTGCGATACAATCCCGGCACTGGTGTGATCGAAGTGATCTACAGCGCCGAGGTGGATGTCCGCTTTGTGGGCGCCGATCATGCCGCCACTCAGGATTTGAGGGCACGCACCTATTCCCCTGCCTTTGAGAGCGTCTACAGCCGGATGCTGCTCAATCCGGAAAGCACCCGCATCTCCCTCAACCGCTATCCCATGAGCTATGTGATCATCACTCCGGCAGAATTTGTAACCGCCCTGCAACCCTTTGTGGAGTGGAAGACCCGCGAGGGTTTCAACGTGATCCTGGCCACCACTGCCCAGACCGGAACCACCGCCAACAGCATCAAATCCTATATGCAAGGCCTGTGGGATGCCGCAACCACCGAGAATCCCGCCCCTTCCTATTTGCTCATCGTGGGTGATGTGGCCCAGGTTCCGTCCAATAACGGCACCACCGGCAGCCATGTTACCGATCTGCCCTATGTGCGGCTGCAGGGCACCGATTTCGTGCCAGAAATGTATTTCGGGCGCTTCTCTGTTACCACTCCGGCCGAGGTAACCAATCAGGTGAACAAGACCCTGATGCACGAAATGTATACCATGCCCGACGATGCCTACCTTTCCGAAGTGGTGATGATCGCAGGAGTGGACAGCTATTATGCCTCCACCCATGCCAATGGGCAGATCAACTATGGCACCAACAACTATTTCAATCCCGCCCATGGCATCACTTCCCACACCTACCTCTATCCCGCCTCCGGTTCTTCCGCTGCCCAGATCGTCGCCGATGTCTCCAACGGGGTGGGCTATGTGAATTATACCGCCCACGGCAGCAACACCAGCTGGTCTGATCCCTCGTTCACCATCGCCAATATCAATTCGCTGCAGAACTACAACGAATACCCCGTGGTGGTGGGAAACTGCTGCCTGACCAGCGCTTTCAACACCGGAGTCTGTTTCGCTGAAGCCTGGCTGCGCGCCGAAAATAAGGGCGGCGTGATCTATATCGGCGGAACCAACAGCACCTATTGGGATGAGGATTACTGGTGGGGCGTGGGCTGGAAACCGCCTGTGGTGGGAACCGGCTCGCCCTTCGTACCAAACCGCACCGGCATGTATGATGCCATGTTCCACGATCACAATGAACCCTTTGAGGATTGGGGAACCAATGTGGGCGCCGCCACCTTCATGGGCAATATGGCAGTGGTGCAGTCCAACAGCACCCGCATCAACTACTACTGGGAAATCTATTCCATCATGGGCGATCCCAGCCTGATCCCCTATCTGGGAATCCCGGCTGTGAACAGCGCCCA
>CAZVXK010000102.1:0-7422 GCA_964631665.1 uncultured Candidatus Cloacimonadota bacterium | reverse complement strand
TGGGCGATCCCAGCCTGATCCCCTATCTGGGAATCCCGGCTGTGAACAGCGCCCAAGCCCCCGCCACTATCTTCCTGGGACTATCCTCCCTGGACCTCACAGTCGATCCCTACAGCTATGTGGCTCTGTCCATGAACAATGTGCTGCACGGTGTTGGCCTGGCGGATGCCAATGGTAACCTCACCCTGAACTACATCCCCTTCACCGAACCGGGAACCGCCAAACTGGTCGCCACCCGGTCCCTCCGCCGTCCCTTCATCGCCGACGTTCCGGTGGTGCCCAATGTGGGACCCTATGTAACCGTGAGCCCGATCACTGTGATCGATCCCAATGCCAATGGCATCGCCGAAGCCGGCGAGACCATCAGCATGGGGCTCACCTTCACCAATGTGGGCATTGCCGATGCCACCAATCTTACCGTTACCTTAAGCACGTCTAATGAATATGTTTCCCTGCTGAACTATAGCTCAACCATCCCGAACGTGCCCGCCGGCGGTAGCATCAGCGTGGATAACCTGTTCAGCGTCCTGATCAGCCCCCTGATCCCGGATCAGATGAATGTCAGCTTCGATATCACCGTGAGCGATGGCTCCGACCAGTGGGTCTCCACCCGCAGCATAGTGGTCAACGCTCCCAATGTGGAAGTAGCCCAGGTGGTGATGAACGACGCCAATGGCAACGGATTTCTGGAACCGGGCGAAACCGTGGGCGTAACCATCACGCTCACCAACAGCGGCCACATGCCCGCCGAATCCGGCAACCTGAATTTGGTGGCCAGCGATGCCTCCGTAACCCTGGACAGCGATTACTTCCTGCTGCCCGGGATCGCAGTCGGTGTCAATGTCCCGATCAGCTTTGTGGCCACCCTCGGCGCCGGGCTGGAAACCGGTGATGTTGTCCTGATCGGAGTGGCGATCAATTCCGGGGCCCAGATGATCAATCACAGCATCCTGATGCCCATCGGTATGATCGGTGAAAATTTCGAAAGCGGAAACTTCTCCAATTTCCCCTGGCAGAACAATAGCCCCATGCCCTGGACCATCCAGAGCGGAACCGCCAATGCCCATTCCGGCAACTATGGCGCCAAATCCGGAACCATCTCCCACAACGCCAACACGGAGCTCTCCCTCACCCTCAATGTGGGCGCCGCGGGTAACATCAGCTTCTGGCGCAAGGTATCCTCGGAACTGAATTACGATTTCCTGCGTTTCAGCATCGACGGCGTGGAAATGGGCTCCTGGAGTGGCACTCAGGATTGGGCTGAGTTCAGCTATCCGGTCAATCCCGGAACCCGCCTGTTCAAATGGGTCTATTCCAAGGATGGCTCGGTCTCCAGTGGCAGCGACTGCGCCTGGATCGACGATATCGTATTCCCGGCCTCCGGTTCGGGAGATGTGGCCATGATCTATTGCCCACTGCAAAGTATCGACTTCAATGATGTGACCTCCGGCAGCACCGTTACACAGGATTTTGCCATCCGCAATCTGGGCAATATCGACCTCAGCGGCATGATCTCCACTCCGGCAGGTTTCACGCTTCTCTACAATGGACAGCAGCTTCCCAACGACCACAACTACCTGATCAGTCCCAACGGTACCAGAATCTTCACCTTGTCCTACACTGCCCCCACCCCTGCAGTGAATTTGGATGCGGAGCTCATCATCACCTCCAACGACCCTGCCAATCCCGCCCTGGTGATTCCCATACATGTCCAGGCTGGAGTTTCGGGAGACGATCCCGGCATCGCGCCCCTGATCACCAAACTGGAAGGCAACTATCCCAATCCCTTCAATCCGGAAACCGTTATCCGCTTTTCGCTGAAGGAAGCCGCCCCGGTTCGTATCACCATCTATAACGTAAAAGGCCAGGCGATACGCCAGCTGGTGCAGGACAACCTTGCCGCCGGCAACCACCGCGTGATCTGGAATGGGAAGGACAATAATGGCAGAAGTGTATCCAGCGGTGTCTATCTCTACCGCATGGAAACCCCCGCCTACTCCCGCACCCTTAAAATGATGTTAATGAAATAGGATCGTTATGGGCGGCGTCAGATATCGGCGCCGCCCGCTTTGATGAATATGATTGCACAAGCTGCGTTTTTCTTCTTGACAAAAAACACATCTGACTTTTATGAACAAAGAATAGAGTGTTTAAACAATGAAAACCGGCGGAGCCTGTCTCCGCTGCCAACTAATGATACAGTTTTAAAAGAACAATGGAGGATAAGATGAAACATTTGCTTCTGATCCTGGCTCTGCTTGCCGTATTTTACATAACGCTTGCGGCAGAGCAGGTAACCGTCAGCGGATATCAAAATGAGGTCCGGCTGATCGACAGCAACCCCGACCATCTGGTGATGGAACTCACCTTGGGGCATTTCAACCGGGAAGCGGTGCAGATCAATGGCGCCACCTGGTATCACCTCAACCTTAAAAAAGAGGGCCTCACCCTGGAAGCTGGCTATCCCCAGGTTCCGGTGCTAGCCCGCAGCGTGATCATACCCAATACCGCCAAGATGGATGTGAGCACCGTGCACAGCGAATACATCGACTTGCAGATGCCGGTGGCTCCTTCCAAGGGAAACCTCACCCGGGACATCGATCCGGACAGCGTTCCCTACACATTTTCCCCCTTCTACCTGAGTGACGAGTCCTATCCCGCTGAAACTTCCTATCTCACCGAACCCTTCATCCTGAGAGACTACCGCGGGATCACGGTCCGCTTCCAGCCCTTCGTGTATCTGCCTGCCACTCATACCCTGCGGGTATATACCAAACTGCAGGTGGCGATCATGAACGTGGGAACGGATTACACCAATTCCTTCTCCACGCCCAAAACCTCTTATGCTGCAGCCTTTGGCGAGATCTACGAGAATATGTTCCTCAATTTCGCCTCCGCCAAGTATCCTGATCTGGCGGAAGAGGGAAGGATCCTGGCGATCAAGCACTCGATGTTCGACACCGTGATGCAGCCCTGGGTGGAATGGAAACGCCAGAATGGCTATACCGTGGATGTGGTGGATGTCGATGTGGCAGGCCCCACCGCCACCCAGATCCAGACCTATATCCAGAACCAATACAATTTGAATGACGGCTTGATGTTCGTGCAGATCTTTGGCGATGCGCCTCAGGTACCCACCCTCACCTCCGGTGGCGGGGGTTCCGATCCCTCCTATGCCCTGCTTGCAGGAGGGGACAGTTATCCGGACATCTATGTGGGCAGGTTTTCCGCCCAAACCGTTGCCGAAATGGAAACTCAGGTGCAGCGCACGGTATACTATGAACGCGATGTCCCCACCGGCAGCACCTGGGCTCAGCGTGCCATGGGCATCGCCTCCAACGAAGGTGGCGGTTCCCAGGGCGACATGGGTGAAAGCGACCAACAGCATATTGAGAACATCCGCACCGATCTGCTGAACTATGGCTACCTGAGCGTGGACCAGATGTATCAGACCATGGGTGCCACCGCGGCGCAGGTTGGTGCTAATGTGGATGCCGGACGTGGTTTCATCAATTATTGCGGACATGGCTCCGCTACCACCTGGGTGACCACCGGATTCTCGAACACCCATGTGAATGCGCTCACCAACGATTTCATGCTGCCCTTCATCGTGAGCGTGGCCTGCGTGAATGGAAACTTCGTGAGCCAGACCTGCTTTGCCGAAGCCTGGCTGCGTGCCACCAACAACACCAATGGAAATCCCACCGGCGCCATCGCCATGTATGCCAGCACCATCAACCAGGGCTGGAATCCGCCCATGCGCGCCCAGGATGAGGTTACAGACCTTCTGGTGGCCGATGCCAAGCGCACCATTGGCGGTTTGTTCTTCAACGGCTCCTCCAAGATGATCGAGGTCTATGGCACCAGTGGCATCAATGAATACAAATGCTGGACCATCTTTGGCGACGCCTCCCTGATGGTGCGTTCCAAAGCTGCCGAAACCCTCACCGCCACCTATAATCCTGTGCTGTTCATGGGCATGTCCACCCTCGTGGTGGAAACCGTTCCCGCTGCCCGGGTCACCCTTTCCGGCATGGGAACCATCTATGGTCATGCCATCGCCGATGCTTCCGGAATGGCCACCCTCATCCTGACCGACCCACCCAGCCAGCCCATGGATCTCACTCTCACCATCACCGCCTATAACAAGGTTACCCATCTGGGCACGGTGCAGGTGTTGCCCAGCGCCGGATCCTATATCCTGGTGGAGGATATGGTGATCACCGATGATAACAACAATATTCCCGAATTTGGCGAGACCATAACCCTGAACATCAATCTGAACAATGTGGGCAATGCCACCGCCACCGGCGTGAGCGTTTCCATCAGCACCACCAGCCCCTATCTGACCATCCTGAATTCGATCGAGACCATTCCGGACATCCTTGCCAACAGCCTGGGTGGCACCGTGAACGGTTTCAACATCCAGATCGCCGCAAACGTTCCCGACCAGCATATCGCCCCCATCCACATCGTGATCGAGACCAATGACGGCATGTATGAATACAACCGCAGCTTCACCATCAACGCCCCCGCCTTCACCTGGGGCAGCATCGTGGTGGTGGATTTCCTGGGCAACAACAACGGATTGATCGATCCCGGCGAAACCGTGACCCTGAACATTCCCATCACCAATTCCGGCCACGCCCAGGCCAACGACATCATCACTGCGCTGGTGATCAACAATGTTACCCATGTGGCCACCCCCGAGCAAACTTACTTCACCGCTCTGCCACCCGGTGCCCAGGTCAATATGATCTACACCGTAACCTTCAGCTCCCAAATCCCCGCCGGAACAGTTGCCACCATGAATGTGATGCTGTTCAGCGGACAATATAGCTCCACTCATCTCTACAGCATGAATCTGGGCATCGTGATCGAGAACTTCGACGCTGGCTTCGACAACTTCCCCTGGCAATTCACCGGCGGCAACTGGACCACGGAAAACACCAGCTACAACAACACCAATTGCGCCCGTTCCGCCACCATCACCCACAACCAGACCACTTCCATGAGCATAACCATGGATGTACCGGCCACTGGCACGATCTCCTTCTGGAAGAAGGTGTCCTCCGAGCAGAATTATGACTATCTGCGCTTCTACATCAACGGCGTGCTCAAGAACCAATGGTCGGGCACCACCGATGTCTGGAGCCAGGTGAGCTATGATGTGTTCGCCGGCACCAATATCTTCAAATGGGAATACTACAAGGATTCAGTGGTCTCCAGCGGTGATGATTGCGCCTGGATCGACGACGTCATCTTTCCCACCACCGGAGGAACCTCCGGCACGCCGGCGATCGCTTTGGATATCTCCCAAATCGATTTCGGTTATGTGCCCCTCAATGAAACCAGCATCATGCCGGTTACGATCAACAACACCGGCGATGCAGTGTTGATCGGCACTGTTACTGTGGAAGCCCCCTTCGCCCTGCAACAGGGAAATTGCCCTCCCAATCCTTCCATGAACATTGTGGTGCCGGCGGAATCCTTCCTCCAGATCGAAGTGCTGTTTACCCCCACAGCCCAGATCGATTATCAGGGCACCCTGTTCATCGACTGCGACGATCCCAGCAACCCACAGGTATCCCTCCAGCTTGCCGGCAGCGGCATGATCGTGAGCAATGATGATCCCGTGCTGCCCGTGATCACTGAACTGCAGGGTAACTATCCCAACCCCTTCAATCCCGAAACCACCATCCGCTATAGCCTGAAAGAAAGCGTCCCGGTGGTGATCGAGATCTATAATGTCAAAGGACAACTGGTGAAAACACTGGTGAACGAGGCCAAGGCTGCCGGAAACCACAGCGTGGTCTGGAACGGCAGGGACAACCAGAACCGTCCCGTCTCCAGCGGCATCTTCTTCTATAAGATGCACGCCGGCAAATACTCGAACACCAAGAAAATGATCCTGATGAAATAACTCACACTCTACATATGTCAATAGGCAAGAGAAGCGCCGCCCGGCGTCTCTTTTGCTTTTTTCACTTTAGCACTGTTTATTCGAATACACGAACGAGGGTTTATCGGCCGGCAGTTTTACCCCTGCAAAAAACTCTGGATTGCAGTGTATAGCGCCTGGGTATCCTCTTCACAACTAAGCGTGGCGCGCAGGCAGTTGGCCAATCTGCGGTGGGCGCCCACATCCCGCACCGAGATGTCGTTGTCCTTCAGATGTTGAAACAGCTCCGCAGTGCGCTCCCCGACAGAAAAGGTGAGGAAATTGGTGTGCGAGGGATATACTTTTACGCCCGGCAACTCCTGCAGCAGGTTATACATCTTCTGCCGCAACTGAATGATCCCCTTCACCTGATCCTGAAAGAGCGGGACATTCTCCAGCACGGTGAGGGCGAAGCTTTGCACCAGAATGCTGGTGTGGAAGGTGGTGAGCACCTTGCGCAGGTTATGGATGTTTTCCGCCGATGAGATGGCATAGCCAAAGCGCAAACCCGCCCCGGAAAAGGCTTTGGAAAAGGAGCGTACCAACATCAGGTTGGGATGCCGGTACAGCTCGTGGACGAAAGTGGCTCCCGAAAACTCGAAATAGGTCTCGTCCAGCAGCACCAGTTTGTCCCGCAGCGCTTCTGTAACGCCTCGCAGTTGCTGCATGGGAAAAAGGTTTCCGGTGGGATTGTTGGGATTGCACAAGATCGCCAGCCGGCAATCAGGATGGCTGGCCAGACGCAGATAGGCATCCGCATCGAAGCTGAAATCCTCGTTCAGCTCCACGAATCTGATCTTCAGCCCCACCATGTCGCAAAAGGTCTTGTAGTCGAAATAGGAGGGTGCCAGGCTCACCGCAAAGGCATTCTCGTCCTCGCGAACACTCAGAAACACATGATAGAGGATATCGTCCGCCCCGTTGCCCCACGCCACCTGCTCCACTTGAATCCCGCTTCCGATGTAGGCTGCCAGCTTTTGCCCCAGTTCCTGCGAAACCGGGGATAGGTAACGATTCAGCTGCACCTGCTCCAAGCGCTGGAGAAACTGCTCCCGGATCGCCTGATAGGGATCGAGGCAACTCTCATTCAGGCACATCATGCGCCGACGCACCGGAACTTGGATCACGGAGGGCTGCTTGTCTGAAAGATCAGTCCGAAAGTATCTGTTCATAATGAACTCCTTGCTCTGCTACCAACAGCATAATCCAAATTGGGCGGCAGTCAAGCCTGAGGCGAGAGAGAATGGCAGATCAATATTCTATCTTGATGTTTATGTATCAGTTGCATTGCTGGCTTGGGATATCTGCCTGATGTTCAGGGTGTTCAAGGTAGTGCGATATGCCTGCTCTGTGGCCTGTGTGAGCCAACTCTTGTGCCATTCTATATGCCAGCTCTGACATCTCGTTCTCTCCTAAAACCAAAGTATTAATCAAGCCTTTATCAAGCGTTAATCAAGCGTTAATTGTTAACGCTTGATTAA
>CAZVXK010000101.1:0-10025 GCA_964631665.1 uncultured Candidatus Cloacimonadota bacterium | reverse complement strand
ACGGAGTTAATCCGTAATGACTCCGTAATGATTCCGTATTGGTAACGGGAGCCAAAGGGAGTTTTAACAAGAATCCAGCGAATAAAAAATCCCTGATGGGAGCGTCAAGATTCCGGCGAGTTGAGAGTAAAGATCGCTTTCCAGGAAGCTCCACAGATATCGCAACGGCTTTGATACCAGTGAGTTCTCGCACCGCAGGTTCTGCAACTCCAGAGCTGCTCTTGCTCTGCCAGCCAGGCATCCGATCCTGCCTCCCTGATCCGGCGCAGATTATCAAGCACGCAGGCATGGTGTGGCCATTCGGTATTGTTGAATTCCACGATCTTATCACATGGGAATTCCGGGCAGAAGGCGCAGCTCTCAATGCCGTGCCTGCGGTTGCAGACGATGAATTCACAATCCTCCAGGCCGGGGGAACCGCAACCAGGGCAGGGGCTCTCTTCCGGATCGATCGGGATGGTTAGCGCCGAGGGCTCGTTCTGTAACTTTTCATGGGCAATCATGCTGACGCAGGCCCCACAAAAGAGGCCGCATTTTGCCAGATAACGTTTCATTGTAACCTCGTAAACAATACTTGCGAAGCGGAGCATTCCACCGAATCAAGAAAACAAATACCGCAATTGGCTAAATCTGTCAAGCTCATCGTGTGAACGCATCAAAACCACCCTTCCCTTGGCAATGCCTCCTCCTCTTCAGGGCAGGATTAAGGTTGACAAAACAGCAGGAACGCAATTTAAGGAATTTTCCTGCCAATATGGCAATTAAAGCATCGCCCCTGGAAGCGGGGGAACCATCAGGACAAGGAAACACATGAAACAGGAAAACATCAGAAACTTCTGCATCATCGCCCATATCGACCACGGCAAATCCACGCTGGCAGACCGTTTTTTGGAAGCCACCCATGTGATCGGTAAGGGCATGGAAGTGGCGCAGGTGCTGGACAGCATGGATTTGGAACGCGAGAAAGGCATCACCATAAAAAGCCATGCCGTGCGCATGGTCCATACCTACCGAGGGGAGGATTATGTCCTGAATCTGATCGACACCCCCGGGCACGTGGACTTTTCCTATGAGGTCTCGCGGGCGCTGGCATCCTGCGAGGGTGCCATCCTGCTGGTGGACGCCTCCCAGGGCATCGAGGCGCAGACCATGAGCAATCTCTATCTGGCACTGGAAAACAACCTTGAACTGCTTCCGGCGATCAACAAGATAGACCTGCCCAAAGCCGATATCGAAGGCACGGAACATGATCTGGCCGAGATTCTGGGCAGTGGCGCGGACGAGATCCTGAAAGTGAGCGCCAAGGCCGGCACCGGCGTCATCGAACTGCTGGATGCCGTGGTGGAGAGGCTTCCTGCCCCTCAGGGCGATCCGGACAAGCCTCCCCAGGCCCTGATCTTCGATTCCTATTTCGACATGTATCGCGGCGTGGTGGTGCTGGTGCGGATGTTCGACGGTTCGCTGCGCAAAGGCGACCGCATCAAGCTGTTCTCCACCAGCCGGGAATATGACATCGAGGAGATCGGCTATCTGGGGCTGAAATTCGCTCCCCAGACCGAACTCACCACCGGAGAGGCAGGATACATAATCGCCAATATCAAGGAAGTGGCGGATGCCCGCGTGGGGGATACCATCACCCTCGCCAAGGGAGGCTGCGCCCAGTCCCTGCCTGGCTTTATGGAGCCCAAACCGATGGTCTACAGCGGCATCTTCCCCATCAATGGCGAGGACTATGAGAACTTGGTGGAATCCATCGCCAAGCTGAAACTCAATGACGCCTCGCTGGTGTATGAAAAGGAAAGCTCCGCCGCTCTGGGCTATGGCTTCCGCTGCGGGTTCCTGGGCATGCTGCATCTGGAGATCGTGAAGGAACGCCTGCTGCGGGAATATAACATCCCCATCATCGCCACCACGCCCAGCGTGCGCTTCCAGATCGATCTGAAGAACGGGGAGCAGCTTGTGGTCAACAATCCCATCGATTTCCCCGATCCCAACCTGATCGAGACCATCAATGAACCCTATATGGATACCGAGATCATCGTTCCCACGGATTATATCGGCAACATCATGAAACTGGCGCAGGAACGGCGCGGCATCCAGAAAAACATCCAATACATCGATGAAAAACGCGTGGCGCTCCACTATGAGATGCCCCTGATCGAGATCATCTTCGATTTCTATGACAAACTGAAGACCGTCAGCCGCGGTTATGCCTCGCTGGACTATGCCTTCAAGGACTTCCGCCCCTCCCGCGTGGTGAAGGTGGATATCCTGATCAACGGCGAAAAGGTGGATGCCATGAGCTTTATCTGCCATCAGGACAAAGCCCACAACTGGGGGAAAAGCGTTACCGACACCCTGCAGGAGGTGATCCCGCGGCATTTGTTCAAGATCGCCCTACAGGCGGCCATCGGCGCCAAGATCATCGCCCGCAGCACGATCAACCCCATGCGCAAGGATGTGCTGGCCAAATGCTACGGCGGGGATGTAACGCGCAAGCGCAAGCTGCTGGAAAAGCAGAAGGAAGGCAAAAAGAAGATGAAGGAGATCGGCAGCGTGACCGTGCCCCAGGAAGCCTTCCTGGCGGTGCTGAAGGCAGACCGGGACTGATCCCTTCCCCATGAAAACCGGCTTCCTGCTGCTGCTGAACTGGTTCCTGCTTGTTTCTGTGGCAGCCCTGACCGTGGAAAGGATCAGCTTTGAGGCCAATTTTCCCCTGGAAGAGGCAGCGCTGCTAAAGGCAGCGGCACTAACCACCGGCAGCGAATATGATCCCGCGGTGGTGAATGCCGCCCTGAACGCCATGCAGTCCTATCTGCACAGGCAGGGGCGCCCCTTTGTGCGCATCTCCAATCCGGAGCTGGTTCCCCTTTCCGAAAGCGAACTGGAACTGAGGTTCCGCCTGGAGGAGGTGATGGCGGCGGACGAGGTGGCGTTGCGCTTCACCGGAATGCGCTATTTCACCGAAGCCAAGCTGCTCAGCGTGCTCTACCTGGGCGAAGGGCAGAGTTTTCGGATCGGCGAACTTCCGGCGCTGATGCAGAAAGTTTTGCAGGCCTATGAACAGCGGTCATATCTCTTTGCAGTGGTGGAACTGGATTCCCTGGTGCAGGCAGACGGGCTTACCGCCTGGATCGGCATCCGCGAGGGCAAACCCTTCCGCCTGGAACGCTTTTTCTTCCAAGGCAATCAGCACACCCGGGACAACACATTGGTCAGGCTTTCCGGGCTCGACCGCGCCCGGCAGGTTACCCCCTCCGTGTTGGCTGCCGCCGAACAGAACATCCTGCGCAAGAGCTACATCACCGATTGCCTGATCGAACCCATCGATGAATCCAGCCTCCTGATCCGGATCGAGGAAGGCAGGATGACCTATCTGGAAGGGGTGCTGGGGCTGGGCCAGCGCAATCAGAAATATGAGCTTACCGGGCTGTTGCGCCTGCGCTTTATGAACCTTTGGGGCAGCGACCGCTCGATCGCTCTGCACTGGCGCAAGACCACCCTCAACAGTGAACTGGAGCTGGCCTACCACGAATCCGGGCCACACCGTTTTCCCCTCTCCGGCGATCTCTTCCTCAACCGCAGCGAGCAGGACGACGCCTGGATCAAATCCCGCCTGGAAACCGAAATCTATTCCTACCACGGCAACCAGCGCTACGGCCTGGAACTGGCGAGCGAGAGCATTCTCCGCTATCTGGAAAGCCCTGCTCCGGAGCTGGAAGAAAGTGACGAAATAAGCAAGAATTCCACCCGCAGCATCGGCGCCTTTTGGAACCTGGACAGCCGTGACCGCAACCTGAATCCGCAAAAGGGCTTTGAACTGGGCGTGCTGTATCGTATCCAGAATTCGGACACCGGCAAGAAGTGGCGCGGCGCTTTCGAAGTGGACAATGTGAACTATCTCAGCCTTTCCCGGCGCTGGATTTCCGCCCTCGGCTTCCATCTGCGCAATCTGGATGACCCCGCCGCCGAGGACTTTTCGCTGTACCGCCTGGGTGGCTACAATTCCCTGCGGGGATATCGCGAGGATGAATTCAGTAGTTGGCGCCTGGCTTGGGGTAGCGCGGAACTGCGCTACCTGCTGGGTGCCGAATCGAGAGTCTATTTGTTCTGGGACCAGGGTCTGGTCGCACTGCCGGATAACCGCTACCGCAAGGATATCTTTGCCCCTGGTTTGGGCATCAAGGTGAAGACCCGCCTGGGGATCTTGGGCATCGAATATGGTCTCGGTTACCGGGAAAAAGGCTTTGCTGACCTTGGTTCCGGGATGATCCATGCCGGAGTGGACGCCTACTTTTGAAAAAATAACTTGCCAAAAATATCATAGTTGTTATTGTGGCACCCAATATGTCAGTATATAGATGTGAGTAAGGACTGTGTGAAAGATTGCTAAAGGCTTTCAGCCCCAAATGATCTTTCAAACAAAAGCCTGTGGCAGGGCTATAAATTGCCTTAAATCAAAAAAAACAAACCCAAAAAAATACGGATTTCACTTATGGAGGAATCAAAAATGAAGAAACTTATCGTACTGTTACTGATCGCTATGATGCTCATCAGCATGCTGACAGTCATCGGCTGCAAGAAGAAAGTTGACGCCGAACCGGAAGCTGTGGACACTCTTCAGGCCGAAGATGTTCCGGCAGTTGTGGATACAGTGGATACACTGGCTGGAGAAGCTACTCCGGCTGTCACACCCTAGTCAGTATCGCTAAATTCAAATAGCGCAGTCCTTAAAAAACGGGTATCAGAACGATGCCCGTTTTTTTTGCCTCTATGTTCAAAGCTCTTTATGATAGCTGCCTCTTGCTGAGACCGGAATAGATCATCAGAGGAACATGGGGCAGGTTTCCCTTACTCCAGGTTGCTTATCCTGAGGGCGTTCAGATTGATCTCTTTCTCCCCGGTATCCTGATATTCCAGTTCCACGCTGTCGCCGGGTTTGGCCACCGGCAGGAAGCTGCTGAGGTCGGTGGTGGCGATGTAGATGAAGCCGGGAGTTTCCGCCAGGCTGAGGTAGTAATAGGCGCGGGCTTCCTTGATGTCCGTTCCGATGCGTTCGATGGTGCCGGAGAGGGCAATTTTCTCAGCGCTGCCGCCGGGCAGGATGCCGGTGCGGCTGCTGGCGAGCATCATCAGATAGTTGTCCCGCGCAGCTTTGATGGATTCCCCCACCCCCACCAGGCTGAAGTCCTTCACCGAGACGAAGGCGAATTGCTTCACCAGGCCGGTTCCGTCCTTCAGGGTCATGAAATAGGTGGCCACGCCGTTCATATTGACCAGGATGGGGAAGGTGGCGGTATATTTGAAGTTTTGCACCTTGCCCTCGGCGGATTGCATGGCGGCATATTCAGTGGCACCGCTCATGCGGTAAAGATGGGTGCGCTTGGTGCGGGTGTCTGTGAGCAGGAAGCCCACCGTTCCCTCATCCGAGCCCACGCTGGACATGCCGGTATAATAGTAGCTGCGGTTGTCGTTGCCATAAATAATGTTGTAGCCTTCGGTAACCATCAGCATGTCCCGCTTGCCGAATACGGTGTTCCAGAATCCGTTCACATAGGCACCCCACCAGTTGAGCTGAGCCAGCACGAAATTTGCGGGTTGGACGCGATCGATCCAGGCCGGGATGTTCTCATCCGACCACCCGCCATCGCTCTGCCTGAGCGGATAATGCCTGATCTCACCTGTGCCGGCATGCACCACCGCCAGGGCGATGGCTTCGGGTCCCCTTATGCCCACCTTGTTGGTATAGACCTTGGTGGTCCAATAGGGTTCGCCATCGTCATCCACCTCAAAGGTGAAGTCGGCCAGGCCCCGGGTGACATAGCCATGCAGATAGAGGTGGCGGTGGAGGTCATGGTTGAAATAGGCCTCGGGCTGGTATTTGATCTTCACCGGCCTGCCCTGGAGCTCTCGCACAAAAGTGATGTCCTGCGGATTGGTGGCGGAAACCATGATATAGCCGGGAGTGCCGTTGGAGGCGTTGGTCAGCCATTTGAAAAAGCCGCTGTGCAGCAGCGGGATCACCCAAAACAACCGTCCATCCACCATCTGGCGGGTGGGCCAACCCAGGGTTACGCGGCTGCCCAGGGCATAATCCTCGCCCAGCTTCTTTTCCGCCAGTGAGGCGGCGAAGTTGCGGTCAACGATCGGCACTTGGTCCAGTTTCACCGGAGAGACCAGTTCGGTGAATTCGGTCTGTTTCACCTCACCGATCAGGTTGCGGTAGTTGCGGGACTGGAACAGCGAAGCAGAAGAAAGGATGCCCAGCACCACGAACAGTCCCAGGAGCAGATAGATGATGATGGCCAGCTTGCGGATGCGGGCTATGCTGAACAGCGGAAACAAGCAGAAAGCCACTCCGAACGCCCAGCCCACGAAGCGCAGGGAAAACACGGGCAGAAAGAAGTAGAGCAGGATGGCAAACAGCAGCAAGCTGAGCAGAATCGCTGTCAGCAACCCCATTTTCATGGGTTTGATCTTGATCTCCATGTTTTTGTAACTGGTGTTCATGATTCCTCCACCATTGGTTTTGGTCAGACTGGGGGGAGGGCTGTTTTTGGCAAGTTATTTCTGGGGCAAACAAAACAGGCGGGAGCCTTCCCGCCTGCTTAGTTTATCAGAGTAGTGGGGATGTTCAGTCTATGATATGCCCTTTTCCCACACCGCGCACCTTGCAGCCGAGTTTCTTGTATTCGGCGATGGTGGCGTCGGAAAGGAAGTTCGAGCAATCCACGATCAGGGGCTTGGTGCCGCACAGAGCCACCACTTCCGCTGGCCGGAGGTTCTTATACTGGTCGTGTCCCACGGCGAAGATCACCACATCGGCTTCCGGCAGCACCTTATTCAGGTCGCTTTCCACCTGGGAATCCTCCAATTCCGGCCAGACTTCCACATAGGGATCATGGGTGTAGGCCAGGGCAAATTCCTTGCGCAGGAACTCCACCAGTGTTTTGGATGGCGAGTAGCGGGTGTCGCCCACGTTTTCCAGATAGGAAACGCCCAGCACGGCGATCTTCAGGTTGCGCAGGGTCTCAAATTCCTTTCTGACGATCTCTATGGTGTGCAGCGGCATGGTGTCGTTAATGTTCACGGAGCGGATGGCCACATCCAGGCAGCCCTCCAGCCCGAACAGGGTCTGCATCGCCCAGTTGGCCAGCACAGGGTCCTTGGTGAGGCAATAACCGCCCACGCCCAGACTGGGGCGCAGCAGGTTGTCGTGGGTGCCCTTGCGTTTGCGGATGGCGTCGCGCACCTTGAACAGGTCTACGCCGATCTGCTCGGCAAAGCGTGCCCATTCCAGGGTGAGGGCGATATTAGTGGCCCGGTAGGAATTCTCCATGGTCTTGGCCAGTTCGGAGGTATTGGTGTTGTCCAGTTGGGTAAGTGGATAGTTTTCCACATCCAGGCAGTTGGTCAAAAATTCCCGGCAGAGGTCGATGCTCTGTTGATTGATGCCGGAAAACACACGCCAGAAATCACGGATGGAAGCCACATATTTGGCACCCGGCATCACACGTTCATAGGAATGGGCGATCAGGGGCGGATGGAGGTTGATATCGATACCGCGTTTGGTGAATTCCTCTTCCAGGATCGGTTTCACCACCTTTTCACAGGTTCCGGGAGGAACGGTGGTTTCCACCAGCACCATGCAATGCGGCTGGATATACTGACCCAGGGTCCTGATACCCTCGCGGAAAGCCAACAGGTCGCAAAAGCCCTTTTCCGCCTCTCCAAAGGAGGGTTTGGTGGCGTCCAGCTGGATATCCACCACCACAATGTCCACCAAGCTGTAGACGAAATCCTCGCTGGTGGCACGGAAATTCTTCTTCTCAACCACCGTGCGGTGAAAGATCTCCGGCACCTCAGGATCGGAGGAGCTCACCGGCGGGATGCCGGAATTGATCACCGGCACTTTCCAGAAGGAGCGTTTGGAGGCTCTCTGGTGCCCATGCACATAGTAATAGGGATTGCCGTCCTTATCGGTGGCGTCGGCAACCACGGTGGCCATCACGCAGCCCACAAAGCCCAGGCCCTGCACCGCCACAATCTTGCGTCCCAGGGCACGCTGCTCCTGGGTTATCTTCGTCAGTATCTCTCGTTCTTTGGCATTTTCTTCCTCGGTTGGCAAAGGGTATTCCCTGCCATCGGGGGCTAACGACACTTTAAGCATACACACATTTCTCCTCTGCAAATTTTGCTGTGAGGTTCAAAATTCTGAGATACGCCCGGTGTCAAGCAGAATTTCTTTTGAGATATACCAAACCGATCCAGACCACCCCTCTTCTGGGCAGGGATAAAAGGCCCTGTTTACTTGATGATGACGAACTTGCCCACCTTCCGTTGGTTGTCAGCCCGGTTCTCTACCGAATAGAGATAGACCCCCGGTGCGATGATCTGGCGGTTTTTGGAGAGCAGGTCCCAATCGTGGATACCGCTGGCGGAAAGGCCTTGGGCAGCGGCTTTGGAGATATTGATGATGTCCGCCTGATAAGCGCCGTCGTGCTCGATCTCCTTCACCAGGTCCCCGGCCAGGGTATAGATGCGGATGGTGCAGCGCTGGGGCAGGTTCACGAACCACAGCCGCCGGCTCTTGTCCCCCTTGCTGTCGTTTTCCCTTCTGCCGTCGAACTTGCTTCTGCCCAGATAGGGATTGGGCACCACATAGATATTGTCCAGATTGGCTTTGGCCAGGCTGCCGGGGAAGAAGATCTTCATGTTGGCGTCGGCGTCCCGCCCGGTTTCCAGGAAATTCAGGTCGTGGGAGGGAATGCCCCGGTCAAAGGCGGTCACCGCCACATAATATTCCATCCCCTTGCGCGGATAAAGGATCGAGGAAGTGTAATAGCGCCGGGACAAGCGTTTGTCGCACATCGCTTCCAGGGCTGCGGTATCACCCTCGACAGCCGGGATCGCCACCTGGCCGCCATGCCCGGGCAGCGGAATCATCCGGGTGTCGTAGAGTTCATAGAACACATCGTCCCGCATCTCCGGATGCTTGAACAGCCTGGCCTGCAGGTTCTTGATGATCTCGTCCGGAAGGGTGGGATTGGCCATGGCGATCTGTTCCGACTCATATTCCAGCCCCGGTGACCACTCCACGGCGGGATCATAGATCGGAAAGCCATAAAAGGTCTCCGCCGGATTGGGGGCAAAAAAGTAGTTCTCGTCATAGCAGGTATAGAGCGGATAATCCGTCTCCGGTTGCCATTCGTTGCGGTTGGGCAGGCCTTTGTTGATGCCAATGTAACCTCCATAATCCACATAGAGCGAATCCGCATGCAGGCTGATGCTGTTCACCACATAATCCGCATGGTCCTGGGCGGTATCCACCTTGTCCCAGCGCTCGACCAGCACCCAATCCTCCTGCGAGCCGCTGCCGCTTCTGCCCCACACGCCATAGCCCTGGAAATCGTGCCGCAGCCGGTAGGCGGTGAAGGGATTGACGGTGGCGTTCATATTGAAGGCAAAGCCCGGATCGTTCAGATTGGGCTGGAACTGGGGTGGGAAACCGCTCCAGTCCACAAAGAGTGGATCGCTGTCCAGGGTTGGCTTGAACACCGGGCTATTGGGATTCTGCCATCCAATCACTGCGCTGTTGATCACCTTGGTATCATAGGAAAATTCGCTGCGGTTGTCCCAATAAAGGTCAATTCGGTTACCGTCATCCTTCAGTTCCGCAAACAGTTTGGGGATGTCCGGCGGTTCGGGGGGATTGTAGTGCGGAAAGGTGTCCGGCAGCACCACCGTCACCAGGGTCTGGGCCTGGCCATAGATCTCCTTGGCCCAGCGGGCGGTGCGCTTGAGATCTTCCTTGTTGTCGCCGGGAAACACAGCCACCACGATCTTCATGGTGCGGCCAGGAGGCAGGTTCCAGCGCTTGTAATAGACGCCGTTTTGCGTGTCGTCATAATCCGGGGTGCCGGGTTGGGCGCCATAGAAGGAAAAGAGGAAGCGGGTGTCGTTGGGGGAGGGCTGCACGAATTCGGTGATGTCGTCCTGTTCCGGGCGCAGGGGCTGAAACTTGG
>CAZVXK010000100.1:7568-10105 GCA_964631665.1 uncultured Candidatus Cloacimonadota bacterium | reverse complement strand
GAGTCATTACGGAGTTAATCCGTAATGACTCCGTAATGATTCCGTATTGCTAATAGGAGGGATGAGAAGCCCAGGCGTCCCGCCTGGCAGCGGAAGACACTGTAAAAGAGTTATTTACAGAATAATGTGTCTGCATTACCACATTATCAGCCCTCAGGCACAGCCAGGCAATATCACTTCCAGCCTGCCTTTACCCCATCCCAGCTTCACCCTTTCGCCCTTTTTCGTGTTTCGGATCGAGAAAAAGATTGACAAAGGCTGGCTCGCCAAAAAGCTATGGCACACAACCAATGATACGAGTGAAAGCATGAAACAACTGATGATCCTGGCGATCCTGGCCTGCCTGGCGCTGCCGATGCAGGCGCAAAATAAGCCCCAGCCCTATCGGGCGATGCTCTATTCAGCGCTCCTGCCGGGTGGGGGGCAGATCTACAACCACCAATATCTGAAGGCGGGATTGGTGATCGGGGTGCAGGGCTATCTGATCGGATCCGCCATCTATCATGAAGGCAAGCGGAGCGATTATCGCGACCTGGCCAATGGGGTCAGCGACAATTTTCTGCAGCAGCAATACCTGGCCCGCAGCCGGGATTACAAGGAAAAACTGAATAACGACATCTGGTGGATCGGGATCACGGCGGCGCTGTCCATGATCGATGCCTATGTGGATGCCCACCTCTATGACTTTGACGAGGAAAAAAGCAAGCTGCAAATCCGCTTTGAAGATTCACAACTGCAAATCCGATACAGGTTCTGAGAGGGAAAACGATGAAGAGAAGATTGGTTCTGGCGATCCTGATCTGCCTGGTGGGAATTCTGGGCGCGGAGCGGATCACTGTGCAGGAATTTGAACAGCGCATCTTTGACCAGACCAATGCCCAAAGGGTGAAACACGGGTTGCAGCCTTTGCTCCGGGAGCCGGTGCTGGACGATCTGGCCAAGCTGCAAAGCAGGTTCATGGGGGTGCATGATTTCTTCGATCACACCGATCACGAGGGCAACGATGCCACCGGCAGGCTGAAGAAGTATTTTCCCTACCTCTATCCTCTGGCGGCCTCGGAAAACATCTGGATGGAAGGCAGGAGCGACCGCAAGCACAATCCGGAGCAGGCGGTGATCGATTGGATGCACTCGCCCGGGCATCGCGCCAACATCCTCGATCCGGAGGTAACTCATTTGGGAGTGGGGATCTATGTAACCGGGGAACGCCTCTATGCCACGCAGAACTTTGCCGCGCCCGATCTGCGGCTGAAGAGCAAACTGCCCCGGAAATTCGTGAGAAACCGTTCCTACAGGCTGGATTTCGAATACATCTCACCGCTGCCCAAGGATGATTTCTTTTTGGGCTTGCATCTGCCCGATCCCACCACCAAGGTGATGATCTCGGAAAACAAATACTACGAGGGGATGGCACCTCAAAGACTGGACTGGAAGGACGAGCGCAATTTCAGCGTTACCATCACCTTCAAATATGGCAAAGGAACCTACACGCTCACGCCCTTCAGAGGTTCCAGCTATATCCCGGATATGATGGTGTTTATCGTGCGCTAGGCTTGTTTTCCGTAAAAGAGATGGGATGGCGGGGCTGTGTTCTGCCTCAGGGAAGCACGATCTGCAGCGTTACCGGGCAATGGTCCGAGCCCATGATATCGTCCCGGATATCGGCATCCTGGATCAACTGCCGGTGTTCTTCGTTCACAAAGAAATAGTCTATCCTCCAGCCGATGTTGCGGGGACGGGCACCGGCGCGGTAACTCCACCAGGAATAGCGCTGGGGTTCAGGATGGAATAACCGGAAGGTATCAACCCAGCCCTGGGCGACGATCTTGTCCAGCCAGGCACGCTCGATGGGCAGGAATCCGCTGGTTTTCTCATTTGCCTTGGGATTGGCCAAGTCCATTTCCTTGTGGGCGGTGTTGTAATCACCGGTAACCAGCACCATTTTTCCGGTTCCACGCTTTTCCTGCATCACTTCAAGGCATTTATCATAGAAGCGGAGCTTGTAATCCAGCCGCTCATCGCTCATCTGTCCGTTGGGGAAATAGATATTGTATAAGATGAAGGCAGGATATTCACAGCAGATGATCCTGCCTTCGCTGTCGAATTCCTGAATACCAAAACCATATTCCACTTTGAGCGGTTCGCTGCGGGTGAATACCGCGGTTCCGGAATAACCCTTGCGGTGGGCATGAGACCAGAAAATCTGGTAGAAGTCCAGAGCCGCCAGTTCCTCCGGGATCTGATGTTCCTGCAGCTTGGTCTCTTGCAGGCAGAGGATGTCGGGTCGTTCACTCTGGATAACTTTGATGAAATCTTTGTTCAGAACGGCACGCAGACCGTTCACGTTCCAGGACCACAGAGTCAGGTTCAGAATACCTCCTTAGAAGAATTTCAGTATAATTTGCTCGGGAAAGGTTTCGACCACTCCCTCATAGAGGGAACCCTGCCAGGAAAGGGTTTGGGAGTCCGGAGTGGAAAAACCCTCCTGCTGCAGGGGATCGATCAATTCGCCAGGGGTGTGGAAATTGAGCTCAAAA
>CAZVXK010000100.1:0-7468 GCA_964631665.1 uncultured Candidatus Cloacimonadota bacterium | reverse complement strand
AATCCGCCGCCATTTTCATTGAACCAGATGTCCTGCCGGATATGGCCAAACATGTAATACTCGCAACCGGAAAGTAGCAGGGCAAGCACTGGCAGTGCGATCAGAGCAAACAGCACTGCCCTTGTTCTGAACTGCTTCATCAGCTTACTCCTTTGCGCAGAATATTCTTGAATCTCCTATAATGTGGCCATTGATATTGTCAAGCGAAACATCAGCCCAGCTCAGACAAGTAGGCTTCCAATGGTATTCTGGCAGACAAATTCCGGTGATCCGGCCTCCGGACAGGCTGGCAGGAATGTCGGGTTCAACCTCGGTGCTTCGTTCAAAATAGCGCTTGACAGCAAGGGCTGTGGGAAAATCATGGTTATTCATATTAGAATAGACACATTATCAAGGAGTTAGATAAATGAAACGCACCTTTCAGCCTTCCAACCGGTCGCGTAAGAACACCCATGGCTTCCGCAGCCGCATGGCAACCAAGAATGGCAGGAAAGTTCTTGCCCGCCGCCGCGCCAAAGGGAGAAAGACGCTGGGCGTATGAACCATGCTTCGGCTGATTACGAAGCACCGGGAGTATCAGGAATTCGCCTCCCCGCTCCGCCATCTGCGGAGCCCGCATTTCCATGTGATGGTTCTGAGCTCGGTCAATGAATTCGCTGTGGGCATCACGATCAGCAATCGCATCGGCAAAGCGCATCTGCGGAATTTGCTCAAACGCCGGATAAAATCATGGTTACATCTTCACCGGAACGAACTGCAGGCTGGTTTCAAGCTGAACCTGATCGCCAAAAAAGGAGCGGGGGAGCTATCTTGGCAGGAATTGAACAGCGAACTGGAAACCTTGCTTGGCACTTTTTCCGCAGGGCGATAGACCACCTGCTGCGGCTGCCGAACTACATTTTTATCGGCCTGATCAGTCTTTATCGCCATGTCCTCTCACCCATTCTGCCCCGCACCTGCAGATTCGAGCCCAGCTGCAGCAGTTATGGTTTGCAGGCTTTTCAGAAATACCATTTTCCCAAGGCGCTGGCCCTAACGCTGTGGCGTATCCTGCGCTGCAATCCTTTTTGCAAAGGCGGTTACGACCCGCTTCCCTAAGGAGTATCATTGGATAAACGCACCCTGTTAGCACTGTTTTTGGTGATCATACTGTTTATGATCCTCCAGAATTATGTATTCCGTCCCCGCCAGGCACCCGCGGCCCAGGAACAACCCCCAACCGCCCAAACCGCCAGACCGGAAGCCGCGGCAGCTCCGGAAAGTCTGTCCCTGCAGACTGCGGTTGCCGACACCCTGTTCCTGCCTGCGGAATCGGTCGAGACCATCAGGCTGTCCAACCAGGACAATTTCACGGTCAGCTTTTCCACCCTGGGTGCCACCATCACCAGCATCGAGATGAAGAAATACACTTGGGCGGACAAGGTCAAGCCGGTGGATCTGGTGCCGGAAGGCGGTGCGTTGGGTGGGATGAAACTTATCGGAACGGTCGCTGAGACTGACCTGGGCAGGGTCAACTTCCAGCACCGGGTGGTGCCGGATTCGAACTATGTGGAGTTCTTTCTTGGTGAGGCCTCAGCGCCGGTGATCGTCAAGCGCTATACCCTGGATGACAAATTCGGGATCGTTATGGATGTAACGGTAAACCATCCGCAGCCGCTGAACGGGCTGGCCTATGATTTCTCCGACGGGATCGCCGATAGCGAGAAAGCCACCAAATTCAAGCAGAACGAGCATAAATTCATCCTCTATTCGGAACATGACGCCACCCGACACAGCCTGGCCAAGATGAAGAAATCCCTGCCCGGGGGAGAGGTGAGGTTGTTTGGTTGGGCTGCCCTGCGCACCAAATATTTCAGCATCGCCATCGCCGAAAGGGCTGAGAATCCCCAGATCCGCAATTTCCAGACCAGCATCAACGAGAAGACCGGCAATCCCGCTGTTGTGCTGGACACCTGGGAAAAGATACCCTCCCAGCAGTGGAGCCAGAGCCTGTTGATCTATGCCGGCCCGGCGGATTATGAGATCCTGCAGAGCTATGGGTTGAAACGGATGGAACTGATGGCAGAACGCGGCGCTGCCTGGCTGCGCTGGCTGGCGAACATCATTGCCTGGTTCCTCAAATTCCTGCATCGCTACATCCCCAATTTCGGGGTGGTGATCATCATCTTCTCCATCATTCTGAAGATCATCCTGCATCCGCTCACCCATAAGAGTATGGACGCCAGCCTCAAAATGCAGCGCATCCAGCCTCAGGTGCAGGCGATCCAGCAGAAATACAAAAATGATGCCAAGACCATGCAATTGGAGCTGTCCAAGCTCTACAAGGAAACCGGCGCCAGTCCCTTCTCCGGCTGCCTACCCCTGCTGCTGCAGATGCCGATTCTCTTTTCGCTCTACACGGTACTGCGCTTTACCATCGACATGCGCAACGCCGCTTTCGTGGGCTGGCTGAAAGACCTCTCCGAACCCGATCCCTACCTGATCCTGCCCATTTTGATGGGGGTGTTCATGATCCTGCAAAGCCTGATGATGCGTCCGCCTGCCGCCGCCCTGGAACAGATGGACGAAAAGCAGAAAGCCATGCAGCAAAGCACCAAGATGATGACTTGGGTGATGCCGATCATGATGTTCTGGATCTTCAAGGGCCTGCCTTCCGGGCTGGTGCTCTATTACACCGTGTTCAACATCCTCAGCGTGGCGCAGCAATACTATCTGCAAAAACATTTTAAAACAAAGGAAACCAAATGACGACCATTGAAAAAACCGGAACCAGCGTCGAAGAACTGATCGGCGCTTTCCGCAAAGAATACAGGATCAAAGACTGGGAATTGAAGTATGAGATCCTCAAACAACCCTCCTCCGGGTTTCTGGGTTTGTTTGCCACCAAAAAAGCCATCGTGCGGTTCCAATTGCCGCAGCTCGAGGAACGCATCTCTTTGTTCCTGGAGCAACTCTTGTCCAAGCTGGGCATTGTCTATGAGCAGGTGAAAGCCTCCCGCAAAGGGAAGACGGTCTATCTGGAGATCAAAGGCTGCCGGGACAGCGGATTTTTGATCGGTAAAAACGGTAACATGCTGGAAAACCTGCAGTTTCTCCTCAACCGCATCTATGAAGGCGACAACTCTCTGGATCGGGTCTATCTGGATGTGGATGGCTATCGCGAGCGCCGGGAATCATCCTTCATCAAGCAATTCCTGCCTCTGATCAGCAAGGTCAAGAAACAGGGCAAGCCACTCACCCTTGAACCGATGAACGCTTCCGACCGGCGGGTGATCCACCGCCATGTGGAAAAGGACAACGCCCTGCGCACCCTCACCATCGGTGAAGGGGAAAAGAAACGGATCGTGATCTTTCCCGCCAAACAAAGCGAAAGCGAGGTGCTGTCCCAAACCCGGAAAAAACCTGCACCCAATTCCCACCGCCGGCCAAACCACAACAAGGCATGAAACTGTTCAAGGTGTTTGCCGGGGAATATTGGACCGATGGCGGCGCCATGATGGGGGTGCTGCCTTGGGCGATCTGGGGCAGAAGTGTCCCCACCGATGAACGGCGCCGCAAAAGGCTTTCCCTGAATCTGCTCTTGATCGTGGGCGAAGGGCGCTTCATCCTGGTGGACACCGGCTTGGGCAACCGTTTGACGGAGAAGCAGATCGAGATCTATCGCCCCTCCGAATTCCAGCTTCCGGCTTCACTGGCGGAATTGGGATACCGGGATACCGATATCACCGATGTGGTGATGACCCATCTGCATTTCGACCATGCCGGCGGGATCGTCACCAATTTTGGAAACGCAGACCGGCTCACCTTTCCCAACGCCATCTATTGGATCCAACAGCAGGAATGGGAAGTGGCGAAGAATCCCGACGGGCTGAACAGGGCAGCTTACAACTTTGAGCAGCAATTGGCTATGCTGGAAGCCGAAGGCAGGATCGAACTGATCGAAGGGGAACAGGAGATCGCCCCGGGAGTTTTGCTGAAAAAAATGGGGGGACACACCCTTGGCAGCCAGATCGTGGAGATTTCCACTCCCGAAGGCTACTACATCTATCCCGGTGATATCATTTCCACCCGTTTTCACACTGCCCCCGCCATCACTTCCGCCTATGATGTCTGCCGCAAGGACACCTTCAAGGCCAAACAGTATATTTATGCCAAGTTGAAGGAAAAACAGGGATTCCTGCTGCTGGATCATGATAATGACAGCTGGGAAGTTCCCATCGGGGAGCTGAGGGTTTGAGTGATTAGTGACTAGTGATTAGTGATTAGTGCTGGGCAGGATGGCGGGTTTGAGGGTTGGCAAGTTAATGGGTTAACAGGTTAACGGGTTAACCGGTGAGGCTGCGCTGATGGTGAGATCGGGGATACATCCAACTGGTTGATTTCCTTTGATTTGTTTCCTGATTAGTGCTATCAGGACTGGATCCCATACCATATTTTTCAGTCTCTGACCAGTCATCGCTCCCATTACCAATACGGAATCATTACGGAGTCATTACGGAGTTAATCCGTAATGACTCCGTAATGATTCCGTATTGGTAACGGGGGCCAGACTTGGTTGAGGTAGGATTTGGAATATGGGAGGCATCCTGGAAGGCGACAGATCGGTCCTAAGCATTAAATACTTGACTATTAAGGCACAGATGATGAGATGACCAAAATAACTGCCAGAGGTTAAAAAATGTTAGCCAAATGCATGGCCTGCATCATCATTGTCTGCTGCTTTATACAACTGCTCCCCGCCCGGGAAGTGGAGATTTTCGATCTGAAAGGAGTGTGTGTGGGACGGATCGAGATTCCGGAGCATGCTGGGCTTCCCCTGATCGTGAATTCTCTGGATGCCACCCGGTTGCCTCAGGGTTTTCCCTCTGAACTGCCGCAGGGAATCTACATCGCGATTGAAGCCAACAACGACTGCGTGCAAATAAACGGCTTCCGCGATCCTGAGCTCGTCTTCATGGATATCACTGATTCACATCTTCCCCCCGGGCTATATAGCTGTTATAGCGTTACGGTGGCCGATTTCAACGGTGATCAAAGGGATGACATCTTCTTCACAATTGGATTAGGGAGTGCCCAGGAACAGCTGCAACCCCGCATCTGGATGCAGCAGCCGGATGGGCAGTTTCTGGACGAGACGGCAGCGCGACTGCCTGTTTTCCTGCAACCTGGCGAACAGGCGCTGGCTCTGGACCATGACCAGGACGGCGATCTGGACATCCTGATCGTGTCAAACAACGAGCCTGTGCTCTTCATCAACGATGGCAGTGGATTCTTCTTTCTGGCGCCGGTGAATGTGATGCCGGATTTTTTGGTTACCTGGCTCTGCCCCCTGGACGCAAATGGAGACGGCTTTCCCGACCTGCTATGCACCGTGGTCGATCTGGCTGCTTCCCGAACCATCTACAAGCTGTGGATGAATCAGGGCGGGCAAAATTTCGTGCAGGACACCTCTGGCAGGCTTCCGGAGGCGGTGATCGTGGATTATGGGCATTTTCGCGCCTTTGCCATGGACCTCAATGCTGACAACCATCCTGATCTGATCCTGAGCAACGTCCACGAAATTGATATGTATGGCAACATCTTCCGCTCGGGGCAGGATCTGGCGTTGATCAACGACGGCACCGGCTTTTTCAGCCTCCCTGCGGTTAATCCCCTGCCCGTGGAGGATCTTCTGACCACTTACTACCGGGTGATCGATCACGATCTGGATCAGGATATTGACCTAATCCGGGCGAACATTGCCTTGGATTATAACGATGAACCCAACCTTGAATTGCTACAGAACAACGGAGGCCTCTTTGCCGCTGTCAGCGGTGCCTTTCCCTTTTCCGATCATATCCACAACAATGTGCTGGTATATGACTTCGACCTTGATGGCGACGAGGATGTTTTCGCTCCACGGGTGGCTTGGGGTTCAGATGCCCTGGACTGGTATCTGCAGAATAACGGAGACGGCACCTTTACACTTTCCAGCACAACTTTGCCCAATATCGTTGATTTTACAGTTGACTGCGCCCTGATCGACTGCAATGCCGACAACCGCAGAGATATCTTCACTGGAAATGCGGATGGCGAAATTGGGGAACCGGGCCGTAATCGCCTCTACCTAAACACCGGCGGCAGCGGGACCAACGATCCCGTGCCCGGAGCGCTGGTGGCAAGGGCTTTTCCCAACCCCTTCAACCATTCGACCACGATCAGCTTCAGCAAGTCCGATCCCGCAACAACCCCTGTAGATATTTACAACATGCGGGGTCAACTGATAAAGAAACTACTGCCACAAGCCTCTGGTGTAAACAGCCTCACTGTAGTCTGGGATGGCTGTGACGAAAGGGGGATCAGGCAAGCCTCCGGAGTGTATCTCTATCAGGCAAAGGCGGGGGCTGAGCTTTGCAGCGGAAAACTTCTGCTGCTCAGATAAGATGGAAGCCAGAACCTAAACGATATAGGGATGCGAAGCCCATACCCCGCATCCCTTAAGCTATTGGAGTCTGTTTAATCCAACAGGAGCATCTTCCTTCCCGAGAACTACAATATCTACAGCGCTGATATCATTTCCACGTACATTTCACCTTTCCAGGCTCCAGGCGCAGCCATCTTTTCTCTCTTCTCTTATCTCTTTTATCTGCCGCCAGGCATACTTTTCCACTTTACTCGTACCGGCACAGATAAGCGGTCTGCTCCTTCACCCGGAGCTGGAATTTGGCATGGGCGGGGACGCTGAAGGTTTCTCCTTTGCCGAAATCCTTCCAGTTCTGGGCACCTGGCAGCAGGACGGTCAGGACACCAGAGAGGACGGTCATATATTCCACCGTATTGGTGCCGAATTCATAATCACCGGCATCCATCACCCCGACCGTGTAATTTCCCTCACTGTTCGCCACGGCGATGGATTTCACCTTGCCGTCGAAATAGACGTTTACGTTTGGCATGTTATCTCCCATGGATGTTAATAAAACCAGTCTGGAAACCTAGAGGAAGCTGTAAAGTCAAAAGTGTGCCTTTGACTCCGGAAGGATGGATAACCTGCCGCCTGCGATGTTGTTAGGGCAGGCGGGGAAGTTTTTTGTAGACAAACTTGGCAGGCGAAATTTAATGACTTTTAATCTTAAAACCGCTGTGAAGGCGGAATATACAGGAAAAGGAATTATGAACAGCGACGCGGACAATCCGCTGCAACAGATCAGAAATATTGGTATCATGGCCCATATCGATGCCGGGAAGACCACCACCACCGAGCGTATCCTGTTCTATTCGGGATTTTTGCACAAGATGGGTGAAGTTCATGATGGCAATACGTTTACGGACTGGATGGAACAGGAGCGGGAGCGGGGCATCACCATTACCGCCGCCACCGTTACCTGCCTCTGGAAAGATAAGCGGATCAATATCATAGACACTCCCGGGCATGTGGATTTCACTGCCGAGGTGGAACGCAGCCTGCGCATCCTGGATGGGGCGGTGGGGG
>CAZVXK010000099.1:2796-10186 GCA_964631665.1 uncultured Candidatus Cloacimonadota bacterium | reverse complement strand
GCTTTTCATTTACTTCTCCTTTATCTGATAGTTATCTTACCGGAAGAGACTCTCTTCCCGTTTATCATCAAAGAAATCACATACACTCCCGGGGCCAGCCTTTGGGGCTCAAGGCTTCCTGTTTTGTTCCGTGCATCCAACCGCTCTGGTAGCTGTCTGTGGACGGCTTGCCCTTTAATGTTGTGTATCGTCCATATCGCAGATTCAATATGAGCAGGCAGATCCCCTTCAATCTCATATCTAATCGCGCCGGAAGCTGAGTCAAGCGGATTGGGATAGCATCGGATCCTGATGCTGTCCGAGGCTGAGGGCAGACACTCATCGTCATTTGCCACTGTGGTATCGGTTAACTGCGGATTTCCCGCAAAGATATACACATAACCCACATAGATGGGATCTGGTGAATCCTGAGAATGTGGTGCCGACAAAGCCAGATCACAAAATCCGTCCCCGTTAAAATCGCCGGCAGCCATGCTCCAGCCAAACTGATGATATGGCGATGTGTCCGGATGAGTGAGCCTCAGATCATATAGCCCGTTGGGATTAGGCTTGCCCAGCCAGATCCCGGCGTTTCCGCTCCAAAGTTGTGAACGGTAGTCTGAACCAGCGATATCGCTGTAGCCATCTCCGTTGAAATCGCCATGGGCAGTACCTTTGGTCTCAATATACATCAAGTTGGGTTGATAGGTTGAAACTGTAAGAGCGAACTCGTCTGATGACATAATGTCTAAAGCACCCAATCGAAGTTTGTTATACTCTCTCCACGAATTGCCGTTGCAATAGATAAAATCGTCATATCCGTCCCCATTGAAATCTCCGGCGTTGTACGCACCAGGAAACCACCACTCTCCATCATCGGCAAGACTACGAAGCAATACGCGGTTATCCAGGTTAATTGGGTTACCCCCGTAATACAAGTATCTAAATGTGGTGAGAACATTTTGAATCCGAATCGCATAGGCCACCACAAAATCATCGTATCCATCATTGTTGACGTCGCCGACTCCATTGATCTGTTGTCCCCTATTCGTTGTTACAGAGGGTTGAACCGTTATCATCTCAAAACTACCACCCAATAGAATTGCTAAATCAGGTGTACTAGTGTTGAACCAGTGTCTTAACCCCAGATCATCATAACCATCGCCGTTGACGTCTCCCAACCTCCATATAGGCTCAATAGCTGGGTGAGAATTAATAACGGCTGTGTTTATCGAATCATCGGGAACCAGGTCAGCGTCTGGCCCTCCGTGAAAAATCCGTAATGCCAAGGAATCGGTAAGCATATACGCGTACCGTTCCGATATCATCAGATCATCGTAGCCGTCTCCGTTGATGTCTCCGGTATTCATCATTACCTTATTGATCACCTGTCCCCAAAAATCTCCAGCTCTAAAAAGATCTGCCTCGGAGTCCATCGCAATGCCACCAAAAAACAGCTTAACAAAACCCCATTGATTCGGATCTGCTCCACTATGTGAGTATATCACCAAATCATCGTATCCATCGGCATTGAAATCTATGGCATCCAGGCTAACGCCATACCAGGATTCCGCCCATTCTCCCTGAAAGCTCTGCATCAAAGGCATGCTGTTTTGAGCATTCATTTCTATGACTAGCATCAATAGAATTACTATTAGAGTCAACATTGTAATAATCTTGGTCATATAATCCCCCATCTTCATGGTTGTGAATTCTCTACCAAAAAAACTATCAGCTCTAGCTCTGTTATTTTCAGCTCCTGTCCCACGAAGCACACAATGTCATTTGTAGTTTTTTTGTCAATATCTATTTTCTGTCTCATCCATGCTCATCTTGATTTGTCAGCATACAGTGTAGTGCTTTCCTGGCTCTGGATCAATGATCACATCTGGAACAAGGAGATAGCATTACCGAAGCGTTGATGAATCGAATCAAAGCTCAGTTAGTCAGACATGAAGGTCTGAGACTGAAGCCATACCGATGTACTGCGGGCAAACTAACCATCGGCGTCGGCCGTAATCTCAGTGACCGGGGCATCTCCCAGAAAGAAGCCTATACCATGTTAGAGAGGGATATCAAGGACTGCGAGCAGTGGCTGATTGATGAGATACCCGAGGTTTACAATAATCTCGATGAGGTTCGCCAGTCGGTGCTGCTGAATATGTGCATAAGCATCCCACAAAGCCGCATATAATAGTAACGGACTTCGTCCATGCGCTTCTTTGCGGGAACCCTGCTACTTGGGTATCAAGGGACTCCTGGGCTTTAACAACACTTTGGCTTTTATCAAAGCCGGAGACTGGGAACGGGCTGCCAATAACATGCTTGCTTCCAAGTGGGCGAAGCAAGTGGGCATGAGAGCAATTGAGCTTTCCGAGATGATGAGGAAGGGTCAGTGATACCCAATCCGGTTGAGACGGATGCCATGCTCGCCATCCTCAATCTACCCAAGGAGATGTCCAACAATGGCATCTTCAAGGAGCATCAGGGGCTGGTTCTGGAGACGATCCATTCACTGGTTCTGCAGGAGCACTATGATCGGGCGACTCACGATGACCTGCCGGAAGAGGAGCCTTTTTTGGTTTCTTTTCGTTTTGGGTTCTGTTTCCTGATGCTGCATTCAACTGCCGAGTTTCTCAATTTGAAGACACTGGGCGAGGGAATCGTCAAGACCGTAGGCTTAGACCAGTCGGCTACCGAACTGCTCACAGGGAGCGAAATAGACGCCTTCAAAGCCAATCTTGAACTGAGAGCACTCACTATCCTGCAAGCCTATCTCAATCCTGCCGGTCTGGATCGCTTGAACGAGCTCAAGCCCAGACAACCTCGACCTATCCGGGTGGGAGTTATCTGAAATGAATAGAACGCAGATGACGCAGATCGAGCTGATTAACGCAGATTTTCTTGTTATTGTGATTAACTGCTGGAGTGCAAGTGCCTGAGCAGAAATCCAATACCCTTGATGAGGTCATGGTAGAGATCTACCGGGCTATCTATACCGCCCTGGAGAGCCGTTTACACATGATCGGTTCTGTGATCGATGCCGAGTCCCGTAAGGAGATTCTGGCACAGCAGATTTACGATAAAGGCGATTTCTACGGAAACACAGGCTACGTAGTGGAAACCGACGACTCCGGTATGACACTTCGAGTGGGCTCCAACGAACGCCACGAGCCTTTTGTCTTGGGAGGTAAAGTGCCTTCCTGGACTCCCATAGCACCTCTCAAGTCATGGGTAGAGCGCAAAGGGCTCTCCTGGACTGACAAGAAGAGTGGTAAGCTGCTCACTGTGGATCAGATCGCTCACATGATCCAAGCCAAGATCAAACGGGAAGGCATCGCAGCAAGGAACGTATTTGCTCAGGTTATAGCTAACCGGGAGCACACGTCAGTATGTGGTAGCGTGAAAAAGACTGCCTTTTCATTAAACAAATCTGAAGAAACGGTGATGGTATTTGAAGAAATGGTGATAAGAACTACCAGCCCCGAAAACTCCTTTTATGAACCGATTTTCCCGATTTGAAGTTTTGGTGATTGGATTTGAAGTTTTCGGTGAGGGTTTGTAGCGGGAACAGCTTTCGCCTGTCCCGGCTGGTTCGGCAGAGAATGATGGAGTGGGGCTGGGGCACTCTGCCGGCGGGGACGCCGGCACGACTTTCCTGCGGGGTCGCAGGAATTCCGGTGTCCTCACCGGAAGGGTTATCCGGGCTCCCGCCCGGATTGGTGCGCAACCTCAGGCGAAGGCTGGTGCCACCACTGCCGGCGGGGACGCCGGCACACCTTTCCTGCGGGGACGCAGGAATTCCTCTGGCAGGATTCCTATCGCAGTATTCCTCAATCCTTACAGCTACAGATCAAGCATCGGCGGATCGGCAAATTTGCCCAGGAAGAGGATGGTGGTGGAGGGTTTGTGGATGATCAGGTAGAGGAAGGGATGGTCAGCCCGGAAGACAGGAAGGGGTGGTTCTTCGAAAGGAGCGGCAGAGGTGATCTCCATCACCACAGCCGTGGCGGCCGCCGCTTCCGTGCCGGTTTCGTTCACTTCCACAAAGGCTTTGTGCAGGATGTCCGAGATGAAGAGGCGCTCGGAAGGGCTGATAGGCATGATGCCGGAGAAATCCGCCCGGCCCGGATCAAAGGCATCCTTCATCCCCAAAGCCTTGAATTTTTCCACCAATTCCTGCAAGGTGTGATCGAAGGTGAATTTGGGAATATAGACTTCCACTTCCTGGGTGTTGAGCGCCGCCAGCCATTGGGCATAGCTGTCAGTATTCAATTGGGTGGTGAAAGCATCCAGATCGTCAGGCAGGATGAAGAGCATCGCCAGATTCTCCTCTGCATAGGGAAGCTCCAGGAGTTGGCAGCCGGGAAGCCGGGCATAGCGGAAATCATCCTGGATGGTCATCATCTGCACCGGTTTGGCGGTTTCGGGAGACCGCTCGCTGGAAGTGAAGAAATCATCCGGAGCGGTGTAGGCAGGATCGAATTTGTTCAGCCAATTGCCCTTGAAAAAGATGGCGTTGACCAGCACCAGACCGTCGTTGCTGCGGCGGATGTGGTTTTCGCTGACCAGGTCTTTGATCCGGTCGTTGGTTTTGTCCTCCACCCAGCGGTTGATGAATCCTGCTGCGGCTTTGGCATCGGAGAAATCGAGGGAATAGAGTTCGCTGGCATAGGAATCCCTGAGCAGCTCCAGATAGTCCTTGTGGAGCCGGGCCTGGTTGCGTTTGGCGCCAAACAGGGCGTTGGCGACGTTCAGCTCCGCTTTCTTGCGTTTCTTTACGGCATTCAGCTCCTGCTGCAGAGCTTGGAAAGCGGCATGTTGCTCTGGAACCGGCAAACTGAAGGAGAGGGCGGAGGCGATTTCGGAGGCGGTGTTGCCTTTCGCCCCGCCATAGACCATGGACAGCGCTGAAGAAATGCTGTAAGGAGAAAAGAACAGGTTTTCTCCCGGCTCATCCACCCGGGCGAACAGCTGGAAGGCAAAATCGTTGTTTTGCTGCGCCAGAACGGGCAGCAGGCCGGTGGTGTCCACTGGGTTTTCCTGTTTGGCGCGGTTGCAGGAACAGCCAAAAGCCAGGCTGAGTGATATGAGCAGTAACAGGCAGAACGATCTGAGGTTCATGATAACTCCCTTGTGAATTTATCGTATCTATTTGAAGTTATTATAGTTAGCATTGTCTGACCAGGCCTGCGGCAAAGGATCGCTACACCACAATCCGGGGTATCTGATAGGGCAGCCGGGAAAGCAACTCGTAATTCACCATCTTGGTCAATTCGGCAAAGGAAGCCACCGAGATCAGCAGATCTCCCTGTTTTCCAATCAGAACCACCTCATCGCCGGGTTTCACACCCGGTATCTGGCTGACATCCACCATCAACATATTCATATTGACTATTCCCACCACGTCGGCACGCCTGCCCCTGACCAGCACCTGGCCTGAATTTCCCAGGCTCCTGCTGTAGCCATGATGATAACCGATGGGAACAGTCGCCAATTTCATTGGTTTGGTGCTGAGAAAGGCATTGCCATAGTTGACAAACTTTCCCTTTTCCACGGATTTCAAACTCATGATCCGGCTTTTCCAGCTGAGGATCGCTTTCAAAGGATCTCTGGTGAACTTCGAGGCATCGGAGAGGAGGTTGTTCATCTTGGTTTCCATGCTGGGCCAGAAGCCATATTGAGCTATACCAAACCGCACCAGGTTCATTATCGTGTGGGGGTAGATCAGCGCGGCGGCTGAACAGGCACTGTGGTAAAAACGCGGGATGATGCCGTTTCGTTTGAGCAGCTTACCCAGCTTGGTAAATTGCTGATATTGTTGCTGGATACGATGATAATTGGCGATACTCTCCGCCCCGGCATAGTGGGTGCAGATCCCTTCAATCTTCAGATAACGGCTGTTTTTTTTAAGCGATTGAATGATCCCGGGCAGCTCATCCTCCTCCAGTCCGGTTCGGTGCATGCCCGTCTCCAGCTCCAGATGGATCAGGGCTTTTCTCTTTTGTTTCCTGGCTTCAGCGATGGCAGCGGACAGACGCTCCGGTTCAAAGACATAGAAAGCGATGTCGTTGGCGATCACCCATTCCAATTGATCCTGATCCAACATCCCCATGATGATCAATTGCGATTGTGTTGCTTTCACTTGCAGCGCCTGGAATGCCTCAAAGGCGTCGTATACGGCAAAGTACTTTACACCGGCAGACTCAGCCAAAGGCAGGAATTGCTCGATCCCATGACCATAAGCATTACCTTTGATGACAGATACGAACACTGTGCCGGTGCCGATCCGCCGGGACAGATATCTGATGTTCTTGGTTAAGGCGGAGTGATCGAGTTCGATCCAACTGGAGGCAAGCATGTTACACGAAAGCTATTCCGACCAGGCTGGTGGGGACACCTAAACGACACCTGTTGGGGATTTGAAAAGGGATCGGATCCTCCTCAGCGTCTGCGCACCAGGCGGAAGCCGATATAGTTCGACTGAGTGTGGGGTTTGGCATAGTTACGGTTGGTAACCCGCATTTCCGAGGCATCGTGGAACCAGGAACCACCACGGATCACCTTGTCCGTGCCATCGGAGGGGCCTTCGAACAGGGCCTGTTGGGAATAGTGGTAGCGGGAATACCAGTTCCACACCCATTCGAAGGCATTTCCACTCATATCATAGAGGCCCAGGTCGTTTTTCTGTTTTTGCCCCACCGGATGAAGGCTTCCCTCGCTATTGCCTTTGTGCCAGCCGGCATTATCGGCGCTGTTCGATCCGCTGTAGCGGGTGAAGTTGTCCCTTTTTCTGCCTTTGGCGGCAAATTCCCATTCCGCCTCCGTGGGCAGGCGATAGCCTGTAGCATTGAAATCGCAGGTAACGCCGTTGAGCATGAAATCATAACAGGGTTTGTAGCCATCCAGGATGCTCTTCTGGTTGCAGTATTCCAGCACATCAAAGAAGGAAACCCGCACGATCGGCAGGTCCTTTTCCTCCGGATCGTATTTGTAATCCGCATTTGCCATGCTCCACTGCTCCCGGGTGATCTCGTGCGGAGTGATGTAGAAGGAAGGGACATAGACATCGCGGGGCGGAAATTCATCGTCATCGGCCTCATAGCCCAGATGGCCGATTATGGTGGAATCGCCTTGCACAAAGACCATGGCCAGTGCCCGGTTGGGGGCTTGCAGGCTGGCAGCCAGGGTTTCATCCTCCGGCGCTTTCACCATTTCCGAGAATTGGGGTTCCTCTTTGAGCAGCCAATACTTGAGGGCTATGAAGACCACAATCGCCAAAGCGATCACGCTCAGGATCAGGAAGGTTCGTTTCATACCATTCAGATTCTCCGTTTCTGGCGCGGATTCCGGAATCCGAACCACTGTCTCGGCCTTGGATTTTGGTTGAGGTGGCGGTTCCGGTTCGTAG
>CAZVXK010000099.1:0-2696 GCA_964631665.1 uncultured Candidatus Cloacimonadota bacterium | reverse complement strand
GGTTCTGGCTCTGCTTCGCCAGGTGGTTCTGGCTTCTGCTCCGTAAGCGGCTGAGCTGAGGACAGGCTGAGGCAGGATTCGAAGGGAATGGTTTCCTGCCGGTCGATGGCAGCAAGCATTGCAGCAGCCGAAGTGAAGCGTTTGGCAGGATCCAGCATCAGGCTCTTGTTGATGATGGTGAAGAGCCAGTGGGGCATCGAGCAACCCAGCAGGTCGGGATTGATCACCGGGCGTTGCAGGCTCTGCTGTTTTTGTGAGCTTGGTTCCAACTTTTGATCCACGGACCAGGGAAGGGTTTGGCAGCAGAGCAGATAGGCGATCACCCCCAGGCTGTAGAGATCGCTGGCTTCACTTGAGCCGGCTCCATGGAATTGTTCAGGGGCGACAAACAGCACCGGATGCAGTTCATTCCTGCCTGGTTCAGCAGTCTGCCAGAGCCGGGGATCTTTGCCAAATCCGTGGATCTTGAGTTCTCCAGTAAAGCTGATCAGGATGTTCGAGGGATTGAGATTAAGGTGCAGGATCCCCTCACCATGAGCATGCTGCAGGGCGGCAAGCACGGACCTGATCCAGCTCTGGATTTGGTTTTGATCCTGATCCCGCCTGAATTGACCCAGGATCTGGCTAAGACTCTCGCCTTCCACGAATTCGCTCACCACATAGATCCTGCCCTCATCCTCAAACAAACCCAGGGTCTTGCGGATATTGGGATGTTCCAGGCGCAAGCCGGTTTCGGCCTCCAGCCTGAGCTGGCGGGAGAGTTCAGCATCGCTGATGTAGCGCTGCTCGTTGGTCTTGATGGTTACAAGGGCACCGCTGAAGTAGTTTTTCGCCTTGTAAACGCTATGCAGGCGTGTGCGATAAAGAGTTTCGAGGATGGTATAGGCGTTCTCGCCCTGATTGGTGTTCATCTGTCGGCCCGATAGAGGCAGCTCCCCCTGGCATAGACACTGTGGATATGAGAACTGCCCAGATGATAGGGAATGAAATTGACCGAAGGGATATCCCACAGCACAAAATCCGCCTGCTTCCCCACTTCCAGGGAACCCACCCGGTCTCCCAGCCCCAGGGCGTGGGCGGCATTGATGGTGGCAGCCACGATGGCTTCAGCGGGTGTGAGCCCCATTTGCAGACAGGCCAGGGAAATGGTGAAAGGCAGCGAATCACAGTTGCAGCTGCCCGGATTGTAATCGGTGGCGATGGCGACCGGCAAGCCCCGGTCGATCATCTCTCTGCCCCTGGCATAGCTTCTGCTGCGCAGGGAAAACAGGGTTGCCGGCAGCAGAACCGGGATCACGCCCGCCTGTTGCAAGGCTTCGATCCCGGCATCGGAAGTGGCGCCCAGATGATCGGCGGAGATGCAACCGAGCTCGGATGCCAGTTCAGCCCCACCCATCGCCTCGATCTCGTCGGCATGAATTTTCAGCAGCAAACCGTGCTGCCTGGCGCAGGTGAGAACCCTGCGGGATTCCTTAAGGTTATAGACATGCGCTTCGGTGAAGATATCGCAAAAGCGGGCTATGCCCTGCTCCGCCACCGCCGGGATCATCTCTGAGCAGAGAATCTGCAGATAGCCTTCATGATCGTCCTGGTACTCATCCGGATATTCGTGGGCGCCCATGAATGTAGGAACAACGCTGATGGGCAGGGTTTGCGCCAAACGGTCGATCACCCGCAATTGTTTCAATTCGCTGGCGGTATCCAATCCATAGCCGCTTTTCGCTTCCAGGGTGGTGGTGCCGAGGGCGATCATTTTCCGGATGCGTTTCACAGCCAATGCATAGAGCAAATCCTCATCGGCGTCACGGGTGCTGCGGATGGTGCCGCGGATCCCACCACCCGAGCGCGAGATCTCCACATAGCTTTTTCCTGCCAGGCGCAGGGCAAACTCATCCTCGCGGGTGTGCACAAACACCGGATGGGTGTGGCTATCCACGAAGCCCGGCAACATGATGCAGCCTTGTGCGGAGATGATCTCATCAGCCTGATATTGGGATAGAAGCTCCGCTTGTTGCCCCACAGCCAGAATGAGGCCATCCCGAACGACCAGAGCCCCATTTTCTATGATGCCCAGTTCATTCATGGCGGCACCGGTGCGGGGTGCAGCACCGCCGTTCAGGCTCACAATCTGCCTGCAGTCTGTTATGATCAAATCAGCCTTCATCTTCTCACCTGTAATCCATTAGCTTCAAATTTCTGGAAATGGCTGATTCAGTCAAGCTTTTGTTTATCCATTACAAACTGAAACAGGCAGCAGCCCAGATTCCCTATTGGGCAATTAGTTCTGGGGAAAACCTTGATTATTCTGAAAGACAGATGGTTAGTCAGCTCGGTCTGCTATTTATCAGTAGCTTGACTGCGAACTGGAATTAGCTTGATTGTGAATCCTACAGTTACTCGGTCTGCTCCAAATCCTGGGCAAACAACTCCTCAAACTTGGCGGCTACTGCGTTGAATTCGTCATCGTCCTGGATGAAGGTGAGTTCAACCGTTTCCCCGGTCACATCCATGCCCATGATGTCATATTCATTGGTATCCACTTCCGCCAGGGCAATGTATCTGCGACCTTCGTGCTCGATGATCTCCAAGATGGTGAAATCCTTCTGGGAGCCGTCCTCCATGTCCAGCGTGATGGTGTTGCAGCCGCAATCGCAGTTTTCATCATCACAGGTGCATTCAGGATCGCCTTTGATGAT
>CAZVXK010000098.1:0-10225 GCA_964631665.1 uncultured Candidatus Cloacimonadota bacterium | reverse complement strand
TCTATAAGCCCTGCCTCTTTTATCCCCCAAGAACCAGACAGAAGCATAAGAACCAGTGAAGCAAACCCCTGCTCAAAGCCCATAAACAAACAGCATAAAGACTTTTCCCAAAGCGCTTTAGACCGAATTCAGACTTGTTCCAATTCTCCCATACCACCCACCACTGTGACAATAAAAGCCTTAACAAATCTGATGAGTTCTCCTAAAAATCTGATCATCCGAAACCAGTCCAAAACCAGCGCAAATTTGCAATAATCGTGATACAAATACGTCCAGAAACGTCCAAAGACCACTGTGACACAATCCAAAGCCAGTCTTATCTATCTCTCTGCCTGATAAACCCATACGACCTCTGTGATACGTGATACCGATTTGAAGGTTTGGGTGAGACTTTGTATGTATCTCTTCTCTATACTCGATACCCGCTTCCGCCCTACTACCTGCCCATCAGCCAGTTACTTGAAGGCAGACAGTGCGGAAACGCACAGGAAAGGGGAAAGCAACCTTCCATCATCGATTGTGGGGCGCCTATGTTTACGCCCATCCTCCCAAGTCGCTGCAGTTCACCGTCCTAATGGATAAGCACTATACAATACGGGAAAAATCAAGCAAAAAATATCTTGACAAGCCATCCTTGATAAAATAACAGGAAATCATATTGGAACATTGCTCACCAGATACTTCCGGGTTCCTTAGCCAGTATCACGGAACCAGCCGCAAGGATTGATCTGGGAAACAAGGAGAATCTTTTGTTCAGTTAATGTGGACAAATGTCCACACCAAGGGGAAGCGATGCCAGAATTGAGCATCAGCTGTAATTATCTTGGAGGGAGGGGTGCTGATGATGGAATAGGGACAATCCGGCATAAAATCGCTTCAGACCATCCCAGCATTGCGGAAACTGCGCCGTTAGCGATCTCCGGCCAGCGGCTGGAGGCAACTTTACAGAAGCCATTGCATCCAGACGTTAAACCACTATCACATCATTCGACTATCACAGCGATGTCTGGCAGGATATCCACAAACCAAGTTCAAATCACAAACTTTCAGATCCAAAGGAGAGAAAAATGAGCACACTCAAAAGAATCACGCTCGGTACCGTGTTACTTTTTGTTGTTGACTGTGCCCTGGCCCAAGCCCATGATTGGCTGTGGGTGGTGGGAAACGAAGGGATATCCCATGGAAATTCCATTGCCAGGGATAGCCAGGGAAACATCTATATCGTTGGTGAATTTTCCCAGACAGCCAATTTCGGAACCATTTCTCTGACCAGCGCCGGTTCCTGGGATGTGTTCGTTGCCAAGCTCGATCAGGATGGAAACTGGCTCTGGGTAAAACGGGCCGGCGGATCAGATGCAGAATGGGGCGAGAGTGTCACTGTCGATGATGCCGGCAATATATATCTGACCGGGTCATTTTACCAGACGGCGGCTTTTGGCACCACAAATCTGACCAGCGCCGGCGGTCTGGATACCTTCATCGCCAAGCTTGATACCAACGGCAACTGGCTCTGGGCGCGGCGAGCCGGAGGAACAAACTATGACGAAGGATTCCATATCTGTTCCCACGGGAGTAACAGCGTATATACACGGGCTATTTCTATGGGCCGGCCAGTTTTGGATCCACCACCCTGACCGGCGCAGGCATCTTTGTCGCCAAACTGGACGCAAGCGGAAACTGGGTGTGGGCAAAGCAACCCGGAGGAACGGGTTATGGAAAAGGTCATGGGATCGCCGCCGACAGCGGCGGCAATATCTACCTCACCGGGGAATTTACGGGAACCCTTAACTTTGGGAGCACAACGCTGGTTGGCAGTTATTATGATCAATGTTTCGTGGCCAGGATGGATGGCAACGGAAACTGGATCTGGGCCAACCTGGCAAGCATGCAGGGTGGAGGGGGTATAGCCATTTCCGTGGATCATGCCAACAACCTGCTGGTCACGGGGAGTTTTTACGGAACGGCCGGATTTGGGACGGTCTCGCTGACCAGTAGCGGGAATTGCGACATTTTTATGGCCGGGATGGACAATGGCGGCAACTGGCTCTGGGCAAAGCGGGCCGGCGGCGGCGGATATGATTATGGCTTGGGCATTGTGGGGGATATGGATGGGAATGTTTTGATCATCGGAGATTTCGAGGGAACTGCCTCCTTTGGCCCTCATATGCTGTATTGCAGCGGGCCCACCGATGCCTTCCTGGCCAAACTGGATTCCGGTGGAAACTGGATCCAGGCGATCAAAGCCGGTGGCTCGGGAACCGACGACTGCGAGGGCATCGTTCTTGATTCCACGGGAAATGCCTATATCACTGGGGAATACAGGACTACAGCCTATTTTGGGCCCTATTCTTTAACCACTCCTGGAGGAGCCCGCACCTATCTGGCCAAACTCGGCGTCAAAGCGATCAGCCTGCTCTCCGATCCCGCACTGGATTTCGGCTTCGTCACGGCCAACGGGCAATCGGACTGGCAGGATGTGGCCTTCAGCAATACGGGGACCACTTCCATCACGATCAGCGGAGTTTCCATCAGCGGCGAACCGCAGCATTTTGAGATCGATAACCCCCCAAGTGGCTTGGTTCTCGCTCCCGGGGAGTCGGCAGCGTTTCAAGTGCGTTTCACACCCCAGCAAGCCGGGATCTTCGCCGATACCCTGAATATTGCCAACAACTCCGCCAACCAGCCCGACCTGCAGGTTTCCCTGGCCGGGAAAGCGCATTTTGAGCTGTGGTCGGGCACCATCGTGGTGGATCAAACTGTGATCGTTCCGCATGAGATCATCCTGCCCATTGCAGCGGGGACGCAGGTCCAATTCGCCCCGGGCGCGGGCCTTGAGGTGTATGGCAGCCTCCGGGCCGCGGGTACAGGGAACGCCTGGATACACTTCACAGCCCAGAACGCGGAGCTGGGTTGGAACGGTCTGGCTTTCCTGGAGCAGAACACTCCGGCGGACAGCTCCTATCTGGCATATTGTGAGATCAGCCAAGGCGTGGCCGGTGGGAGAGACCTGCCCGAGGGGGGGGCTGATCCATGTGGACGGCTACGATTCGCTGATCCTGGTAAATTGCATCCTCAGCCAGGGCGAGGCCGAACAAGGTGGCGCCCTGTCTGTATCCAATTCCTCCGCAGAGTTCTACAACTGTGTTCTTCACCACAATTTTGCCTACAGCGGAGGCGGGGCGGTCTATCTCGAAAATGCCGATCCCCTGCTGGCGCAACTGACGATCGCAGACAATGCCTCGACCACCGGCCCGGGGGCAATTCTGGCTGAGAATTCCGCCGGCGCCAGGATCTTTGGCTGCAATCTCTGGGATAATGGCGACAACCCCGTGGCGGGCACGCTGAACGTGATGTATAGCAACGTCCAGGGCGGCTATTCCGGCTCCACCAACATCAACACCGATCCATGCTTCGATCCCGCCTTCCCTGGCCACTACGCCCTGGGTTCCACCTCCTCCTGCCAAAACCGGGGGATCCCGAATCCAGGGAGTTATCCCGGTCTTCCTGCCACCGACATCATCGGGAATCCGCGCGTCCATGCCCACACCCAAAGCAGTTTCAACCGGCTGGACACCGGCGCCTATGAATATGCCGGCATCCTCGATCCCAGCGGCTTCACTGCCACCGACGGCAATAATTCTTATCCGGGGCACGTTTATCTGAGCTGGAACTATCCCAGCACCTACCTGCCCAACGACGGATTCCAGGTGTATCGGGACGGTTCGCTGCAGGTGACGCTCTTTCCCCATATCACCAGCTATGCAGATTACAGCGCCATTCCGGGACAACAGCACACCTATACCGTGCTGGCCTACGCGGGTGGGGAACTGTCCAATCCGATCGTGGACACAGGCTATATCAAGCCCAACGGCATCATCACCGGAAAGGTGGAAACCCCCAATGGCAATCCCGTAGCCGGAGTGATGGTTTCGCTCAGCCCCTCCGGCGGTTACTGCCTGCAGTTCGATGCCGGGTCGCAATTCGAAGTGGAAGCTCCACTGGCGGATTTCAGCTCCAGCTTCACCCTGGAAAGCTGGGTCAAAACAACCGGCCTGGATTGCGCTCTGATCTACAAACTCGATCCCGGGCAAAGCGATCTGAAGCAACTGCGGATCAACGCCCAGGGGAAACTGCTCTACACAGACGGCAGCAGCAGTTTGGTCCAAACCAACGATTCCCTCCAGGTGAATGACGGCTTCTGGCATCAGGTGGCGCTGGTTTACGATTCCTCCACCGGCAGCGGAAAGCTCTATCTGGATGGCGTTTGCGTGGCTGAATCCACCCTCGGCCTGCTCGATACGCCCAGCGGCAGCCTGCATGTGGACAACAGCGCCGGTTTCTCCGGCTTCATCGACGACCTCCGCCTGTGGAACACCGCCCGCTCGCAAACCGAGATCCAGAACCACCTGAACCTGATGCCGGCTTGGAATTCCGCAGGGCTGATCGGATACTGGGCTATGAACGAGGGCAATGGCAGCCAGGCGTTCGATGCCACCAATTATGCCCACATCGCCAGCACCAATGCCTCCTGGAGCTTGAATGAACCTGGTATGCTGCTTGGCGGAGTAACCGACAACTGGGGCAAGTATGTGGCCTCGCAGATCCCCTATGGCAACTACACCACCTTCACCGTAACCCCCAGCAAGCCGGGGCACATGTTCCAGCCTGAGCAGCGTCTGGTAACCCTTTCCCTCAGCAATATCAGCGCCGACAATGTGGACTTTATCGACAACTCCATGATCCCCATCTCCGGGCGGGTCAGATTCTTTGGCACGATCTGCCCCGTGGTGGGCGCCACGATCTTCCTCAATGGAGCACAGGCGGTTCCAGTGGTTATGACCAACGAGGATGGATATTATGTAATGGATGTGGAGCATGGAACCCCCTGCGTGGTCTCTGTGGACTACAAAGGCCACACCTTTGACCGGGAATGGGATCTGGGTGCGGTCACCTGGCCCCGGACCAATATAGATTTCAATGACATCTTCACCACCAACCTCTTCGTGCAGGTGGTGGGCGGCACCGATTCCTGGCCCCTGGGCGAGTTCAATGTATCCCTGAATTCCGTCAATGGATTGTATAACCGTGAGGTAACGGGCCAGGACTGGTTTACGGGAATGATCCTGATCCCCTCCATCCCGCCCCTGGATTTCAACATCACGGTCAATCCCAGCGGGGATGATCCGTTCAATCTGGTGGTCAATGACCAGTTCCAATCCATCAAGACCAAACACCTTGACCTCAGGGACGCCGATGCCACGCCGGACACCCTGCGCTACGAATGGCGGGCTGAACTGCAGGCGGAGGTAGCTTGGCCCGATGAGCTGGAGCTCAAGTATTTCGCCTCCGACCCCGCACACCAATTCGGCTTCTATGTGATCGGACAGAACGTGTGGACCGAGCTGGCGATCAGGGCTTTTGAGGACTATTCCCTGCCCGGCTTGCCGGACCGCAAAAGCTTCCTGACCGATTGCGAAATAACGGTCACCGATGAAGTGGGGGCCATCCGGGACAACGAGGGTGAGTTCGGCGGCCAACAGACCTATATTTACCGCTTCGCTCCCTACCTGCCCAATATTCTGGCCGGCGGTGAGCGCCCCTATCAAAACCTGCTTCAGGTCACCATTCACGACGCCGAACTGGAGCGTTTTGCCACGCGCACCGATTGGGTGGTCACCCAAGGCGTCAAACCCACGGAAAGCACCTTTGCCACCACTTCTCCGGAATTGCCGTTCCTGATCCTCCACGATCCCCCCGGCGATGCCAGCTATGCCTCTTTCCGCCATTCCAGCAGCAGCACCGCCGCCCTGAGCGTTTCCTATAGCAGCGCCAGGGAGTACGGGGCCCAAGTGGTAAGCCATCTGGGACCGGACATCGTGTCAGACGTGGGCATCCTCTTTTCGATCCAGACCGAGATCAACTACACGCTGGACATCGGTTGCGGCATATCCTGCCGGGTGACGCAGGGCGACGCCTTTGAAACCAGCCTCACCTTCACCACCAGCGAAGAATACAGTACCTCGGACCAGGGGCAACTGATCGGACGCGAATCCGACCTCTATGTGGGCGGTGCCCTGAATCTGATCTGGGGCCTCACCAAGGAAGTGGTGTGGAACGACACCACCCAAACCGTGATCCTCCAGGACAACGTGATGGTGGTGCCCGACGGCTTTGCCACCGTCTATATATATACCGAAGCGCAGATATTGAACAACGTGATCCCCAACCTCACCGCGATCGGCGATTCCGTCTCGGCGGCGATGTGGCAAAGCTATGTGGATATGAATACGGACAACATCGCCAACGCGGTCAGCAATCCCAACCACCCCGCCAATGTATCCTTCAATGCCGGAGCGGGATACCTTTATGAGGAAACCGCAGCGCGCAGCTCTTCCTACACCCACACCTTCGAGCAGGTCACCAGTGAGCAGTTTGGCCTGGACGTGGGTTTGGTGATCAACGGATTGGGCATCACCGAAGGTTTCTCCTTTGAAGCGGCGGTCACCATCGGCAGTTCCCAAACCTACTCCTACGACACCGAAACCACGATCCGGTATATGCTGGCCGACGACGATGAGACCAGCTATCTGAACTATCAGCCGGATTATTTCACGGTGGACATCAGGACCGATCCCGTCTTTGGCACGCCCGTGTTCAACCTTCTGGCGGGGGCCAGCTCGAACCGCTGGGAGCAAAACACCCTGCCACGCGACGGAGTGAACCTTTCCGCCAACACCTACACCGCCACCGGCCTGCAAGAGGGCGAAACGGCGGCCTTTCTGCTCAATTTGGGCAATACAACCCAAACCGGCGAACACCGGCGCTATTTCCTCTGCCTCAAGCACGAGACCAATCCCCACGGCGCGGTGATCCTGATCAACGGCCTGCCCGTGGTCGACCGCATGGCCTTCGACGTGCCCCCCGGCGAGCAGGTCCAGGCGGTGATGACAGTTGCCCAAGGCCCCTTTGCCTATGAATACGAAAGCCTTACCCTGGAGCTATACGCAGAAGGCGACCGCGGCAATTCCGGCCCCGACGGCCATCATTTCTGGATGACCAAATCCTTTGATGTGTATTGGGAACCGCCCTACAGCCGGGTGAGTATCGTTTATCCCGAGGACGGCTGGTTGCTCAACCAACAGTCTCAAAACCAGATGGAGATCTTGCTCACGGATTACGATCTGAACAAACCGGGGTTGAATTCACTGCTGCTGCAATACAGGCGCACCGGAAACAACACCTGGCTGCCGGCGCTGGAGATTCCCCGCGACAGCCTGCTCACCCATCCCGAATACATCATCGCCACTTGGGATGTCTCCTCCCTCTCCGATGGCGTTTACCAGATCCGGGCCGGCACCACGGACGCCACGCAACCGGATTACTACACCGCTTCCTTAACCGGGAGGATCGATCGCAGCTCTCCCGAGGTCTGGGGTGTGCCCCAACCCTCCGACGGCATCCTGCAGCCGGGTAATCTGATCTCGGTAACCTTCACCGAGGCCATCGATCCCGTCTCCGTTCTGCCTTCAACGGTGTCGCTGATCGTGCTGCGCACCATGATGGCGGTCGATGTGAATGTCCAGGTCAATGGAAGCGCCGTCTCCATCGTTCCCCTGATCGCCAATTACTGGCTGGAGAACGAAACTCTGCGGACAACGGTTCAAGGGCTGACTGACCTGTATGGGAATCCGCTCTCCGCGCCGGTGGTTTGGGAATTCTTCGTGAACGCCAATCCGGTTTACTGGACGCAGCCCAAGATCGAAATGATCAAGGCTTTGGGACAATCGCTCAATATCAGCGCCCAGTTGCACAATTCCGGCGGCCAAAGCTCCAGCTTCACCCTCACCGGTCTGCCCCAATGGCTCACTGCCAATACATATTCCGGGAATCTGCTGCCCCTGGAGACCCGCACCATCATCTTCACCGTCAGCAACCAACTGGGCTATGGCGTGTTCCGGGATACGGTCTATGCCGACATCCCCGCATTGGGTCGCGAACCCCTGGTCTTCGAGATCAGCGTGCTTGCCGATCCCCCTGCCTGGGCCAGCACCCAATTGGGCTATTACGACTATTCGATGACCATCACCGGGCAACTCTTTCTGGAAGGTGAGCTCTCCACCGATCCGAACGACATTATCGGCGCATTCGTCTATGACGCCGTTTCGAACAGCTATGTCTGCCGGGGTGTGGCTGCTTTGGCCGATGTTCCCTATTTTCCGGGATCCTGCCAGTTCTTCCTTACAATTTACAGCGATGCGGACGATGGCGTGGAGCTGCTGTTCAGGGTTTGGGATTCCTCCACCAACAAGGAGCATTTCGGAATCCAGGAGGAGTTCGCCTTTGTCTCCGGCATGGTCTGTGGCACACCCCTGACCCCGGTGATCATCCATGTGAATCCGGAGCTCTATAGCTCCACCGATTGCCACAGCGGCTGGAACTGGCTGTCGGTGAACCTGGACAACGCCGCCTCCATGAATGTGAACGATCTGCTGAACAGCCTCAATCCCTCCGCCAACGACATCGTGAAGAACCAGACCGCCTATGCCCAATACTTTCCCGGTTGGGGTTGGATCGGCAGCCTGCATACGCTATCCACCACCGAAAGCTTCAAATTGAGGCTGGCTCAATCCGGGGAGCTGAACGTGACCGGTCTGCTCGAAGATCCCTCCGCCACTCCGATCGCCTATGCCAGCGGCTGGAACTGGATCGGCTACCTGCCCCATGTGAGCATCAGCGTCAATGAGGCGATGGCCAATCTGTCCAATACCGCCACCGGCGACATCATCAAGAGCCAGAGCGGATTCTCCCAGTTCATCGCCGGTTATGGCTGGTTCGGTTCGATGCTCTTCCTCGATCCCAGCCGCGGCTACATGATGAAAACCGCCAACAGCGGCAGCTTCACCTATCCCGAATATGAGATTCCCCGCGAGGAGCCCCTGGACACCTATGCCCTGCGCCTTGCCGCAATGCGACAGCCCCCCGGTTGGGAAGTGAATCCGAACGCTTATGAATATACCTCGAATGTCACCGCGGTGGTGCTTCAGAACGGCACGCTGCTGAATCAGGAGAATGCCCTGTTGGCAGCTTTCTATGGGGATGAATGCCGCGGTGTCGCCGCGCCGGTCTGGGTGATCGACAAATGGGTGTTTTTCCTCACCCAATATTCCAATGTGCTGAACCAGATGCTCTCCTACAAGGTGTATCTGGAAGGCAGCGGCGAGATCTTCACGGCTTTGGAGACCCTGCCCTTCATCAACAACCAGGTGCTGGGCGAACCGCTGAATCCCTTCCAGTTCCATATCGGCGAGGCGGATCTGCCGGTTCCGCAAAACCTGCTGCTGGAAGTCTCTGCCGGCATGCTCACCCTGAGCTGGGATCTGTGCCCGGGGGCGGATGGCTATCGGATCTTCGCTTCCGATCAGCCTGATGGCGTTTTTCTTGATGTAACCTCCCAAGGGAGCTTTGTCCGTTATGCGGATTCCGGGGCTTTCATCCTGCCGCCGGATCCTTATTTGGAGCAGGCTCAGGGACAGCCTCTCCGACGCAACCGGATCGCCTGGACCTGCGCCCTTCCCATCGATGGCAGAAAGTTTTATTATGTGAAGGCGGTGGTTGGTTTTTAGTGATTAGTGAATAGTGATTAGTGCTGCGCCGGGTGTGGCCTTAGCATACGATGCCGATCGTGTTGTAACAGCCGGATGCCGATCCGGCGGCACAGGCGGTGGCCGTAGCATAGGATACCGATCCTGTTGGGGGGGGGGATGTCATCCAGAAGGTTGTAATGGTGTCGCCCGTAAGGGGCTATCACCGTGTCAACCGCAACGGGCATTTCTGCAGATATATTGGGTTTCCCGGTTCGAGAAAGGACTTGACAATTTTCCGCTGCAGGAAGAACATGTATTTCAGTCAAGGAGTTGTATGATGAAGACTTATATAAATGCGGTGTTGTTTGCCGCACTGCTGTCCACCGTTTCCTGCCGTGCCCAGGAAGAGGCCAAAGTGCCGGCAGACGTTGCGGTGGCGGTATATTTCACGTCCCGGATCACGCCTCAAGCGGTGCGGGACATTTACTCGAAGCTTGAGCCAAAGCTGGAGGGCAGGATCGCCATCAAGGTCCATTTTGGGGAAGAGGGGAACCCGAATTTCCTGCCTGCCTCGCTGATCGAAGCTCTGTGCCGGGAGTTGAAGGCCACGCTGGTGGAAACGAACGTGCTCTATGGAGCCC
>CAZVXK010000097.1:0-10263 GCA_964631665.1 uncultured Candidatus Cloacimonadota bacterium | reverse complement strand
GAGCTAATGGTGTTTGATAGCACTGGAGGTATTATGATTAAGCTCATAGTGATGTATATCACAGTGATCGGGATGATCGCACTGGAGATTCCGCTGTCTGCGCAAGCCAACCACCTTGACGTAATGACCTACATGAGTGGGGAATTCGGGGGTAGCGAATTCGGAGAATCCATAGCCAGCCTGGATTTTAACGGAGATGGTTATATGGATCTGGTAGTATCATCAGGGGCCTGGAACCCCACCCTGGCCTTTGCCGATCAAAATCGATGGGGTAAGCTATATTTCTATTGGGGAGGACCTGGTTTTGATAACATCCCTGATTTTGTGATCCCTGGCGCGTTCAATTGGCAGATGGGGCCAGGAACCGGGGTTTTCAATGCCGGGGATATGAATGGAGACGGGATTGAAGATCTTATCTTGGTTCAGAGATCATCCAGTTATAACAGGCTTGTTACCCTGTATTATGGCAGATTGAATCCTCAATCAGAGCCTGATGTAATACTAACATATGAATACCCTTATTATTCAGTTGGTGGTATTATCCCGCTAGGAGACATCAATGGTGACGGAAGAGATGATGTTTGTTTAATGACAGGAGAAGATTCAGGCGCGGTTCGGATCATTCAGATATGGAAAGACATCATGGAGCAACCTATACCATTCGTAAGCACAATGAATGGACAAAGGATAACCCGTTTATGCGGTATCGGCGATGTAAACAATGATGGCTTTGATGATACTCTCTTACACATCCCGAATAATCCTTCAGGAGAGACTCATAATCGACTGGTTCTTTACTATGGCAGTCCGACCTTCCCGGTTACAGACAGTCTGGTGATCTGCGAAGATTCCAATAGCATTATCAAAACTTGGGCATGCCCGCTGGGTGATGTAAACGGAGACGGGTATGATGATTTCACCGCTGGCAGTCTGATATATGATTATTCCCAGCATCTGTGGCTGGGTAGCGACAGCCTGTCGGCAGCCTGGAGCCTTGATCTATCCGGAGATTACAATTACTTACCGCATCAAATCAGCGAACGAGGTACAGGATATCCCATGGTGCATGGCGATCTGAATGGGGATGGCTACCAAGACGTCTTGGGCTTTGATAGTGAGGCCGGAGGTTATAGCGGCTACTTGTACCTATGGATGGGCTGCCCCACCATGAACGGATCAATGGATTACTTGAGACTGGGAATGGCGGGGTATGACCATATGAATTATGGTTGGTCTAAGGTGACAGGCGATTTCAATGCCGATGGTTTTTGCGATGTGGCTGTAGGAGCGCCATGGTTTTCATACAACGATCATGTTGATACCGGAAGAGTCTATGTTCTGGCAGGTAATCCCGATTTGCATGAGACAACTGTGGCTAATTCTGATGAATTGATACCAGTTCCTGACACCGATAAATGGCATATTGAGGTCTATCCCAATCCATTAACATCTAAGAGACACGGACTCAACATAGCATTCAAGGGCGTTGGATATAAAGAAACTGGCAGTTATCAGCTTGATGTGTATAACCTTAAAGGGCAGAAGCTGCAATCTCAAGATATCTCTATGGACACCCTGCTCGATGGTTACCTTACCCTTGTATTGGACTCCTTTCCAAAAGGAGTTCTCTTGTTATCAATATCGAAAGATAGTATTCAGGTAAACACAAAAAAACTTACGAATTATTAAGGAGTTTATAATGTCCAGGTTTAAGTATCTATTTCTTATTGTTTTCTTTGTAGCTTTTTCCTCAGTAATCAATTCCATTACCTTTGAAGAGTATCCACTGGGATGTTATTCCATGATGAAATGTAGCTCATACAATAACCCATATTTCGCTGATAGGGATAGCATATTGGCCATCATTAGTAGAATGGGATATAACTTAGTCCAAATCGACAATGTTGATGGTGATTCTGCATTATCTGGGATGTTAAGTAAACTTTCCAATAAGCAATTATCGGCTGTCATTAACGATCAGTACTATCCTTGGCCCGATTGTCCTGTTCCAAATGAGCACTACAACCCATTTAGTACTTCTCCCTTAACTACCAGCAGCTATTTGAAGTTTGAGGCAGAATACTCGGGAGGCAACGATATAGATGGAGGCACAAAAGATGCCAATTGGTACTGCTCCCATGCGGAACACGGTGGCAACATGCCGAGGGTGGGTTCGATGATTTCGGATACAGAAGTGAATCCTAATATTCCAATATGGAAATGCACTCGCGGCACTACTAATCCCGGATTTGCCTACACTGACGTTCGTTGGCGTTGGCAAAATAATTACCATCCATCAGCTGGATATGAACCATATAAGAGGCTTGGAGATGAGTTTTGGGTGTATAATGAACATGATTCGGCTAATCTTGACAACAAATACATCTATATAAGGTATAGATTGAAAATAGGTAATTTCACTGGAGTTATAGAAGCTACAAGCCCTTTACTGAGTTTTACAACTGTGGGTTGCTTAGTAACTGAACCAGCTATGCCAAGCGACTCAATTCTTGTTAATCACCAGTTTATGGATTACAACTCCAATCTTCTTGATAGTCACACAACGAATTATTGTTACGGAGATTTTGTGGAGGCCGGTAATCCAACCGGGTATTATGACATTGAGATTAAAATCAGTTATGCTGATATGATTTCATCGGGATTGTTAAACGATGACTGGAACCCATTAAATCCTGGGTCTGAATGGTGGAAACTCGTCTTGGTTAACTTAAATCCCCGCTTGTACTGGCATGGCAATTGTGATCTATACTTGGATTACATTGAAATAGAAGACCAGATGCATTACAACTTGACCCACGATTCAGCAACGTACGCCAGTAACATCAATAATCGGATAGACTATCTACAAAACCAGCATTCATCTAGTAATATTATTAAGTATTTATATAGTTTAGATGAACCAAAACTGGGTCAATACAACTCGTACTACAGAATACAGCAATACATTAGCGAAGACAACCCCAATATCATCACCGCTGCTAATATATAAGTTCTGATGGATTCGGACACGAATCAGTAGGTAACAATAAGTATAACTATGGCAAATAAGGAGATAACATGAACAAGAGTTTAATCGTAACTTTTGCTTGCCTTGTAGTGTTTGTATCCAGTTGCACGAAATCAAACAACGAAACTGGTAGAGATAGCTTGGCTGTTGCTGACAATCAAACAATTGAATCCGTCAATGTTACAACCCTTGGTTTGGTGACTACAGAGGCGGATAAGCAGATGATAGGTCAGGATGTAGTATATAAGAATGGCAAAGATACTTACACCCTGAGCTTTAGAAGATCTTTACCAAAAACCGGAGAAGAGAATATTATGCTAATGGTTTATTATGATAAAATTCCAGTAGCTACTCCCGTATCATCACTTGATCTAACATTCTCCGATGGGAGTAATTTTAGCATCGATGCAGATGCTTTCTTTCCATTAAAATCAGGTCAGTTTGATAACCAGGCTGGAAAAGACAGTGGTAAAAAGATACAAGGATTATCTGTGATAATAAATAGCTTGGATAGGATAAAATTAAAAAACAGTGATATAGCCTCGATTAAAACGATATTTCAGAGTGGAGATCAAGTCACAGCAACTGTAAATACTATAAATGCACAAAAAATCAGAGACTTTCTTAACCAATCTTATAAAGACTACAGATGAGCATCTAGTATAAATGATTCATTGTTACAAATGCTTTATGCTTGAAATCTGAATTTATAGTATAGATAGCGATCTGCTACGCTATCGTCGTTGTTGTCCTGCACTTCCAATGAAACGGTGGAAAGGGTGTATGTGCTCCTGAGACACCTACCGGGTTCATCTCTGAATCGTATTAGATCTGCTCGTCTTTGATCCAGGGTGCGAGTGCTTTGATATATTCTCTTGCATCATCCAGGCTGTTAGTCTTGGTATCCAGAGCCATGAGGTTATCCATCACATCCAGGGCATCGTTGAGGGGGTATATCTTATCCTGGGCAGCAAGAGCCCGACAGATATCACTGGTACGGTCATCCAGGATCACCACGAGCTTGTAGTATCTGGCTTTGGCTTTCTTGTATCCCTGCAGCCTTCCGAATTCTCTGATTCTCAGAGCAGTATGCTCCGCCAGTCCCTGCCAGTAGTGGGATGAGCGATTGGCGAGGTCATTGAACTGGTCTTTGAGTGTATTTGCCAGCATCTCTTTGGTATAGCCTTGCTCGATAGCCTTGGATAGTGTATCTGCGAAGTTCTGTCTTATGTCTGCTTCAAAGTGATTCCCAATCCAGAACAACTGCTGCTTCTGGATGGTGGATGAGAGATGTTGATCATCGATACCCCAGAGCCCGATACTGGTCTTGGTTGGGGCTTGCACTTGGGTGTCCTTCAGTCCGAGCCGCACACAGCGGTCTATTATCGCTTTGGTGGGCTCATTGACCATCGCTGCGACCTATCTCCCAACTGGGTATTGATGATGCCCATAAGCTTGTCTATGGCGTTCTGGTTGATCTTCTCGGTTCGTGGCATGTCACTCAGCATCTGGATGGCAAGCCGGGCCGCATCTTTGATCTCGGTTTTCCAAGCATTGTTCAGGACCAGATAGTATTCCAACATGAGCTTATCGTAATAGTTCATCAGAAGCTGAATCTCCGGACTTTCACTCTGTTCCTGCCGATATCGTATTCGGAGAAGCGTTCCAGACAACCAGCCAGTGCATCACAGCCATCGATATAGCCATCAGGATAGGTGAGGAACTGGCTGATGAGGGTGGGAGTATCTTGTCCCTCCGGAAAGAGCACCTTGGCTGTCTATATGATGAGTTAAACCATAGTTCGGACAGAAGCCTTAATGATATGGACCCGGTTCAGGATTTGGATGTATTTCCTATCAGGAATTTGTCACTTTAGTTGCGCCTTTTTAAACTCGACTGACTTCGGCCTACCCCTCGCATGTCCAAGTCCAGTCCAAAATCGGCCTGAATTTGAAGTAAAGGTGATAAAAATACGTCCAAGAACGTCCAACCCAAGGATATCCAAGCCCAAACATAGTCCATCATATCTCCTCACCACATAAGGCTTTATCCCCATTTGTCCAAGTGAGGGTGATTTGAAGTTTGGGGTGAGGGTTTATACCCGCAGCAGTTTCCGCCACCATCTCCAAAAAAGGACTTGACAGAACAGCCGTCCCCAGTTTATTTGAACATAAGTTCAATATAACGATCATTGGATGATCGGAAGAGAGATAGCTGATGCCACGTAACAAGAACCTGCGCATACTGCATGAACTGCCGGTGGTAAAAGGCTTCCGCCCCCTGTGGATGCGCGCCAATCACCGCCAGGCGGTAACTCTGCATCTGGAAGAGTATGAGGCTTTGCGGCTGATTGATTATGAGGGTCAGATCCACGAGCAGGTTGCCCAAACCATGAATGTCTCCCGTCCCACGGTTACCCGCATCTATGAATCCGCCCGCAAAAAGCTGGCGCAGGCATTGGTGGAGGGGCGCAGCCTGGTGATCGAAGGCGGTGAGATCAGCCTGTCCGGAATCCACTATCTCTGCGAAGATTGCCAGCACAAGTTCATCCTCGAATCCCCTGCCTCTGATCGTCCCCACTGTCCGCGCTGCGGTTCGCAACGTCTGCTCAGCCTCTCCGAATGCTTCATCCGGGGCTGTCGCCGGTGCCGCCGCTGCAGATAAATAAAAGGAGAACACATGAAACAAAAGATCGCCATACCGGTTGCCAATGGTGAGCTCTGCTCCCATTTCGGGCACTGTGAAGCCTTTGCCATCTACAGTGTGGAAGATGGAAGGATCGTTGACCAGGAGCTGGTGGATCCGCCCCGGCACGAGCAGGGTTCGCACCCGCAATTCATTCATCAGCTTGGCTGCGATGTCCTGATCGCCGGCGGGATCGGTTTCAAGGCCCAGGAACTGCTTTGCTCCAAAGGGGTGAAAGTGATCCTCGGAGCACCGAAGCTGCCCCTGACCAAACTGGTTGACCAATATCTGCAGGGTGTTCTGGAATCCGGCGACAACCGCTGTGACCACTGATGAAAATAGCCATTGCCAGTGGTAAGGGCGGCACCGGAAAGACCACCCTTGCCGTGAACCTGGCCCACTATTTTGCCGAACGCGAAGCGGTTGCTCTGGCAGACCTGGATGTGGAAGAGCCCAACAGCGGGATCTTCATCCAGGGCGAACTGCTGCATCGGGACACGCTATACACCCAGGTGCCGCAGTGGCAGCCGGAACTGTGCACCCGGTGCGGAAAATGCCCGGCCTGGTGCAGGTTCAATGCAGTGCTGAAACTGGGTGATCAGATCCTGGTGCTGCCCCAGCTTTGCCATTCCTGCTTTGCCTGCAGTGAATTGTGCCCATCCTCCGCCCTGCCCATGCAGCCCCGGGAACTGGGTGAAGTGAAGCACTACCGCTCTGGTGTGCTGGATTTCATCGAGGGCAGGCTGAAAATCGGCAATGAGCAGGCAAGCCCCTTGATCCATCAGACACTGAACTATCTGGCGGAAAGCTTGCCTGATCCGCGCCACCGCTTCTACGATTGTCCGCCCGGGACCTCCTGTGCCGTGATCGCCGCCACGCGGGAAGCCGATCTGGTGCTTCTGGTTACCGAACCCACGCCCTTCGGTTTGTACGATCTGGAGCTGGCGGTTCAGACCATGCGGCATTTGGGCAGGGAGACCGCGGTTGTGGTGAATCGCTGCGGCATCGGCAATGCGGAGGTGTTTGCATTCTGTGCGCGGGAGCACATCCCCGTTTGGGCGCAGATTCCCGATCAACGCTCGATTGCGGAGCGTTATTCCCGCGGAGAATTGCTGCACACTTCGGTTCCGGAATTTCGCCGGGAGTTGGAAAAGATAGCTCGTCAGATCAGGGCAAGGGCGGGATCATGATGGAAATAGTGGTGATCTCCGGAAAGGGTGGCACCGGCAAGACCTCCATCGCCGCCAGCCTGGCCTTCATGGCTCCGCAACAAACTGTCCTGGCGGATTGCGACGTGGATGCCGCCGATCTGCATCTGATCCTGCATCCCCGGATTCTACACCGTGAGGACTTTTACAGTGGCGTCAAGGCCGTGATCGATACTGAGGCCTGCTCTGCCTGCGACCTTTGCCGCCAACGCTGCCGCTTTGCCGCCATCACCAATTCCGATGCGGCCTACGCAGTGGATCCCCTCGCTTGCGAAGGGTGCGGCTATTGCCATCAGTTGTGCCCCAGCCAGGCGATTTCACTGGTCGACTGCAAGGTGGGGGAGTGTTATCGCTCCCAGACCAAACTGGGCAACCTGCTGATCCATGCCCGGCTGGAGATCGGAGCGGACAATTCCGGTAAACTGGTGGCCCGGGTGAAAAAGGAAGCGCAGCAGGCTGCCGAATCCGAAGCGATGCAATACATTCTGGTGGATGGCTCGCCCGGGATCGGCTGTCCGGTGATCTCGTCCCTCTCCGGTGCCGATTATGCGCTGATCGTAACCGAACCCACCCTCTCGGGCTTACACGATCTGCAGCGGGTGTGGGAACTGGCCAGCTCTTTCGGACTAAGGTTGGGCTGCATCATCAACAAGTCCGATCTCAATCCCCAGCTTGCCGTCCGCATCGCCAATTTCCTGCAGCAGAAGGGCATCACCCTGGTGGAGGAGCTGCCCTATGACGATGATTTCCAGCAGGCCATCACCCTGGGCAAGAGCCTGGTGGAAATCGATCCCGGCAAATGGCAATCACGCTTTCAGACTATTTTTGATAAAATTACCAAGGAGACAAGATGAAAATCGCCTTCACCAGCAAGGGTCCCGCTTGGGATTCCCCCATGGATGAACGCTTTGGCAGAACGGATTACCTTGTGATCTTGGATGACCAGAGCATGGAACTAACCGCTGTCAGCAATCAGGACAGCCAGGCAGTGGCACACGGAGCGGGGCCAAAAACAGCGCAAAAGCTGTTCGATCTGGCACCCGATGTCCTGATTACCGGTAATGGGCCCGGCGGAAATGCCGCCGCCGTCCTGAACCGCATGAAGATCAAAATATACACCGGTGCCGGCGGACTGACCATCCGCAGCGCCTATGAGCAGTTTAAACACAATCAACTCAAGGGAGGTTGATCATGCCCAATCGAGATGGATCAGGGCCCTATGGCGATGGACGTCCCGGACGGGGACTCGGTCCCTGCGGAAGGATTTCCAACGCTTCCCGTGGCAACCGGCGCGGCTTGTTTGGCTCGCGCCAGAACATTCAATTGACCAGCACAGGCGAGAAATCCACTTCTCTGCGCAGCCTGGCCTATGAGGTTTTGATGAGACTACTAAATAATGGAGGTAAAAATGCCCAATCGTGATGGAACCGGACCCTTTGGCGACGGACGCCCGGGACTGGGGATGGGTCCTTGTGGAAGGACCGATGTCCCCTTCAGGGGCGGACGCCGCGGCAGATTTGGCGGGCGCGGTTTTGCCCGCAGGTGTTTCTGGGATTACCATCCCACCGCCAACGCGGATGACTATCCCACAGTCTATAGCTATGACAAGGCGAGTCTGCTGAAGCAAAAATCGGAGCTCGAAAACCAGTTGAAATGGCTGAATGAGCAGCTTGCAAACGACAAGGATCAGCAGGACTAATGGACGAAAACGCCGTCAAAGACGCCAGGATCAAAGCCAATCTGGACAAGATCAACCACCGCATCATCGTGATGAGTGGCAAGGGTGGTGTGGGAAAGAGCTTCATTGCCACAAACCTGGCTTATGGCCTGGCTCTGCAGGGCAAACGCACTGCCATCCTGGATGCGGACATCCACGGCCCTTCGATCGCCAAACTCACCGCAATCGAAGGGGTTCCCATTCCCGTGGATTCCGCCTCCGGGATGCCCATGCCCATCAAAGTGCTGTCCAACCTCTATGTGCTTTCCCTCGCTTCACTGCTGAGCTCCACCAGTTCGGCGGTGATCTGGCGCGGGCCGATGAAAATGGCGCTGATCAAACAGTTTTTCAGCGATTTCCTGTGGGAGGAGCTGGATTATCTGATCGTGGATTGCCCCCCCGGAACCGGTGACGAACCGCTCAGCATTGTTCAGATCCTGGGCAAAGTGGATGGAGCGGTGATCGTTACCACCCCCCAGGACCTGGCCCTGCTGGATGTTCAGAAATCGGTCGATTTCGCCGATAAACTGCAGGTTCCGGTGCTGGGGATCGTGGAAAACATGAAATTCTTCCGCTGTCCCCACTGCAACCAGGTTACCAATATCTTCACCGGTAACCTGCTGGAAAAATTGATTTTCGATCATTCGCTCAACCTGCTGGCGGAATTGGAGATCGATCCCCGCATCGCCGCCTCCGCCGACGAGGGCAAGCCCTTCATCTACTTCTACAACAAGCTTCCCGCTGCCGAAACCCTGATGCAGGCGGTGCTGAAGATCATTTCCCTCACTTCCTGAACCTGCCCGGAAGGGGGGGGGACTGGCGGAACCGGAATTCCTGCGTCCTCGCAGGAAAGGCTTGCCGGCGTCCTCGCCGGCAGTTGAGCCCCCTTTTTCCTTGACAACCACCCCACTTTCAGAAAGATGTAAAATCAAGCAAATCCCGGGAGGAATCCTGATGAAAAGATTGGTTGTTATGCTGCTGCTGGCAAGTCTCTGCAGCGTGGGCTTTGCCGCCCGCAAGGCTTTGGTGATCGGCAACGCGGATTACGCCAAAAAACCGCTGCAGAATCCTGTAAACGACGCCAACGACCTGAAGTCCGCCCTGCAGGAACTGGGCTTCAGCGTGGAGATCAGGCTGAATGCCAACCTGCGCGCAATGAAGGAGTGCATCGATGATTTCACCAAACAGCTCACCCCCGGGGACGAGGTGGTGTTCTACTACAGCGGACACGGAGCGCAATCCGGCGGAGAGAACTACCTGCTGCCCATCGGCGCCACCATCACCACACGGGAGGACTATCCCTACGAGGCGATCTCCGCCTCCTGGGCCTTGGCCAGGATGAAGGCCGCCAAGGTAACCATCTTCGTCCTCGACGCCTGCCGCAACGACCCCGCCACCAGGAGCCTTGGCGATGGCAAAGGCCTGGCCAAGCTGGAGCCTGACAACGGCAGCCAATACGTGATCTATGCCACCGAAAAGGACACCGAAGCTCTGGACGGCAGCGGCAGGAACAGCCCCTTCGCCGAAGCCTTCATCCGCCAGATCAGAACCTCGCCCAAGAAGATCGAAGACCTGATGAAGGATGTCCGCGCCGATGTGCGCAAGGCCACCTCCAACCAGCAGAA
>CAZVXK010000096.1:0-10309 GCA_964631665.1 uncultured Candidatus Cloacimonadota bacterium | reverse complement strand
AGGATGGACAGTAAGTGTCAGTAAAGAGAAAAGAGAAAAGAGAAAAGAGAAAAGATGAGCTGCGCCGGGGGAGAGGAATCCAGGCATCTTGCCTGGCAGAGGATGGACAGTAAGTGTCAGTAAAGAGAAAAGAGAAAAGAGAAAAGAGAAAAGATGAGCTGCGCCGGGGGAGAGGAATCCAGGCATCTTGCCTGGCAGAGGATGGACAGTAAGTGTCAGTAAAGAGAAAAGAGAAAAGAGAAAAGAGAAAAGAGAAAAGATGGCCTCCGCTCAGCTCAAGCAACTGCGGTAGAATATATTGCAGTCTATCGAGCGCCCTATCGGGCACCACATTGGCACAAGTGTGTTCCAGCCAAAGTGCTGCAGCCGGAGTTTTTCATAGCCAGCAGAGACAGTGAAAAAAGCCCGGAACGGGCGGCACAAGATAGCCCAGGGTGGAGCGCAGCGGAACCCTGGGGTAGGGTGTTCAAAATTCAGGTTCAAGCCCTGGAGGGGCGACACAACTGTTTGGTAAATGGCGTTTTGGGCAGGGGTATCGCCCCTCCGGGGCTTTTCTCCATTGAGGTAATTGGGGTGAATCCTGATCCCATGGCTTCCACCCTGGGCAAAGTTGTTTCGCTCCTGTGGAGCAATTTTAGTGGCTGCTTCTGGTTTTTTTCAACAGTACCCAGAGCACCAGGCAACTAATTCCCTTGACGGATATGGGCTATATTCTGAGCTGGCTCCATTATAGATATCAGGTGATATTCCATGACTTTAAATGATATTGTCCAGCTTCTGGAGGGGGAGGTCCTGCTTCCGGAGACCGATCTGGAGCAGGAGGTGCCCTGCGCCTTCGCCTCCGATCTGATCAGCGACATCCTGATGTGCACCAAGGAACCCACCCTGCTGCTCACCGGGCTCACCAACAACCAGGTGATCCGGCTTTCGGACATGATCGATCTGGTCGCCATCGTCTTTGTGCGGGGGAAACGTCCCTTGAAGGACATTGTGGAAATGGCGGCGGAGCGCCGGCTTCCCCTGATCTGCACCAAGCTAACCATGTATCGTTCCAGCGGATTGCTCTACAATGCGGGATTGCGCAGCTGCAAGATCTGAGCCGGGGGAATACTGGTTCACCGCTTCCGGCAGTGAGGAAGCCGTGCAGCAGTATTTCAGCCGGAAACCGGAACCGGATGTGACCCTGGAATCGAACATCCCGGAAAAGGATTTCAACAGCGCCGGCAAAGGCTCCGCCGAGGTGAAGAACCTGCTGAAGCGCCTGGGCGTGAATTCCGAGATCCTGCGCCGGGTGGCAGTGGCGGCCTATGAAGCCGAGATCAACGTGGCGGCGCATTCTTTGGGCGGGATCATGATCAGCCACATCCATGAGCACATGATCCACGTCCTGTTCAAAGACCTGGGCCCCGGCATCGCCGACATCGAACAGGCGATGGTTCCCGGCTTTTCCACGGCGGACGACTTGGTGCGCGAATTCGGTTTCGGGGCGGGCCTGGGACTGCCCAACATCCAGAAAAACTCCGATGCCCTGCATATCGTTTCGGCGGAAGGCTGCCCCACTCTGCTGGAATTCATCATCTTTTTCGGCTGAAGCTATGGAAACCAAGGATAGAAAATACTTTCATGCCATCCAGATACTGGAGGACAATTGCACCGGCTGCACCGCCTGCGTGAAGGTGTGCCCCACGGAGGCGATCCGGGTGCGCGACCGCAAGGCGCAGATTGACCAAAACCGCTGCATTGACTGCGGGGACTGCGTTGCCGCCTGTGAATTCCATGCCATCGTTCCCCGCAGCGACCCTCTGGAGCTGCTGAACCAATTCAAACACCGGGTGGCGATCATCTCCTCCTCCTATTTTGGCCAGTTCACCGAGGATATTCCCTATGGAGTGGCCAAGCAAGCGCTGTATGAGCTGGGTTTCGACGAAGTGGCTGAGGAGGCGATGGTTACGGAATTCATGATCAGCATGATCCGGGACTACATCCGCGCCAACCGGAACAAGCGACCCATTCTGTCCAGCAACTGCCCTGCCGTGGTGAGGCTGATCCAGGTGAAATATCCCGCCCTGCTGCCCAACCTCTATCACCAGGAAGCGCCGATGAGCATCCTCACACGCTCTCTGCGGGAGCGGATCCGGCAGGAGAAAGGACTGGCGGAGAATGAGATCGGCATCTTTCTGATCGTGCCCTGCGTGGCGCACGTTACCGCGGTGCACCAGCCCGAGGGAGCCTATAAACATCTGCAGGACGGGGCTTTCTCCATCGGTATGGTCTATGGCAAGGTGCGTGAACATATTAAAAACCTGCAAAACCAACCGGTGGAGATCGAAACCTATCCCAAGGGCCTCACCTGGGCTCTATCCGGCGTGCAGGCAGAACTGGTCGATTGCGAGGACATCCGCGCCCTTTCTGTGAATGGAATTTCCAATGTGATGGAGATCCTCTCCCGGGTGGAGGACCATTACCTGGACCAATATGACTACATCGTGCTGCGCAGTTGCACCAACGGCTGCGTGGGCGGCTGTTTCAATGTAGAGAATCCCTTCGTGGCGATGAGCCGCATCAAGAAGATGATCAAGGAAGGCCGGGAACATGACATTGATGTTACCGAATTGAACAAGCTCTACCAGGAGGGGGAATTCGACGTGGCGCCACTGGCTCCGCGCCCCATCATGGAACTGGATTCCGATATCAAGGCAGCCATCAGGAAGATGAAACAGATCAACGAATTCCTCACTCTGCTGCCCGGCTTGAATTGCAGCGCCTGCGGCTCGCCGACCTGCTATGCCCTGGCGGAGGACATCGTGCAGGGCAAGGCCACCATCGACGATTGCGTGGTGCTGCTGAAGCGCCATTCCAAAGAAGAAGACTGAACCAACAGGATATACCATGATCAAACTATCGGACTACCAGGCTGCCATCAACGGCAGCAACCACACGCCGGTGCTGGAACCGGAGGAAATCAGGATCAGCGGCGGCTACGTATCCGACATGCTGAGCGATGTGATGGGTTCCGCCAAGCCTGCCCAGGCCTGGATCACCATCATGAAACACCTCAATGTGGTCGCTGTGGCTTCAATGACCGGTGTTTCCGCCATCATCTTCGCCAAGGGGAACCTCCCCGATGCAGCAGTGATCGAAAAGGCGCAGGCGGAGGGTATCTGCCTGCTGAGCAGCGAATTGGACAGCTTCCACCTCGCCGGTATCCTCTATCAGATGCTGCATCACTGAGCCGCGATGCGCTGGTTCACGGCCGACCTGCACCTCCATTCCGTGCTTTCGCCCTGCGGTGGCCTGGAAATGGCGCCCCGGGAATTGATCGAACGGGTGAAAAGCAGGGGCATCGACTGGATGGCGGTCACCGACCACAATTCCCTGGCCAATTGCTCTGCCTATCACAAGGTTGCGCAGGCGGCGGGGATACATTTCACCTGGGGGGTGGAAGTGCAGACCGCGGAGGAGATCCATCTGCTGGTCTATTTCGATAACCCCACGGCGGCGCAAGCCTTTGGTGCAGAACTGTATGACTCGCTTCCGGCGCTGCCCAACGACCCCGATTTCTTCGGGGATCAAGTAATCATTGACGAAAATGCCAACATTTTAAGTTTGGAACCCAAGGCGCTGATCAATTCATCCACCTGGGAGCTAAACACTGCCGTGGAAAAGGCTCGGAAGCACGGTGGATACTGTGTTCCCGCCCATGTGGACGCCGCCGCGAACAGCCTGCTGAGCCAGCTTGGTTTTCTGCCGGAAGAGCCTGAGTTCGATCTGTTTGGCATCACTGCTGGCTTGCAGCTCGATCCCTTTCTGGACAAGCATCCGGAGCTGATTGGAAAAGCCTTTCTGCGCTGTTCCGACGCCCATTACCTGAGCGATGTGGGCTGCGGCTGCAGCCGCCTGTGGGTGCAGGCGCCCACGGTGGCGGAGCTGGCCGCTGCGGCGCTGCGCCTTGCTGAACGTAAAATAGAAATATAAAGAATAGATCAAGGAGGAGAAATGACTCCCGCTACACAGCACGACAACCTTCTCTATGACCAGCTTCGGACGGTCATAGCAGAAAAGAAGGAGCTGCGCAACCCGCTGATCGAGATCCTGCGCACCGCTCAGGAGATCTTTGGCTATCTGCCCCTCGAAGTGCAGGAATTCATCGCCCATGAGATGGGGCTTCCCGCCAGCAAGATCTATGGCGTGGTCACTTTCTACAACTTCTTTTCCATGAAACCCCGCGGCAAATATACCATCAATGTGTGCATGGGAACCGCCTGCTATGTGAAAGGCGCGCCCCGGCTGGTGCAAATGATCGCGGAGGAAACCGGCACCGGCATGGGGGAGACCTCTGTGGATGGCCGCTTCACGCTCAGCGCCGTGCGTTGCGTGGGTGCCTGTTCGCTGGCGCCGGTATTCGTGATCGGCGAGGACACCTTTGGCCGGGTGGAGACCAAGGACAAGATCGTCGAAATCCTCAAACGCTATAACTGAAGCAGATAAGACAGATGCAAGACATTTCCCTGCACCTGTTGGACGTCATCGAAAACTCGGTGCGGGCACAGGCGAGGAACATCAAGATCAGGGTGATCAACCATGTGCAGAAAAACCTGCTGCGCATCATCGTGGAAGATGACGGCACCGGCATGGACAGCCAGACCCTGCAGCTGGCGCAGGACCCTTTCTTTACCAGCAAAGAGGAACGGGAAAAGAAGGTGGGGCTGGGCATACCGCTGTTCAAACAGAATGCCGAGCTCACCGACGGCTGCTTCAACATGACCAGCGAACCTGGTTTCGGAACTGTGCTGAGGGTGGATTTCACCCTGGACCATATCGACCGCATGCCTCTGGGCAACCTGAAGGATACGCTCCTGGGCGCCATCATCGGCCACCCGGAGGTGGATTTCTCCATCAACCTCTCCTATAGCGAGAAAGGCATGGAGCAATCCTTCCACTTCGACACCGCTGCCATCAAAGAGGAACTGGGCGGCATTCCGCTCACCTATCCCGATGTGATTGAATACATTGACACAAGTTTATATGAAGGAATACAAAATACAAACATGGAGGATGTCTGATGAAAACTCTGGCAGACCTTAAGAAAATCAGAGAAAAAGCCCAGGAAGAAATGAAGCTTCGTGGCGGCAACGTGCGCGTCAAGATCGTGGTGGGGATGGGAACATCCGGAATCGCCATGGGCGCCCGTGAGGTTATGAAGACCTTCCTGGAGGAGATCGCAAACCGAAACCTGACCGATGTGATGGTTACCCAAGCCGGCGAAAAGGGGCTGTCCTCGATGGAGCCCGTGGTCGACCTGATCGAAGAAGGCAAACCCAAGGTCACCTATGGCAACATGACCCCCGAAAAGGTCAAAAAGGTGGTGGTTGAGCACATCGTCAATGGAAGGATTGTCTCCGACTACGTGGTTGCCACCGGAAACTGAGTGGAGGTTCACGTATGTCTCTCAAAAGAATTGACCTGCTGATCTGTTGCGGCTCCGGCTGCGTATCGGCGGGCGCACAGAAAGTCAAGGACAAATTCCATCAGGTGCTGGCCGAAGAGGGGATCTCCAACGAGATCAACCTCATCGAAACCGGCTGCATGGGCCCCTGCGACTATGGCCCCGTGATGGTGATCTATCCGGAAGGAATCTTCTACAAAGCCGTAAAACCCGAGGATGTGGAGGAGATCGTAACCGAGCACTTCATCAAGGGTCGCCCGGTGCAACGCTTGATGTTGCAGGACGAGGATAAGACCTTTGCCGCCCAGAAGGAAGTGCCCTTCTACCAGAAACAGGTGAAAGTGGCGCTGGCCAATTGCGGCTATATCGATCCCGAAAGCCTGGATGAATACATCGCCACCGGCGGTTATGAGGCTTTGGGCACTGTTCTCACCACCCTCACCCCGCAGCAGGCGATCGAGGTGATCAAGGCCTCCGGACTGCGCGGACGCGGCGGTGGCGGTTTTCCCACCCACATCAAGTGGCAGTTGGTGCACGACACCAAGTCCGACGAAAAGTATATGATCTGCAACGGCGACGAAGGCGATCCCGGTGCCTTCATGGACCGCTCGCTGCTGGAAGGCGATCCGCACCGCATCCTGGAGGGATTGATGATCGCTGCCTATGCCATCGGTGCCTCCAGGGGATTCTTCTATATCCGTGCCGAATACCCGCTTGCCATCAAACGGGTAAGAACAGCCATTCAACAGGCGAAAGAGGCTGGTGTGCTGGGTGAGAACCTGTTTGGTTCCGCTTTCAGCTTCGAGGCGGAAGTCCGTACCGGCGCCGGAGCCTTTGTCTGCGGTGAGGAAATGGCTTTGATCCATTCCATCGAAGGCGAGCGCGGCAATCCCTCGCCCAAACCACCCTACCCGACTGTCTCCGGACTATGGGGGAAACCCACGGTGGTGAACAATGTGGAAACCCTTGCCAATATCCCCTCCATCATCCTGAAGGGTGCCGATTGGTTCGCCTCGATGGGAACCGCCACCAGCAAAGGCACCAAGGTCTTTGCCCTCACCGGCGATATCAGAAACACCGGCCTGGTGGAAGTGCCCATGGGCATCACCCTGCGGGAATTGATCTTCGACGTCGGCGGTGGCATGGTGGGCGGACACAAGTTCAAAGCCGTCCAATTGGGCGGGCCCTCCGGGGGTTGCCTCACGGCGGAGCATCTGGACGTTCCGGTGGATTATGAAAGCCTGAAGGAACGCGGTGCCATGATGGGCTCCGGCGGTGTGATCGTGATGAACGACACCAAGTGTATGGTGAACGTGGCCAAGTTCTTTATGGAATTCTGCGTGGACGAATCCTGCGGAAAATGCTCCCCTTGCCGTATCGGGCTCTACCAGATGCACGAGATACTGAAGCGCATCACCAGCGGGGAAGGCAAAGAAAGCGACCTCGAGGAACTGCAGCGCTTGGGCGAATCGGTTGCCAAACTCTCGCTTTGCGGGCTGGGGCAATCCGCGCCCAATCCTGTTCTTTCCACCCTGCGCTATTTCCGCGACGAATATGAGGATCATATCCGCGACCACAGCTGCCGCACCAAGGTTTGCCTCGACCTGATGCATTTCGACATCGATAAAGACCGCTGCATCGGCTGTTCGCTCTGCGCCCGTAAATGTCCCGTGGATTGCATCAGCGGTTCACGCGAAGCAAAATATACCATCCATCAACTGGATTGCATCAAATGCGGCAACTGCCAGGATGTCTGCCCGGTGAAGGCAGTGGACCGCATACCCGGCATGCATCCCGAAGTTGTCAAACATAAGCAACAGCAGCAATTGCACGCTGCCCATGACGATTAAAAGGGGATCTTAATGTATCGAGAAATCTGCAGAAAATATGAACCCATCAAAGATAACCTGATCGCCATCCTGCATGAAATTCAGGACACCCATCCCCAGCACTATATCTCCGAAGAGGCGGTGCAAACCGTCTCCGGATATCTGGGCGTGCCGGCGAATCACATCTATGGCGTGCTCACCTTCTATTCCATGTATAGCACCAAACCACGCGGCAAAAACATCATCCGCCTTTGCGAATCTCCGCCCTGCTATATCAAGGGCTCGGACAATATTCTGCGCAAGCTGAAAGTGCTGCTGCGTGTGGAAACCGGCGAAACCACCAGGGACGGGCTGTTCACCCTCGAACTCTGCGCCTGTTTGGGTGTGTGCGGAAACGCTCCGGTGATGATGATCAACAATGATGTCTATGGCGACCTCACCGAGGACAAGGTGGAACAGATCATCGCCAGGATCAAAGGGGGAACCCAATGAAATTCTACCGCAGCCATGTCCTGATCAGCATCAACGAAACCTCTCTGCTCGCCGGCGTGCAGGATTTCATCAAGGCCCTGCACCTGGAACTGGCAAAGCAGAACCTGCAGGATGAGATCAACGTGCTCGAGACCGGTCCACTCGGCTTTTTCGGGCGCGGCATCTGCCTCACTGTCTATCCTGAGAATGTGAACTATCAGGATGTCAAGCAGGAGGACATTCCCGAGCTGGTTCTGGAACACTTCCTCAAGGGACGCTCCCTCAGCCGCCTGAGGCTGGACACCCTGGGTAAATTCAGCCCCATGTTCAATTATGATCAGCGCATCGTGCTGAAACACTCCGGTATCATCGATCCCGAAAGCATTGATGAATACATCGGAGCAGGCGGCTATGAAGCTTGGGAGAAAGCCCTAACCCAAATGCAGCCGGCCGATATCGTGAATGTGGTGAAGAAATCCGGCCTGCGCGGACGAGGCGGAGCCGGTTTCCCAGCCGGAGTGAAATGGAGCTTCACCGCCCCCATTGACGCACCCCAGAAATATGTGGTGGTCAATGCCGACGAAGGCGAACCCGGCACCTTCAAAGACCGCCTGATCATGGAAGGCGATCCGCATCAACTATTGGAAGGTGTGATGATCTGCGCCCGTGCCGTTGGTGCCACCAAAGCCTGGATCTACATCCGCGGCGAATACAAGCTCTGCATCCAGCGGCTCCAGAAAGCCATTGACCAGTGCCGTGATTATGGCATATTGGGCAAAAACATCTTCGATACCGGCTTCGACCTGGACATCGAGATCAGGATCGGCGCCGGCGCTTATGTCTGCGGAGAGGAAACCGCCCTGATCGAATCCCTGGAAGGCAACCGCGGCCATCCCCGCTGGAAACCGCCCTTCCCTGGTGTGAAGGGTCTCTGGCAGGCCCCGACCGTGGTCAACAACGTGGAAACCCTTGCCAATGTGCCCTTCATCATCAAAAACGGCGCCGAGGAGTATCTGAAATTCGGGACTGCGGATTGCCCCGGCACCAAGGTCTATACCATCCTGGGCGATGTGGCGCATCCGGGTCTCTGCGAAGTGGATATGGGAACCACGCTGCGCACCATCATCAACGACTTTGCCGGCGGGATGAAGAAAGGCTTCCGCTTCAAAGCCGCCCTGGTGGGTGGCGCTGCGGGAGTGATCCTTTCCGAACGCCTCCTGGATGTGAGGATGGATTTCACCAGCCTGAATCAATATGCCGCCGTGCTGGGTTCCGGTGCCATCCTGGTGATGAACGAGCATCAGAGCATCGTGGATATGCTGTGGTCGATCATCCGTTTCTTCCGCCACGAATCCTGTGGAAAGTGTTCCCCCTGCCGCAATGGTTGCCAGCAGCTTTACCGCCTGATCAGCAGGATCAGAAAAGGCGAGGGAACCATGGACGATGTCCGGTTGATGCTTACCATCGCTGAAATGATGCAGCAGACCAGCTTCTGCGCCTTGGGTCAGTCACCCATCATGGCAATCCGCTCCGCAATTGAAAACTTCGAAAATGAATTCATCGCGATAACTAAAAAGTAAAGATAAAGAGGACTATAACATGGTTAAGACAGTCAATATCTGGATCGATGGTCATCACCTGGAGGTACCGGACACCCTCACGATCATCGAGGCAGCCGACCAACACGGAATCTATATTCCGCGTCTCTGCTACCATCCCGATCTGCCACCCACTGCCAATTGCGGCGTCTGCGTGGTGGAGATCACCGGAAATCCCACTCCCAAGCGTGCTTGCTGCACTCCCGTCAGCGAAGGGATGAAGATCATCACGAACACCAAAAAACTGCGCTCCTACCGCAAGACCCTGGTGGAATTGATCCTTTCCAACCACGATGTGGTTTGCCCCACCTGTGTTGCCAACAACAAATGCGAACTGCAGACCCTGGCCAACAACCTCGGTGTGGATCCCGAGGCCCTGCCCTGCATTCTGGACAAGCAACCTGTGGACGAGAGTTCCCTGTCCATCATCCGCGATGTGAACAAGTGCATCGCCTGCGGACGTTGCATCAATGTGTGCAATGAGACGCAGACGGTGTATGCCCTCACCTTCAGCGACCGCGGCATCGACGCCCATGTGGATACCGCCTTTGGCCTGGGCATGGCCAACAGCCCCTGCGTAAATTGCGGCCAATGCACGGTTTACTGCCCCACCGGCGCGCTCAGGGAACGCAGCGAAATCGACGCCGTCTGGGATGCCATACTCGATCCGGACAAGCATGTGATCGTGCAGGAAGCCCCTTCCATCCGTGTGTCCCTGGGCGAGGAATTTGGCATGCCGCTGGGCAGCGTAACACCCAAGAAAATGTATGCCGCGCTCCGCAAGATCGGCTTCGACAGCGTGATGGACACCAATTTCACCGCCGACCTCACCATTCTGGAGGAAGGCACGGAATGCGTAACCAAGCTCAAAGCCGGGGAAAAGCGTCCGCTAATCACTTCCTGCTCCCCGGGCTGGATCAAATTCATGGAAACCTACTATCCCGATCTGGCGGATTGCGTTTCCA
>CAZVXK010000095.1:10407-10471 GCA_964631665.1 uncultured Candidatus Cloacimonadota bacterium | reverse complement strand
TCAGCTATTCAGATCAGGATTTTGTAAAACAGAGAAAAAAAGGGCAAAAGGGCAAGCTGGCGCT
>CAZVXK010000095.1:3672-10307 GCA_964631665.1 uncultured Candidatus Cloacimonadota bacterium | reverse complement strand
TCCTGCCTGATGGGTCCGTCAGCTATGCAGATCAGGATTTTGTAAAACAGAGAAAAAAAGGGCAAAAGGGCAAGCTGGCGCTGGAAGAGGAGTATCAGGCATCCTGCCTGATGGGTCCGTCAGCTATGCAGATCAGGATTTTGTAAAACAGAGAAACAGAGATACAGAGAAATTACGCTATAGATGAATTACGGACCAAGGGATAGGAAGGGCAGGCGTCCCCGCCTGCTTCAAGCAAGATGCTGGCAATCCTCGAATAGGTAGGGCAGGCGTCCACGCCTGCTGCAAGCGAGACGCTTGCAATCCTCGAATAGGTAGGGCAGGCGTCCCGCCTGCTGCAAGCAAGATGCTTGCAATCCTGGAAAAAAAGGTGGAGGAAACATTTCCCCCACCTGAAGAGATAACCAGGAAGAGCTGGTGAGACTACAGGAAGAACAGCTTAATAAAGATGGCGATGAGCAAAGCGGTATTGATCACCAGCCAGATCTGCAGATTGAGGCTCATCCGCTTGAAGTCGTCACGGTTGCTGAGCACCTTCTTTTCCAGGCGCACCATCAGGTGTTCGATGGTGGAGAGCTTTTCCTGGGTTTTGTCGAATTTCTTGATATCCTTGTTGTGATTGCCATTGCGTTTGAACTGGCGGAAGAGTTCGAATGCCAGCGGCACGAAGGCGGGGATGAGGCGGTTCCAGAATTTAGCTGACATGGTTCACACTCCTTTGGTCAGAATTTGTATCCCACGTTGCCATAGAAGGTTCCGGGCAGCACGGCATGGGTGGAATAGGCGAGGTCGATTTCGATGCCTTTCACGCTGAGTCCCACACCCCCATTCCAGGTGGCGGGATTTTGATGCACGCCAAATCTCAGGCTCAGTATGTCGAACGGTTTGATCTCCACACCGCCCATGAATTCGGTTTCCTGGGCAAAGTCCTTTTTAATTTCGATACTGGTGATCACCTGGTCGTAGGGAATGTAGGAAATGCCCAGGGCCAGTTTGCTGGGCAGGGTGTGTTGGTTGGCGTCGCCCATCACGGCCTGGTTCAGGTTGGTGACGCTGAAGCCCAGTTTGGTGCGCCCATGCAGGAAGGCGATGGCTCCCAGATCGATCCCGAAGGAGGTGTCGGTTTCCTCATCGGCGAAACTGAGGCGATAGTAGTTTGCGGTGTAGCCAAAGCTGATCTGGGAATGGATGTCGCTTTGCAGCAGGAAGCCATGGGAGGCGCTCCAGACCTGCTCGCTCATCAGATTCTCGTCCGCAAAATCCACATCGAACATCCGGGCACCCAGGGCCACCGTCCCCCAACGCTTGGGAAGTTTGTAGCCCACGGCGGCGGTCTTGAATTCGGAGAAGTTTTGGTTGTAGAGGTTGCTGAAGCCGATCTGGGCTTCGAAGCCCACGTTGGTGAGTCCGGCGGGATTGAAGAAGATGGAGCTGACATCATCCGCCACGCCGGTATAGGCACCGCCCATGCCACGGGCGCGGGCGGAGGGGATATAGTCGTCAAACACCGCAAGCAGCAAGGCTGCCGGCAGGATCAGGATCAGGAACAGGATGGTCTTTTTCATTTCTATCTCCCTTATCACTTCATCACCGATTTGATCACGATCGGCTGCACGGTAATCTCTTTGGCGCCGCTGGCCCGGTCGATCACTTCCAGATGGCAGTAATAGAGTCCAATGGGCAGCAGCTTCATATTGGTGTCCCGTCCGTCCCATTGGATGCTTTCCACACCCAGGGCGTTGGAGATGTTTTTGTTCACCGGGGTGGAGACCAGACGCCCCTGGGCGTCGTAGATGCGGATGATGGCCTTGGTGTTCACGCCGGTGGGGACCAGCTTGCAGCCATATTCGATGGTGATCTTTTCATTCAGGGCGGGGTTGAAGATGTTCTTGTTGTTGTTGGGATTGGCAATATTGAGCCAGGCGATGTTCCTGCGGATGGCGGTCAGCAACCTGCCGCTGCTGATGCCCTGGAGGGGGGTGTTGTCATAGGCGAAGGAGAGTATCTGGACCAGCGCCTCGCCATAGGAAACTGGTTCCAGCAGCAGCTTGATCAGGATTTGGTCGTCGGTGGCGGAATTGATCGGTTCCTGGGATTGGTAGACGATCACGATCGTGTCGCCGGCAGCAGAGACCGTGAAGTTGGGCAGGAAGGCGGACATCGTTCCGGTGAAGTCCAGCCCGTGAAACAGCACTTTGTTGGGATCGATCTTGATCGTGGCGGTGTAGGAAGCCACACCCCATTGGCTGAGGATGCGGGAGGTTAGCACATTCATGGCCACCTGCTCGTTGATGTTGGCCGAGGTGGTCTCGGTCCTCACCGTGGCATTGGCCACCGTATCCTCCAGCAGCATGTCTTCCAAATCGCGGGGATTGATGGCATAATAGTCAAAGGAAAAATCTACCACACCCTGGATGCGAGCCCAGTTCTGCCCCACGCTCAGCGAAGGCCAGGAGAATCCGCTGCGGGGGAAGCATTGGTCATCCACCTGGCAGGCTCCGGTGCCATCATTCACATAGAATTCCAGGTAATTGTTCGGCAGGTTGGTAACATTCACGTTCTGCACCTTCACGAACGATCCCTCCCACTTTTCAGCATCGGCTGCGATCAAATCACCGGTGCTGACCAGGGTGGGCGGCGGCAGGGGATTTCCCTGGCTGATCACCTGAAAGGAAGTGGTGGGGGACATTTCGGTGAACCCATACCACTCCACGATCGTTCCGGTTACGCGCACCCAATCGCCACGCTGGGGATGGTATTGATTGGTGAAGATAAGCAAACCACTCCAGGGGCCTCCCTCCGGATCGGAGATGAAAAAACCATAGCTGGTGGCGGTGGTGCCAGTATAGTACTTTTCGGCAACCACAACCCCCTCCACAGTTACCACAGATCCGGCGTAGGGTGAATTGCCGCTGGGGTCTTCCGTATATTGCACATCATAACAGGTCAGCACCTGCGCGGCCAGGCCGGTACTGAGCAGGAGTGCAAACAGGAAAATAAGAAAAGCTCTCATCTATATCTCCTTCATTAACTATTGTTATCAGCCGGGTTGGGCTCCGCTGGCACAGCGGGGGCTTCTTTATCCCGGATAAAGATCATATCTATGATCAACAAGACCATGGCAATGAAGATGGCGCTGTCCGCCACATTGAACACAGGCCAGCGTTCCAAACCAAAGATATTGGGGAAATCCACATCCACGAAGTCCGTAACCTTGCCGTGGTGGAAGATGCGGTCGATCAGATTGCCGATCGCACCACCCAGCACCAAACCAAAGGCAAACACCTGCAAACGGTGCCGGGCATTATAGAGCAAATAGAGGATGAAAAACACCGCCAGGATCGGAACCACGATGAAGAAGACGCGGTTTCCCTGAGCCCCGAAAGGCGAGATGCTGAAGGCGGCGCCGTCATTCTGCAGATGGGTGAAGCGGAAGGTTTCGCCAAACCACTTCTGTCCCAGCACAAATGAATCCCCCACCTGAGTGTGTAGCCTGGTGAAATACTTGGAAACTTGATCCAAAACCAGCACGATCAACATAATGAAGAAAGCGATGTCAACTCTGGGGCGTTTCATTGAGGTCCAATCAGCGGCGTTGCTTGCGCTTCTTCTCTTCCATCTTCTCTTTGCAGGTGATGCAATAGATGGCATAGGGCAGCATGTCCAGCCTTGCTTTGCTGATGTTTTCCCCGCACATCTCACATATGCCATAGGCCCCGTCATAGATGCGGCGCAAGGCGTCATTCAGCAGGCGGATCTTCTCCCGTTCCTGCTCCATCATCATCACGGTCTGCTCCATGAGATTGGTGTCCGATCCCTGGTCTGCCTGATGATAGGCATAGGAGGATAGGTCGCCGCTGCTCTCACGGGCGCCAATGCTTTGGTCTTTATTGATATCATCCACGTAGGCGATACTTTCCTTCAGCTCCTTGAGGATGATCTCCTCGTAGTGCTTAAGTTTCTTTGCTGATAATGGTTTGGCTGCCATATATCGCTCCTGTGTGTTCCCTGTCAAATTAGAATTTTCCATTTATAGAAAATGGCGTCTGCTGTCAATAGAAATATCATCATTGCCCATCCAAGGCAGAGAGGAATTCGGTGAGGATGGTCTGCAACCGCTTTCCGGCAAGGGCAGCCTGCTCCTGGATCTCAGCCTGGTAATGCGCCAGATCGTGGAAGAGGTTGCTATAGTTGGTAACGATCGAGATTCCCAATACCTTCATTCCGGCATGGCGGGCGGCGATGACTTCCGGGGCGGTGGACATACCCACCAGGTCGGCACCCCAACCGGCGAAGGCGGCGCATTCCGCCTTGGTTTCCAGGCTGGGCCCACCGACCGCAATATATGTGCCATGCTGCACGGGGATGGAATGCCGGGCGGCGATCGCTTCAATCTGTTTCTGATAGGCTGGCTCATAAAGCTGATTCAGGCTGGGAAAGCGTTCCCCCAATTCATCATCGTTGTGCCCACGCAGGGGATTGATGCCCATAAAGTTGATGTGGTCCGTGATCAGGACGATGTTGCCGGGCTCCAGCTCTTTTTTCAGGCTGCCGGAGGCATTGGTCACCACCAGCGTTTTCACGCCCAGGCAGGCCAACACCCGGGTGGGGAATACCACCTGCTCCATCGGGTAGCCCTCATAGTAATGAAATCTGCCCTGCAGGAAGATGACTGCCGTTCCGCCAACCTCGGCCAGGATCAGATTACCCAAATGCGAAGGGGCGGTGCTGCTTACAAATCCCGGTATCTCAGCATAGGGGAGCCGGAACAGGACGGGAAAATCTTCCGCCATTTGGTTCAAACCCGTGCCCAGGATCACACCTGCCTTGGGCAGGCGGGGCAGCCTGTCTTTCAGCCACTGCGCAGTGGCACGGTAATCTGCAGGCATCAGGGGTGTTGTTCCTGTTTGGGCGGGGCCTGGGGGTTGATCTCTTCCTTGATCTGCTTGAATTCGGTATCCAGCAGGTGTTCGGTGTCGCGAGTGAGCAGGGGGTCTTTGCCGATGCGGTCCATAAAGGTCTGTAGCTCGGATTTGAACTGCATCAGGAACTGGCGCTTCTGCTCCTTGAGGTGCACATACTGGTGTTCCAGAGCCCCCAGATATTGCTTGGCTTCCTGGATGGCACGCTTGGCTTTCAGCTCTGCCTCGTGGATGATGTTTTCCGCTTCCTTGCGGGCATTGGCGATGATATCCGCCTTGGTCTTTTCGGCGAAGACCAGGGTGCGGCTGATCAGTTCTTCGCGCCGTTTCAGCTCATCAACAGCGGTGCTGGCCTGCAGGGCTTCCTGTTTCACCTCATGCTGCATCAGCTCACGGCGCTGCAGTTCCCTTTCCTGCTTGCGCTGATATTCCTCGATTTCGCCTGCCAGTTGCTCCAGGAATGCCTTCACTTCCTTTTTGCTGTATCCGAACATCGCGCCCGAAAACTCCTGATGCCGGATATCGGTGGGGGACAAGGTCATCATACCTCCCAAATCATTGTCAAATAAAACTAAGCAGCAGCCTGCTCAGCAGCCGCAACAGAAAAAAAGCTATGATCGGTGAAAAATCCAGGCCCATGGAAGGCAAAATCTTCCGGATGGGAGCCAGGACCGGTTCAGTGATGTCCAGCAGAAAAGCAAAGAGCTTGTTTTCAGGATCTCGGATCACCCAGCTCAGGATCACCCGGGCTAGGATCAGCCAATAATAGATCCTGATCAGATTGGCGAGGAAGAGGATGATCACCGAGCCAAAACTGTAATGCATGCTCAGTCCAAAACCTCATGGCAATTGCGGCAGCGGGCTTCATAGGCTTCGGTGCTGCCCACCAGGATCTGTTCCCCCTTGTGAACGGTGCGTTGGGTACGGTTGGCGGGATTGCCGCACTGGACACAGATCGCCAGGTTTTTGGTTACATATTCCGCGATCGCCAAAAGCTGGGGCATGCTGGCAAAGGGATCGCCCTTGTAGTCCTGATCCAACCCGGCCACGATCACCCGCAAGCCCCGGTCGGCAAGGTCATTGCAGATGCCAACGATGGATTCATCAAAGAACTGCGCTTCATCGATTGCCACAATTTTGATCTCATCAGTCAGGTACTGATAGATCTCCGCCGGTTGGGCGATCGGGATCGAGGGCGCCTGCATCTGGGAATGGGAAACGATGTTATTGGCGTCATAGCGGTCATCGATCGCTGGTTTGAATACCAATACGGGCTGGCGGGCATATTCCGCCCTTCGGATACGGCGGATCAATTCCTCCGTCTTTCCGCTGAACATGCTGCCACAGATCACTTCGATCCAGCCGGTCTTGTTGCTGATGATATTCACGTTTGCTCCTTGCTCTGAAGATCGCGAAAAGCCAAGCTTGAAAAGCCGCCGAATTTGTCAACCACTATCGCCAACCTCTTCTGAAACATACAGATGATGGGCAATGATGGCGGAGGCCACGGCGGCATTCAGGGATTCCATTTCCTGCGAGATGCCAATGCTCAACCATAGCTTTGCCTGCCTCTTCAGAACGGGATCGATGCCATGCGCCTCGTTCCCGATCAGGATGATCAGCTTTTCCTGAGGGGATGGATGGAAATGATGAAGCGGTGTCCCCCGACGGGCATCCGTACCGACCAGGGTGGCATTCAGGGTGGCCAAATCC
>CAZVXK010000095.1:0-3572 GCA_964631665.1 uncultured Candidatus Cloacimonadota bacterium | reverse complement strand
GGTTGTTCACTGGTGCAGATACGCTCCAGGGCTTGCCGGGTGGTTGAGTAGGCGATTACATTTTCCCACTGGGGTTTGGCTCTCTCAGCCACATACTGCTCCAGCGGTTGAATCCCATAGGCAAACAACTGCTCCAGGATCCGGCTGCCATCGATCACCACCTTTCCACTGGCCAGACGGTACTTCTTTATCCGCAATTTAGCCAGTTCTTTGAGGTGATTTTTGCTCAGTTCAGGCAGGCTCATCAGCAGTTTTCCAAGGTTATGTTTTCCATATATCTACGCACTTATCCACAAATGGCGTGGATAACTCCGACTGGGCAATGGATTGATCTGCATAAAGTTAGGAATGCCACGAAAGAGCTTTTCCAAATTATCCACAAGATATCCACAATTCTCGCAAGCCTCCTTGTGCTATAGAATTGTGAGCTTGCGGTGATGATGGCGTTTGCCAATTTCCAGCCTCAGGATATATACTCCTCTGCCCAGCTGGTGAAACTCCGGTTCGGAGGAAAGCATCCAGCTGCCTTCGCCGGAATTCTGCTGATCGAAGCTGCGGGAGAGGACCATCTGCCCCCGCAGGTTATACAGGGTCAGTTTAACCTCTCCGGTCATTCCTTCCGGAAGATACCAGCGTACGCTGGCCAGGGATCTCGCTCGCACAGGATTGGGCACCATCAACACAGTCAATCCCGGTTCCTCATAGGTGAAGCTGAGTTCAACGGGGACTGACCGGTTGCCGCAACTATCGATCGCCATCACCGATATGCTTCCCGAACTAACGACCGGGATCGAGACCCAAAATCCTTCCTGTCCGTAATCGGCAGTATAAGTATAGACTGCAGGATCGGTGGCGTTGTCTTCCTGCACGGTTACCTCATAACTCAGGACATCGGGATCCAACGGTTGGATGATCCGGAACGTCAGGTTGCCCAAAACCATGGTAGGCGCAGTAAGCTGCGGTGGGTCCGGCGGAACTTCATCCCCCAGGCCGAAATTGAGAAAAGCCAGCCAACGGGTTTTGGCGAATTCCAGCTTACTGTATTTCCTCCACCAGGCGTCGAAGTATTGCCGGTGCCAGGGAAACCAGATTGCTGCGGAGCCTACAGGCGAGTGCGGTATGTTCGCGCTGCCTGACCAGGCCACGCATTCATACCATCTCCCCCAAGTCAGGTTTATCCAAAATGATACCTCATGTTGCGGATACATTGCCCAGCAACTCACCATAAACTCTTCCACGTCCACATCGCAATAGGCGGTGTTCATCTCCCACAGATTACCCCTGATGTTTTCCACGATCGCCTCGGCTTCGCCGACTCCCCCAAGGCAAAAAATATCCGAAAAAAGATTAAAAAAACCTGGCAAGGGGCTTGTGCGTATCGTTGAGCAGGTGAGGGGATTGATGAATCCCTGGGGATTCTGGATTCCTCCCGGTTCATACGATTCCAGATACTTCTGCGGAATCAGCGCTGAGATCTCCTCCACGCTGTTTTCCGCGAACAGCGGGATCATCGTTTGGTAGGGAAAACCGGCTGCAGGCACCAGTTCGGCTGAACCGACAACATAGTCGGCCACATCCATCACTTCCGCCAGCACTTCCACACTTTGCATGGAGCAGGCATCGAAGAGCAGAATGTCCAACCGGGGAATATCCTCCAGCGCGGCTTTGAGCTCTCCATCTGCCACGCTGATCAGAGACTGCGCTCCGTCGTCCGGGCAGATCCATTTCGGGGTGTCGCTCTTGAACCAGTTGTCTCCATGTCCCCAGATCACCACCATTTTCCTTGAGGCTGGATAGTGCTGGAAACCCCAGTTGATGAAGCTGTTCAGAGTCTGCGGATCTCCGCTGTTAATGCTGCCCAGGTTTTGGAGCAGGGGGGAGGTGATCAGGGGTGAATTGTCCTGCTGGATGCGGCGCCGCTGGCCGCCCGGATAGGGTGAGTCGGAGGGCATATCCGATTGCACGATCAGGTTCAGGTTGGCCGGGATGGCCACCGATTCCATATCGTTGATATCCTGCACCGCATTCTGCCACAGGTTGTTATCCGCAGCCAGATAGACCAGTACGGTCCAGTTCTCCGCCGCTGCGGTGAAGGCGAAAGCCAGCAGCAGCGGGAGGATCAGCAGTTTCAGCATGGATGTCTTCTAAAAATTATACTCCTGCGCTTGTTCCATGCCATTCAGCACCCGCACGCCGCCTTGGGAAAGGGCTTCCATTTCCTTTTCCCCGGGGTAGAGGTGCAGGGGGGCGATGAATTCCACCCGGGAGCGGATTTGATCGATGATATAATCGTTATAGACCAATCCGCCGGAGAAGAAGATTCCATCCACCTTTCCTTTCAGCACCGTGGCGCAGGCGCCGATCTCCTTGGAAACCTGATAGCACATGGCGTCCAGGATCATCTTTGCCTTGCCGTCCCCCTCCTGGATGCGCCGGTTGACCTCGATCCCGCTGTCGGTGCCCAAATAGGCAAGCAAGCCGGCAGCTTTGGTGAGATAGCGTATCAACTCCTGATGGGTGTATTTGCCGCTGTAGGCCAGCTCCAGCAGGTCTCCGATGGGCAGGGCGCCGGCGCGTTGGGGTGAAAAAGGTCCCATTCCCAGCAGTGCGTTGTTTACGTCCACCACCCTGCCATTTTTGATCGCCGCCACCGAGATGCCTCCGCCCATGTGCACCCCGATCAGATTGGTCTGATCGAATTTCTGTCCCAGCTCTTCTGCCAACAGGCGTGCGATATAGCGTATGTTGAGGGCATGGAGCAGGGATTTGCGCTCGATCTCCGGAATGCCGGAAATGCGGGCGATGTCCTCAAATTCATCCACCACCACCGGATCCACGATGAAACCGGGGATCTTGAGTTCTTTGGAAATAGCATCGGCGATGAAGGCACCCAGATTCGAAGCGTGGGTGCGCCCCCACAGCGAGGTATCCCGCAGATCGTGCAGCATTTGGTCGTTGATCTTCCAGGTGCCGCCGGGAACGCTTTTGATCAAACCACCCCGGCCCACCACGGCCTGCAGGCTGGAGGGGGGAACCTGGTTTTCCTCCATGGCTTCCAACACCAGCTTCTTGCGGAAATCATACTGGTCGATGATGCTGGGATAGATCTCCAGCTCGGATGGTTCATGACGCAGGGTCTTTTCAAACACCGGACGGTCTCCGTCATAGACGGCGATCTTGGTCGAGGTCGAACCCGGATTGATGGCGAGTACGCGATAGGACATAAATCCTCCCCAATGGTAGTTTTATATTTTATACCATGATGTTTTAGCGGCTCTCTTTTGTCAATAACTTTGATTATTTTTACCTGCGTTCCCTCTGGCATTCTATGATACAAAGGGAGGCTAATGGGCGTCAAAGTGGTGCTAAAGTGTTGTTAAAGTGTTGCTTAATTGTTGCTTAATTGGGTAGATTTCGATGCTCACAAGTTTGCCTGTTTTGTCAAAGCGTTAATCAAGTCTTAATCAAGCGTTAATCAAGCGTTAACTATTAACGTTTGATTAACGCTTGATTAAGACTTGATTAACGCTTTAAAATGGAGGCACAGGGGCATGGGGGCAAAGGGGCAACAG
>CAZVXK010000094.1:3649-10506 GCA_964631665.1 uncultured Candidatus Cloacimonadota bacterium | reverse complement strand
ATTACGGATTAACTCCGTAATGACTCCGTAATGATTCCGTAATGCTAACGGGAGCGAAGCAGGATTTTGCCCAGCGTCAATCCACCCAGGATCAGGAAAAAGCTGGCCAGAAAAGCGAGGATGCGTTTGGGGCGGGGATTGAAGAAAAGCTGCACCAGCACGGGGAGCCGGTCATGCCTTTGCCAGCGGCGCGCATAGTGAAGCAGTTTGGGATGGGGGCGGATCGCGTTCAGCGCTTTTAGTTGTTGGATGTGCATCTGATGGTAGTTACGGCTGGCTTTGCGTCCATCCAGGCTGTAATAGCTGAAGCCCCGGGCATCGAACTCATCCAGTTTGGCGACCAGAGCCTGAAAGCCGCGGTTAAACAACTCCCGGCTAAGTTCGTCCCCGGTAAGGCGATAACCGGTGTCCAGCTCCAGCAGCACTGCCGCCATGCCGTTCAGCACAAAGGGTGCCTTTGCAGTGGGATATTCGGCAAACCAGAGGGAGCCCTCAGTTAGGGAAACAGAGAGCCCGTGTTCTGGCAGCAAAGTGTTGCGCAGCTTGCGGTAATGCTCCAGCCAGAGGTCGTCCCGCTCCAGTTCATAGCGTTGGGCGGCAACGGTTAGCGCCACGCCCTGGGCCAGAGCGCTGTGCCAGGGTGCCTTGAGTCCGAATTGGGCAAGGTCGAAGCGGTAGGGCAGCCAGAGGGTGGAATCGTTGGCTTCAGCATTACAGATCAGCCAGTCGGACAAGCGGATGAAGTATTCCTTCTGCTTGGGGTCACGGACCCTGGCATAGACCCGTTTGGCTTGGGCGGCCACGAACAGGGGATTATACTTAAGCCCTTCGCGGCGGTAGAGCTGGATGGGAATGCCCTCGGCATCGTATCTGCGGGTCTGGTTCAGGGGTCTTCCGGTGAGCAGGGCAAACAGTTTTTCCGCCCAGGCATAGAGCCTGGCTTCCCGGAATTGCCAGAGCAGTCCGTGCAAGACCACGGCCATCAGGACGGTATAGACATTACTCATCTGGAAAGGATTGCCCTATTTGCGTTTGACCACCAGGCTGAACAGAAAGAGCAGAAATTCGAGCAACACGATGCTGGCGCCGGTGGGCAGATTGAACCACCAGGAAAAGGCAAAACCACCGATCGCCGCCAAGCCTGCCACTACCGCCGAAACGGCCACTGCGCGGTCCAAACGCTTTACCAGATTGAAGGCGGTGGCTGCGGGCAGGATCAGTTGCGCGCTCACCAGGATGATGCCGGCGGCTTTGAGATTGATCACGATGTTGGCGGCCAGCAGGATCAGGAAGATGCGGTTCACCAGATTCACAGGCAGGCGGTAAAATCTTGCCATTTCATGGTTGTAGGACAGATAGAACAGTTCTTTGTACAGGATCAGGATGAAAGCCAGGTTGACCAAGCCCAGGATGCCCAGCCGCCAGAGATCGCTGCTGCCGACCAGCAGCACATTGCCAAACAGATAGCTGGCCAGATCGAAGGTGTAGCTCTGCTTCAGAGAGATCAGGATGATGCCCAGCGCCATCGAGACCGACAGGAAGATGGTGATGGTATTGGCCTCCTCCATCTGGCGTTTTTGGGCCAACCACCCGATCGCCAGGCTGATCAGCACCACGAAGGCCAGGGTGGTGAGCGACAGGTCCAGGCCGAGCAGCAGGGCGATGGCGATCCCGGCGAAGGCAATGTGGGAAAGGGCTTCGCCCAGATAGGAAATGCGGCGCAGGGTTACGAACGGGGAAAACAGCGCCAGGGAGACCGAGGAGAACAGGGAAGCCAGCAAAGCATTGAGCAGAAAGGAATAGGCAAGCATGGCTCAGTAGTTCTTTTCTATGATGCGCACCGCTTCGCCGAAGGTTTTGTGGATCAGTTCGGAATTGACCATCTCGGTTTGGTTGTGGCAGTGCAGCCTGCGGTTCAGGCAGACCAGGAAGGTGCAATAGTCGGTGAGGGTGTGCAGGTCGTGGGAAATGGTGATGATGGTCTTGCCCTGTTTGTGCAATTGCCGGAGCAGTTCGAAGAAATTCTGCACGCCGGGCTGATCGACCGAGGCTTCCGGTTCGTCCAGGAACAGGTATTTGCTGTCCGAAACCAAGGCCCGTGCCAGCAGCACCCTTTGCAGCTCTCCGCCGGAGAGGGCTCCGATCATTTTCCGCGCCAATCCGCCGGTGCGGGTGGTTTCCATCGCTGCCAGGGCACGCTTGCGATGGCTGGTTTTGAAGCGGACGCCCAGTCCCACCTCGCCCGCCAAACCCATCAAAACGATATCCAGAGCGGTGGCAGGGAAGCGGCGGTCATATTCCTCGCGCTGGGGCAGATAGCCGATGGGATGCTGGCGCAACCAGTCCAGATGGGGAAGGCCGTCGATGCTGATGGATCCGCTCTGCACAGGCAGCAAACCCAGGATGAGCTTGATCAGGGTGGACTTGCCAGCGCCGTTGGGACCGATGATCGCCACAAATTCCCCGTCCTCCAGGCGCAGATTGATCTCCTCCAGGATGGGCAGGGAGTTGATCTGGTGGTTGAGACCGGCGATCTCGATCATGGTGGGGTTAGTGGTTAATGGTTAATGGGTTAATGCTGCGCCGGGTTCGATTCAGGGAGGGGGTCATGCTGGTTTCATGCAAAGGTGTAAGGATCACCAGCCCTGCTTCATGCGCTCCCAGTTGGCCTGGATCACATCCATGATGGTGCGGGGCTTGAAGGTGTAGCCCAAGGGGTCCAGTTCGATCACCTTCAGGCGAAATTCCTTGGCCAATACCTGGGCAGACCTTCTGTCCATCTGGGGTTCCACATAGATGGCTTTCAGATCGTGGGCACGGATCAGCCTGCCCAGCTCGGAAAGCTCCTTGGGCGTGGGTTCCCTGCCGGGGGAGCTTTGCACCGAGCCCAGATGCAGGATGTCGTAATCCCTCAGGAAATAGTGGAAGCTGTCATGATAGGTGATCACAGCCGGTTGGCCGAAGGTGCTGCGCTCCTTCAGGATCAGATCGTTCTGGGCGATCAATTCACGGATCACCTGAGCGCCGTTTCTGCCGATGGTCTCAGCCAGATCGGGAAAGCGGGTTTGCAGTTCGTCCACCAGCAGCAGGGTGATCTGGATCAGGCGGGGCGGCGAGAGCCAGAGATGGGGGTTCATACTGTGCTGATGATGTTCTGTATCTGCTTGTTCTGCTTGATCTTCTGGATCAGAAGCAGGGTCATCGTCATCGGGATGTCTGATCAGCCGGGCGATCTCGATGTGCCGGTCTCCCTTTTCGGCAAAAGCTTGCTGCAGATTGGCCTCCAGCCCCAGACCGTTCGAAATGGCCAGATCGGCTTCCTGCAGGGCTTTCAAATCAGAGGGTTGGGGGCTCCAGGTGTGGGGCGAGGCTTTGGCAGGGATCAGGGTCTTCACTTCCAGGCTGTCGCCCACGAGCTGCCTCACCAGCAGTTCGTAGGGATGGATGGAGACCACGATCAAGCCCTGGCCTGGCTTTTTGGCAGCTTGGCAGGCCAGCAGTCCCAGCAATAGCAGCGGGCAGATCAGGAGGCGGGTGATGCGGAACATCTATTCAAGTTCTTTCAGCAGGCTGATCAGCAGCCGCACTCCCACGCCGGTGGCGCCAAAGGGATGGATGCCGCTTTCCTTGTCCCTGAGGGCGGTGCCGGCGATATCGATGTGCAGCCAGGGTTTGTTTTCCACAAACTCGCGGATGAACAGCCCGGCGGTGATGGCACCGGCATAGGGCCCGCCGGTGTTCTTCAGATCGGCCACTTCGGATTTGAGCAGTTCGGTGTAGGCCTCATGGGCGGGAAGCTGCCAGATCTTTTCTCCGCAGTGGTCGGAAGCGGTTTTCAGCTTGTGCAGCAGGGCATCGTCGTTGGTGAGCACGGCGGAGATCTGGTTGCCCAAAGCCCCCACGGCGGCGCCGGTGAGGGTGGCGATGTCTATCACCTTGTCCACGCGTTCCTTGGTGATGGCATAATGAATGGCGTCGATCAGGGTCAGGCGCCCCTCGGCATCTGTGTTGATGACCTCGATGGTCTTTCCGGACATGCTGCGGATGATGTCTCCCGCCCGGTAGGCAGCCCCGGAGACCATGTTTTCGCAGGCGGCGATCACGCCCACCACATTCAGCTTCAGCTTCAGGGTGGCCAGGGCGGCAAAGGTTCCGATCACTGCCGCGGCGCCCGCCATGTCGTTCTTCATGTTCACCATGCCCTGCGGGGTTTTGATGCAATATCCACCGCTGTCGTAGGTGAGCCCCTTGCCGATCAGGCCAATGGTCTTGGCCTTGCCATCGGGATTGCCGTGGTAGGACATCACGATCAGGCGGGGTTCATGTTTGGAGCCCTTGCCCACGGCCAGGAAGGCTTCCATCTTGATGCGCTTCAGCTTGTCCAGGGAATGCACTTCGATGGAGAAGCCATATTGCAATGCTGCTTTCTTGGCGGCTTCGGCCAGGGTTTCGGGATAGATCACGTTTGCCGGCTCGTTCACCAGGTTGCGGGCGAGGTTGGTGGCCTCGGCAAGGATGCGCCCTTCCATGATGCCGCGGTTGATGTGGCGGGTGTTCTTCAGGTTAAGGGCCAGGTGGAGGGCTTCCAGAGCGGGTTGCTTTTCGGCGCTCAGATACTTTTCGAACTTGTATTCGACCAGCAGGGCGGTCTCGGCCAGGATGTGGCCCAGATTCACCTCACCGATGGTATTGGGGAAACCGGGGAACAGAAAGATCTCCCTGGCTTTGAGCTTGAAAGCGGCCCGGAAGGCAAGGGCAAAGAGATTGCGCAGCTTGTCCTGATTCAGCTCATGGGAATTCCCCACCCCGCAGAGGATCACATTGCTGCGTTCCCCATTCAGCACGATCGGGAAGCTCTTCAGAGCATTGGCTTCGAATTTGAAATCATCCTGTTTGACGATGACCGAGATGGCAGCGATAAACTCCGGCGGCAGGAACTCGACGTGTTTGAGTTCACCCTTTTCATCCTGCATCACCACCACGGTGTCCATATGTTCGGGTGGTTTGCGCAGCAAGTCGATTTTCATTGATGTCTCCTGTATGTCATATTAGAAATCTTCACTTAAACTGAGGTAATAGATGGGTTTGGATATTTTGGAAAGGTCAGAAAGCCAGGCGATGTCAAAGCGCAGGATCACATAGCCCAGATTGAGCCTGGGACCGAAGCCATAGCTCAGTTTCAAGTCCCTGAGCTTGTTATCGTGAAAGCCCTGAAATTCCTTGAAATCGTTGAATACCGTGCCCAGATCGGAGAAAACGCTGCCCCGGATGTTGCCAATGGTGATGGGTAGCGGGAAAGCTATGCTGATGTATTCCATGAAGGGAAAGCGCAGCTCCGCACTGACCAGGGCTTTCTTATGGCCGCTGTCATCGTCCAGAAAGGCACGCACGCCATAGTAGCCTTTGAGGTCGAAACGCTGGGCATTGTCACCAGAGCTGACACCTCCGATCGCCCTCAGGGCAATGGCATAGCGCCGGCTGAACAAAGTGTAGCTGCGCCAGTCCAGGTAATTGGTCAGATAGTCCAGCTTGCCATCGGCCAGAGTGGTGCGGATCGTATACAGAGCCCTCCAGCCCAACAGCGGGCCGGTGGAGCCATAGAGGGCGTTGTCGTGCACTAGGGTGAGGCCTGGCGTATAGACCAGGTCCTGGTCATTAACAGGATCTTCGATCCATTCCCCGGTTCCGTCGTTGTGCCATTGCCATTTATCCCAAAACTGCCCCCGCTGGTAGATCTGATGGTCAAAATCCAAGCGGAGGAAACGGCTGAAGGGATACCGATAGAGCAGATAGAGCCCGGTCTGGCGCACCCGCTTGCGGTAATAGTCGTCCAGGCCAGGCTGATACACCCGGTAATAGACCTCATCGAAGAGGTTGAACACTCCCACGCCGTAATCCGCTCTGCGTTTCAGATAGAGGTAGGTGAGCAGGATGTTGGATTCCTCCAGCTTGCCTGAAATGCCGGCATTGATGCCGATGCCGTGGTTACCCATCATGTCGCTGAGGCCCAGTTCCACATAGCCGATGGTGCCCACGCCCGAGGCATAGGCCAAACCGCCCCACAGCCGGTCCAGCGAAAACCTGGTGCGGTAGGGCTTGATCTCCGGCACAGTGGCGATGGTCTGCGGGCGGTCATCATAGCTGAAATCCTGGCTCAGGCGCAGCGAATCCTCCCGCGTGTATTCAAACATGGTCTCATAATCCCCCAACAGCGGGCGGCGCATGTCATACTGCGGCGCCGGATTGATCCGTTTGGTCCTGACCCGGGGGCGCTTGCCAAAATAATCCAACCGGGAAAGCTCGATGCCATCCAGCAGATCGGTGCCTTCCTGCCAGGGCTGGGGGGCGGGGTAGGGCTGATAGACCAGCCCGGAGAGGGGATCATTGCCGAAATAGAGGTTCCAGGCTCCATTGAAGAAGTTGGAGATCAGCAGATACTGATTATCGGGAGAAATATCGCCGGAAAAGACTCCGGAAAGCACCTTGGTCAGTTCTGCCGCCTCTGAAGTGGCAAGGTCGAGCACTTTGAAATTGCTGATCTTTTCCTGCTCGGTGATGTAGAGCAGCTTGCCGCCCTCCCCGTCGAACATGGGGGCGGAGCATCTTGCTGCTTCGAAAGTGTATTGGGTGATCTGCCCACTCTCCAGATCAAGGCCAAAAATGTCCCGTCCCAGATTGCTGAAAAAGCCCCTGCGTTCGCTGGCGGCAGTGAAGGTGCGTTCTGAGGAGAAGACAAGGCTCCTGCCATCCGGGGAAAAGCGGGGCTGGGCATCGTTGAACAGATCATCGGTCAGTTGCCTGATCTCTTTGGTGGCAAGGTCATACAAAAACAGATCGCACTGCATCCCCTTTTGGGC
>CAZVXK010000094.1:0-3549 GCA_964631665.1 uncultured Candidatus Cloacimonadota bacterium | reverse complement strand
GGCGAATAGCGCGGCGCAAAATTGAAATAGGAACCGTCCTTGCTGCTGAAGGTGCGCTGCTCATAATCCTCCTTGGGGATGCCATGGGTGTTCACCGTGGGAAAGTAATCCCGTTTCAGCTGGTAACGCCAGCGGGATTCTAGTTCCTCAAATTCCATGCCGAAGATCCGTTTGGTGGCTTCCTTCAGGCTGTTGGTGGAGCGGATGGAGAAGAAATAATCCGCCACCTTCTCCCGCCCGTAGGTGTTGGCGATGAAGGTGAGGAAGCTCTCTCCCAGGCGGTAGGCATAGTATCCGTCCGAATTCTCCAATGCCGGCAGTTTCTCATTGACCACCATGTCCAGGATGAACATGTTGTTGAAATTGTCCTCGCCGCCGATGGAGAGGAATTCCGGCAGCCCTTCCGAAAACCAGAAGGGAAATGAAGTCGGTCGCAAAGCATTGAAGGCGCCGGTCATGCGGCTGTCCAGCGCGTTCACATAGGCATGGGTAAGTTCATGCGCCAAAAGTTCTTCTAGAGCTCCATAGCTGCCATCGAAGGGGATCACCACCCGGTTGCGCAGGCTTTCGGTGAAGCCGCCAACACTTTCCGTGAGAATGGGATAGATGATATTGGTGGCCTGGAATTCCGTCTTGCTGCCATAGAAGATGATCGGGATGCGGGATCGGACTGGGAATTTGAGGTCGTCCCGGATGGTGTAGTAGGTCTCTTCCGCCATCAGGGCTGCCAGTTTGCCAAATTCATCCTCCCCCTTGGGAAAATAGATATCGAAGTGCATGGTCTGGATCACCGACCAGTCCACGAGTGTTGCGTTGACCTTGTTCTGGCCGAAATAGTAGGCGGAACCCGCCACGCTGAAAGTGAGCAGCAGGGCGGCAATCAGGAGTCTGAGCTTCATTATAGTCCTTAAAACAGGCTGAATTTCACGTATTTCTTGGGATTGGCTTTGATATCCTGCACCAGGGCATCGAGATTCTGCACCGATTCCAGAAGTTTGTTATAGAGTTCGTCCTCGCCAACCAGCCGGGCAGCGGTGCCGCTGCCACTATTAACGGCCTGGACTGTCCTGCTCAGCCTTGCGGACAACGCCTGCAGGCTGTCCAGGGTGCTGTTCAGGTTGCCCAAAGCTTTTGGCGAAGCGGCCAGCAGGCTGTTCACATTATCGCTGTTGGCAGAAACGATCTGGTTGATCTGGGTGGTGAGCTGGTCGATTCGCCGCAGCGCCTGGCTCAGTTCGCTGTTCATATTCATCGCCAGGTTGTCCACCGAGCGCACCGCGGAACCGGCCTCGTCCAGCAGGCCGGAGGACTTGGCTATGAAACCGCCTTCCTGCTTTAGCTGATCGAGGACGGAGTTGAATCCGTCGATGGCGACAGCGGCTTTGCCGATCACATCCACCACTCCGGTGGGGCTGACCCCCTTGTGCACCAGAGCCATGGACAGAGGCTCGGAACCCTCTCCCTGCCTGATGTTCAAGGCTTTTCCGCCCATTAGGCTGCTATCAGTGATATAGAAGGCAGCGCCTTCGTTCAACACGATGTCCCGGTTGATTTTGGCAGTCACCAGGATATCCTGGCCACGGGATTCGATGGTCTTGATCCGGCCCACCTCCATGCCGCGGAACATGGCCTTGTCCCCGATCTCCAAACCCATCACATCCTCAAAGCTCAGCTTCAGTATCTGCTGCTTGCGCACCGAGATGCGGTTGCTCAGCCACAGATAACCGAAGAGCAGCAGCGCCGCGATCACCAGGGTGAAGATCCCCACCTTCAGCCGGGTTTTGTGGATGTCCGGATAGAACTTTTTCACTGCGTTTTCCTCAGGTCTTCAGCTGTTTCTTTTCCGCCGCCGGAAAAAGGATGTTATTCAGGATCAGGCGATAGCCGGGGGAGGTTTTATGCAGGTCCAGGATGGTTTCGGGATCGCCCACCCGGTGCTGGTAATCCTCGGGATCGTGGCCCCCATAGAAGGTGAAGGTGCCTTTGCCGATGTTGCCGTGGATATATTTCACTTCGTTGTGGCCCGGCACTTCCGCCAGGATGATCACGCTCTTTTTCACCTTGTCCTTGAAGAAGGAAGTGGTCTGTCCCAGGAAGCCGTTGATCACATTGGTGTGGCATTGGGTCAGCATAGTGGGCACGGGGTCATATTTGGCGGAGAAGTCGAAGAGCTGGAAATAGTCTGCTTCCGCGCCCCGCAGCCGGGAATAGTCGCTGGCGTCGATATCGGAAAATTCATATTCGAAGGGATTGGTCTTCAGGCTGAAATTCTCGAAGGCGAAGCAGCGCTCAAAATTCAGTTTGCTCTTATACTGGGGATCGATGCCATCGCCGTCGATCAGGGCGTCCACAATGTCCACCCCATAGGCCGCCATGGCGATGTCGAAGGTGTCCGTGGCGGCGCACATGGCAAACATGAATCCGCCGTTTTCCACAAATTCCCTGATCTTCTGCGCCACGGCATGCTTGAGCTGCCAAACCTTGCTGTAGCCATGCTTTGCGGCCATCGCCTCATTCACGCGGACATCGTTTTGATACCAGGGCATGTGGCGGTAGGAACCATAGAATTTTCCATACTGGCCGGTGAAATCCTCGTGATGCAGGTGCAGCCAGTCATAATCTCCCAATTTTCCTTCCAGCACCTCGTCATCCCACAGCCGGTCATAATCTATCTCCGCATATTCCAGGGCCAGAGTAACGGCATCGTCCCAGGGCAAAGTGTTGGGCGGGATATAGATAGCGATCTTGGGCTCCTTCTCCAGCACCAGCGCTTCCATATTCGATTCCTGGATCTCCAGCATGATCGACGCCACCTGGGCGGAGGAGACATTCTCATAGCGCACGCCGCGAATATTGCACAAACCGGCGATCTCGTTGGAATCCGGGATCAGGAAACTGCCCCCCCGGTAGTTGAGCAGCCATTTCACCACATACTGCTGCTGCAGGGCGCTGAAGGCAACGCCATAGGCTTTCAGATGGTTGCTTTGGGTGAGATCCATCGGGATCAGCAGTTCGGCACCGAGCGCAGCGCTGCCTAAAACGAGCGCCAGCGCCAGCCACCACTTTGGCTTGATCATGCTTTTCATCCTTTCCACCGGCAGTTTTTGGGTTCCGGGAAGCTTTGTATATTAATAATACTTCCAGAAATGTCATATTCCTCAATCCTGCTGCTATATGTCAAGCTAATTTTACAGCCTCCTCTGGAAAGGGCATATCCTGCGGGGCGTAAATACTTGCTATTGTCTTGTGAGACAGTCTGTTACTGCAGTTAATATGTTTATTTTATGTATAGGCAGTAAATTACCTCTTCTTATCTGACATGGCTCTTGTTAGCATTACGGTATCATTACGGAGTCAATACGGAGTTAATCCGTAATGACTCCGTATTGATTCCGTATTGGTAACGGGAGCGATGAAAGTTGAGGAATCCAGGCATCTTGCCTGGCGAAGGCCTTGGCGTAGGCTTAAACCTCAGTAGAACCTGAATCCGCCTCAGGCTTTAGAGGCAGTGAAAAAACTCGTGTTACAAGGCCCAGCTGGACGGTATTT
>CAZVXK010000093.1:0-10601 GCA_964631665.1 uncultured Candidatus Cloacimonadota bacterium | reverse complement strand
CAGTTAACGATACGAGTCCATCCTGCAAGTCTCATTAGAAGCAGGGGATTTCGATGTCTTCAGATTACGCAGGGTTGCGTTACGCAGGTTTATTGGATTTCGCTTGACAGCATCGGAGTGCCGGGATTATTGTTTACAATACTGAAAGTGAGCACAATTAAACGTTCCCTGTCAAGGATTGCGAGGTATCATGAAGATCGTGGAAGCACAGGACATCTGCAAGCAGTTCGGACAACTCCGGGCGGTTGACAATATCAGTTTTTCCCTGGAGGCGGGGCAGGTGCATGGCATGCTGGGCCCCAACGGCGCCGGTAAGACCACCACCATCCGGATGCTGATGAACATCATCATTCCGGATTCCGGCAAGATATCCCTCTTTGGCCAAAAAAACTCCGCCAATCAGAACCACCGGATCGGCTATCTGCCGGAGGAGCGGGGCATCTACCGCAAAATGCGGGTCAACGACGTGCTGCTGTTTTTGGGTGAACTGAAGGGCATGAAGGGCAAAAAGGCGCAGGCGGCGATCGACGGCTTGCTGGAGCGCTTGGAGCTGATGGAGTGGAAGCGCAAAAAGGTGGAGGAACTCTCCAAAGGCATGCAACAGAAGCTGCAGATGATCGCCACCGTGATGTCCGAGCCCGAACTGATGATCCTGGACGAGCCTTTTCTGGGGCTGGACCCCATCAACACCAACCTGATCAAGGAACTGATCCTGGAGCAGAAGAAACAAGGCAACACCATCATCTTCTCCACCCATGAGATGGACAACGCGGAACGCCTGTGCGACACCATCCTGCTGATCGACCACGGGCAGAAGATCCTGGACGGCCAGATCGGCGAAGTGAAGAAGCAATTCGGCAGCAGAAGCATCCAGCTCTCCTACACCGGCAAGCCGGATTTTCTGCAGAACTCACAGGTAATAGAGAAGTTCGACGATTTTGGCAACTATGTGGAGCTCGAGCTTAAGCCCGGCGCGGACCCGCAGGAATTCTTGCAGTCCATCGTCCGTGAGGTGCGGATCAACCGCTTTGAGCTGATGGAGCCTTCGCTGAACGACATCTTCATTTCTTCGGTGCAGCGCCACCGGCAGGGGGAGGAAAACCATGAATAGCAAAACCATGGCCGTGGTCAAACGGGAATACCTGACCCGGGTGAAGAAAAAGGGCTTCGTGATCGGCACTCTGCTGCTGCCCTTGCTGCTGGTGATGGTCTTTGGCGGGGTGTTCATCTTTGGCCGGTTCTTCAAGCCGGCCAGCAAAGACCTGGTGGTGGTGGATGAAACCGGCAGGATCTACACGGAATTCACACGCCTGCTGCCGGACACGCTGCGCAGCGGAGAGCCCATGTTCCGGTTTCAGGAATACGATCTTGGGAACCAGGATCTGGCGGCAGTGCGCAGCGAACTGAACAACAAAGTGATGGACAAACAGATCGACGCATATCTGATCATTCCCCAAGACGTGATCGATAGCAGGATGGTAACCTTTTCCAGCCGAAACCTGACCGATTATGAGGAGCAGGAAAAGCTGCAACGCGCCCTGTCCAGGGTGGTATCCAACCTGCGTTTGGAGGACAAGGGTTTCCCGGCGGAGGTGATCCGTGAGGAGATGAACCTGGGACAGGTGTGGCTGGAAGGCATCCAGGTTACCCAGAAAGGGGAGGTGAAGGGCAGCGGCATTGCCAATTATCTGCTCACTTACCTGCTTTCTTATGTGCTGATGCTGTTCATCATGGTCTATGGGCAGATGGTAACCCGCAGCGTGATCGAGGAGAAGAGCCAGCGCATCACCGAGACGATCATTTCCTCCATCAAACCGATCGAACTGATGCTGGGCAAGCTGGTGGGGATCTGCCTGGTCGGAATAACGCAGCTTCTGGTCATCGTGGGCTTCATCTATGCCTTCACGGTTTATGGGGACGACCTGCTGGCCAAGGCCGGAGTGCAGGTGCCGGAATTGCTGAACATCATCCAAAACCTCCGTTTCACGCCGGTGGTCTTTGTGTTTTTCCTGCTGTTTTTCCTGATGGGCTATCTGCTTTATGCCGTCCTCTTCGCCGCCATCGGCGCCATGGTGAACACGGACGACGAAGGGCAGCAGTTCCTGGCTCCGGTGGTGATCCTCAACATTCTGAGCTTCTTCATCATGTTTTCCGTGGCGAAGAATCCGGACACCCCTTCCGCCCTGTGGGCTTCGCTGTTCCCGTTCTTTACACCGGTGGTGATGTTTTCACGCATCGCGGCCAGTGCGCCGGCTTTGCCCTCGGGCGCCATCATCTCCCTTTTCACCACGGCGGCGGCGATCTATCTCCTCCTCCTGGTGACGGCCAAGATCTACCGCGTGGGGATCCTCATGTATGGGAAAAAACCCTCGCTCAAAGAAGCCTGGAAGTGGCTGAAATATTGAAACAGGAGTCCGTAGGGTCGCTTGGCTGAAGCAACCAAACCATCAGGGCTGAGCTACAGGCAGGCTCAGTCCGTATGTATAATAATGAGGGAGGCATGTGAAGGGTCACAGTGGAGATGCGCAAGAGGCGTGCAAGGGCGGATCGGTTTCCCCCGTTCACAACCCATTTCTATAACACAAGCCCTGCCAGGCTGAAATATATGGATATGGTAAACAGGTCACTAATGGTAAGGGTCAAAGGCCCCTCGGCGATCCTGGGATCCAGCTTCAAGGCGTGCAGAGTTGTGGGGATGATGAGGCCGGTCAGATTCGCCGTAAGCATCGTTACCACCAGAGAACCTCCGATAACCATGGCCGCAAGCAGTGCTCTTTGCCAGATGAAGACCGCCGCACCCACAGTCAATCCACACGCCAATCCCAACAGCAGCGCCGTGAACAGCTCTTTTGAAAACTCATGCACAAACCACTTCAACGATGGTGGCTTGGTTCTGAGCGCTTGAATTGTTACGGTCATCGATTGCATGCTGATGCTTTCACCCAAGCCCAGGATCAGAGTTAGAAAGAAGGACAGTACCAGCGCTCCGGCCAATACGGATTCAAATCTGGAGGTCATGATGGCGCTGAGCAATCCTCCCGTGATGGAGGCGATCAACCAGGGGAAGCGGATCCGGAAAGCCTTCTGGGGTGAAGCCCCCTGGATCTGATTAAGGCGAAAGCCAATGGTTTCAAAGATTTCGCCCGCCTTGTTCCTTTCCAGAATGTCCGAAACATTCTCGGTAAAAGAGCTTACATCAACTATTCCCACCAGTCTGTGTTCCTTGTCCACTACCGGCAGGGCAAGGAACTTGTGGACCACAAATTCCGCCAATACATCCTGGATCTCGGCTTCCTGGGGGATATAGCGAACCCTGTGGTCGGCAATCGAACCCAGGCTGCTGTTCAAATCCGCGGTGAGTAACATTCGGGTGGAGATCACCCCGCTGAGGTGGAAAGAGCGGTCAACCACATAAAAATACAGAATGCGCGGTTTTGATTCACTGTTTCGGATATGGTCCAATGCTTCGCACACCAGCATGGTTTCCTGCAAAGCACAAAAATCGTCATGCATAATGTTCTTGATCAATGGGCTGCTGATAATGCTTTTCATCATCACTCCGCTTTCGATATGTATGGGAATCAAGAGGACATCGCTTTCTCTGTCCCCTCAAGGACAATCTACTTGCTTTGATCCCGGCGGCAATCCCCAACCCAGATCAGGAAATAGCTCTGCAGGATACTCAGGCCAGGTTCTGAGCGATCCACTGCAACACGAGCTAAAATTCATACCATCAACCGGATAACATAAAAAGACCCTGCCTGAATGTGAAGAATGATAAACCTATATAGGACCAAGGGTGTTCCCTCTGGTTTTCCCTTGATTTCCATCATGGCTCCCATTACCAATACGGAATCATTACGGAGTCATTACGGATTAACTCCGTAATGACTCCGTAATGATTCCGTAATGCTAATGGGGGCGGTGACCATTTTGGACATTGGGGACAGTGTATGCTTCCAAGTTTGCATCCAATCTGCTCATATCTGCTCACAGCTGCTTACAGTATCTGCTCGCCTTGGAAATCACCTTCCGTTTGCCTGGATGAAACGAAGTTTAGCCATCCGGAAACGCTGCCGCCAAAACCTGACCGGCTGAAGCGGTTGTGAAAAAGCCCTCGATGTTTGCCATCAGAGTTCCGTAGGAACGACATTTCAGATAGAAAAACGATGATATAAAATGATATTTGAGTCCCAGCGGGACGGCATATTGTAGGTCGAACACACTCATTTTGTTCAATATTAATCACTTGATATGCCGTCCCGCTGGGACTCGGATGGAAGATTGGATCCCCAGTGCTATCTGAAATACCGTCCCGCTGGGACTCGCAACATGAGTTTTTTCACAGCCTCAAAAATCGGTTGCACAAGAGATCGGGGTCTCATAAACACATGGATTATAGCACCATGCCTGCAGTCCCGCACCCACTGAAGCGGCCGAGAAAAATCTAGCCATGCTTGCCATCAGAGTTCCGTAGGAACGACATTTCAGATAGAAACATATGGAAAGGAAAAGATAATTGAGTCCCAGCGGGACGCCATATTGAAGGTCGAACACATTCAAGCCCTGGAAGGGCGACACAGATAATTGGCAAATATAATATTAGCTCGAAGAGTCGCCCTCCCAGAACCTGCGGTGGTTTGTCATCGATGGCCCTGAGGTTTCGTTTTGCCGCAGCGCAGGTTTCTTCCCTGATGAAGGGATAAAAAAGGGGTGCGGGATCAGCATCCCGCACCCCCAGGAGCAGCCATCTGCTCTGGTTATCTGTTCATCTGTTTATCTGTTCATCTGTTCAGATCACTGCATCAGGATCATCCGGCGGGTGGAGGAGTAGCTGCCAGCGCTCATGCGGTAGAAATAGACACCGCTGGCGACGGGCTTGCCAGTGTCGTCCCTGCCGTTGAAGACGATATTGTACCAGCCGGCAGACTGGGTCTCGTTCACCAAGGTGCGGACTCGCTGTCCCCGGGAGTTGTAGATCTCGATCCTGACCGGTGAGGCCTCCTTCACGCTATAGCTGATGGTGGTTTCCGGATTGAAGGGATTGGGATAATTGCCGATCAGCTCTGTGGCGGTGACCGGGATCACGATATCCTCGTTGGATACCACCATCATGATGAAGTTCACCGTGGTGGTCTGGTTCTGGGTAACCACCACGCCTTCCACGGTCTGGGGAACGAAGCCGTCGGCGGTGCAGGTTACGTCATAGGTCCCCACCGGGATGATGATGGAATAGGCTCCCGCGGTGTTGGTGGTGGCGGAAAGGCCTCCCGCGGTTACCGTGGCGCCCACGATGGGAGTGTTGTTCTGCCTTCTGACCACACCGGCGATCAATCCGGTGATGGTTTCCTTGAGCAGGATGTTGGAGAAGGAGGGCACGGAGAGGACGCCGTTGGTGTAGACCGCTTTCACAGCCCAGCGGTAATTGCCGTTGGGCAGGCTCTGCCAGCCGGGATCGTCAACGGTGAGGGCGGTGATCTGATCGGGAGTGATCAGCGCCCAGGAGGTTTCGTTGCCTTCCTGTCCGGCTCCCAGCCTCCACACCTTGTAACCGGTGAGTTCGCGGGTCGAATTTAGCGTGGAACGCACCTCATTGGCAAAGGGCAGCCTGGGTTCGGTGCGGATGCCGCCTTCCTCCATCCGGCGGGAAGGAGCACGCAGCGGCATGAAGGCGCTGTTGAATCCGGTGCTGTTGCCGGCTGCGGAATAGGCCCGGAGGTCGCTGCCGGCAAAGGTGATGGTGGAGATAGCGTTGCCGATGTAGATGTTGTCCATGAACCACACATACCAGAGCCCGTCGTTGTTGGGGCCGTCCACTGCATTGAACGCCAGCATGATCTGCTGTCCGCTGTAGGCACTCAGATCCACGGTGATGGGAGAGGCATAGTAGTTCCAGCCGCCGGTTTGGGCACTGGCATCCCATAGCGCGGTCCAGGTGCTGCCATTGTCGGACGATACTTTCACATAGTAGTGATCGGCATTGGTGCTGCCCAGATAGACATAGCTGTCGAAGCGCAGATAAGCCGAGGGCGGGCAATTGAAGTCCGGTGTGATCAGCCATTCATCCTGATGGTTGTAATCCCAGTATAGTCCACCCTGGTAGGTGCCATCGGTGGGGGCAACGGTCTGCCCGCTGATGGAAACTGTTCCGAAACGGCACCAGGTGGGGTAGATGCCCAGGGTGTTGGCAGGGCCGTTATTGGTGATTGTATGAGCCCATTCCTGGGGCGGGAAGGTGGTGCCTTCGAAGCTTTCGGTGATCTCCATGGCGTTGGGATCAGGCGCCAGCCAGGTTACGGTGACCACCGTGTTGATGTCGTTGGATTCAGCCTGCACTGCCAGCGGGGCATAGGCCACTTCATTCAGGGTGATGTTACCCATGGAGTAGTTGCCGGCGCCCACGTCGATGGTGCCATTCACGGAGGTGTAGCCAGCGCAGATGATGGTGTAGTCATAGCTCTGGTTGGCATAGACGCTGGGAATGGTGAAAGCGCCGGTGGCGGTGCTGTTGGCGTTGTAATTGGCATATCCCACCAGATAAATGCTGGCTCCGGGCAGTCCGGCGCCGGTATCGCTGGCCAGGATGGTGCCGCTCACGGTTACGGTGGCCATGGGGGTCATGGTCACATCGATGATCTCGGTCTCGTCCTCATCCAGCGTGAAGGTCTGAGTGAGTGTGTCGTAGCCATAGATGCTGAACTGAATGGTGTAGGTGTTCGGCAGCACGTTCTGGATCTGAAACTGGCCCTGGGCGTTGGTGGTGGTGGCATAGGTGGTGTTCAGGATCTGGACATTCACCCCTTGCAGAGGTTGGTTTCCAGCGCCCAACACGGTTCCCTGCACGTGGCCAACTCCGCCGGGAATCAGGTAGAGAGTGGTCTGGGCGAATTGCCCGGAAACGGTTCCACCGGTGGCGGGGGGATTCATCGGATCGTAGGCGGTGCCGTCTGAATAGATGTTGCGGGCACGGGTGGCGGGAGTGCCGGTCTGTGCTTTGAAGTAGTTCGTGGAGCTATAATACTGCGTATCCATCGGACGCTGGAAGGTGAGAACCAGGTTCTCCCCGTTCAGGTACAGATAGGGAGCGCTGAAGGGGATCATGATCAGGTTTGAGCCATTGGGATAGTCGATGGTGCCGCTATACACCTGGGTGTGCCCGGTGCAAGGTATCCAGCCGGCGGAGAGGTCGTTGAGGGTGGTGGTGCCAATGAAGACATTAGTGGGCATATTCATCAGGTCCTGGGTGAATTGGTTATAGATCGCCACCGCGGTGATCGTCCCGATGGCGTTGCCCAGTTCCGCCGGATAGATGATGTACTGATGCAGGGAATTCTTATAGAACATATCTATCGGTATGCGGGCGGTCTGGCTGCCGTCGCCCACGGTGATGGTGAAGATGCCACTGGGATTGACCATCAGGTTCAGGTTCGGAGTCTGGTCGTTGGCGGGATTCTGGTCACCGGTCAGGAACACCTTGCCATAGATGGTCATGGCACCGGCAGCCTGGGGAGTCCAGGTGAGCGGGATCTGAACGGTCTGGCCAGGGTTGCACTGGGTTCCGGCGGCGGTGGCGAGCTCCACGTCGTTGCTGTCGAACAGCTTCACCTCATAGGTGTTCTGGGCATTGGTGCCCCAGTTGAAGATACTCACCGTATAGGTGGAGGGGCTGCCCACGGTGGGCGTTACATTGCCGGTGATGGCGGTGGCAGCAAGGTCATCGGCAGCGATCAGCTCGATCGTGGCATCATCCACATAGATCGTCTGGCCCGTGGCAGTGAAGCCATGCTTGATGGCGATGTATCTGCCGGTGCCGGTATAGCCGTTGAAGGGGATGATAAATTCAGTCCAGACAGTGGGTGTGGTGAAGTTCTGCACCTCGGTGTAGGTGCTGGCATCCGTGGGATCGGTCAGCACACCGACGGAGAGGACATAGGTGGCGCCCACACCCTTGACCCACAGTTTGAGACGGGTGGTGTTGATGCCGATGTCCTGGTTCAGGGGTGGAGCCACCAGCATCACGTTTACGCCGGTGGTGGTGCCATTATAGATGCGGGCGCAGTTGGGAGTGGAATAGGGTGCGGAGGCAATGGTAGCCACCACGGCAGTGGAGCTGGTTGGCTGGATCAGGCTGCTCCAGTCGATGGGCAGCGCCGGAGGCGTTACAGCATCGAAGTTCTGGCTATAGGGCAGGGCGTTGATCGTGGTGTCGATGCAGTTTCCGGTGAGGGCAATGGTATGCGGCAGGCGTGAGCCATCCTCGCGGCTGCCCAGGGTATATTCATAACGGTTGCCCCGGTTGTCCGTGATGGTGATGGTGGCAGTGTGGGTGCCTTCCGTAGTGGGATTGTAGCGTCCGGTGAAGGTGGCGGATTGACCGGTGGTGAGGTTGACCGGAAGGGTGGGAAGGTTCTGCAGGCTGAAGAAGGGGCTGCCGGCGATCGTGATCGTATTCACGGTCAGGGTGCCGCCGCCCACATTCATGATGGAGAAGTTCCGGTTGTGGATGGTGTCGATCAACACGGTGCCGAAATCCCAACTGGCGGGGAAGACATTAAAGATCGGGTCCGGCCCCAGCGGCGTCATGTGCAGGCTGGTCTTGGCAAATTGCCCGGTTACCGTTCCCCCGGTGGGGTTGTTGGGATCATAGGTGGTGCTGTCGGAATACATGTTGCGGGCACGATTGGTGCCCACGGTCTGTCCCTTGAAATAATCCGTGGAACTGTAGTAAGTGGTGTCCATGGGGCGGTTGAACATCACCACCAGATTGCCGGCGGCATAGTTATAGGGGGTCTGCAGCGGGATGGTGATGGTGTTCTGCCCGGAAGGATAGTTCACGGTGCCATCATATACCTGGGTGAGCTGGGTGGCGGGTATCCAGTCCGCCGAAAGGTCGTTCAGGGTGGTGCTGCCCATCCAGATCTTGGTGGGCATGTTGGGCAGATTGGTGGTGAACTGGTTGTAGAGCGTGATGGCGGTAATGTTGCCATACATGCCGATCTCGGCAGGATAGTAAAGGGTTTCGTTCAAGCTGTTGCGATAGAAGAAGTCCAGCGGCATTCGGATGTTCTGGCTGCCGTCGCCGATGGTGACCACCACCATTCCCGCCGGCATCACGCTGATGATCAGGCCCGGGCTCTGGTCGTTGGTGGGATTCTGGTCACCGGCCAGGAACACCTTGCCATAGATGGTCATGGGGCCCTCTTGGGAAGGAGTCCAGGTAAGCTGGACTTCCACCGTGGCGCCGGGAGCGCAGGCAACACCAGGCGCGGTGGCCAGCTCGGTACCGGCGGAATCCAGCAGCTTCACGGTGTAGGTGCTTTGGGCGTTGGTGCCCCAGTTGAAGATAGAGGCGGTGTAGGTGGTGGGATTGCCCACGCTGGGGGTGGTGTTGCCGGTCAGGGCGGTGCAGGCGAGGTCATCGGCGGCGATCAGCTCGATGATCACGTCGTCAACGTAGAAGGTGCGGCCGGTGCCGGCGGTGTCGTGCTTGATGGCGATATAGGTGCCGGTGCCGGTATAGCCATTGAAGGGCACGATGTATTGAATCCAGGCAGTGGTGGGAGTGATGGTGCCCACCTGGGTGTAGGTGGAGGCGTCCAGGGGATCGCTCATCACGCCGAAATTCATGGTATAGCCAGTGCCACCGGCTTTCACCCATAGTTTCATTCTGACTGTATTCACCGGAATATCCGTGGCTAAAGGCGGGGCAACCAGAAACACCTGGGTGCCGGCGGTGCTCCCGTTGTACATGCGCACGCAGTTTGGCGCGGAATATGGCGCTGAGGTATAGGTTACCACCACGGCAGTGGTGCTGGGAGGAGAGATCAGGCCACTCCAGTCGATGGGCAGGGCCGGGGCAGTAACGCCGTCGAAGTTTTGCTGGTAGGGCATGGTCTCGATCGTGGTATCGATGCAGGTTCCGCTCAGGGCAACAGTATGCACCTGCCGGGCGGGCATGTTGTCCGTGATCGTGATCGTGGCCGTGTGGGTGCCAGCTGTGGTGGGATTGTAGCGTCCGGTGAAGGTGGCCGTTTGACCAGTGATCAGGCTCACCGGCAGGGTGGGCAGGTTATGCAGCGTGAAGAAAGGATTGCCGGCGATGCTGATGTTGTTGACCACCAGGGTGCCGCCACCGGCGTTGACAATGGTGAACGTCTGATCATGAGTGGTGTTCAGCAGCACGGTGCCATAATCCTTGCTGGGGGGTGTGATGCTGAAGAAGGGATCGGGGCTCAGTGGCGTCATGTGCAGGCTGGTTTTGGCAAACTGTCCGGTAACCGTCCCGCCGGTGGGGTTATTGGGGTCATAGGTCGTTCCATCAGAATACATGTTAATGGCGCGGTTGGTGCCCACGGTCTGCCCCTTGAACTGATCCAGAGAGCTGTAATAGGTGGTGTCCATGGGACGATTGAACATCACCACCAGGTTGCCGCCGGTGTAGGAGTAGGGAACCTGCAGCGGGATCATGATGGTGTTTTCTCCACTGGGATAGTCCACATTGCCGTCGAACACCTGGGTGAGCTGGGTGGCGGGAATCCAGCCTGTGGAAAGGTCGTTCAGGGTGGTGCTACCCATCCAGATCTTGGTGGGCATGTTGGGCA
>CAZVXK010000092.1:0-10651 GCA_964631665.1 uncultured Candidatus Cloacimonadota bacterium | reverse complement strand
CTGTGCCGGGAGTTGAAGGCCACGCTGGTGGAAACGAACGTGCTCTATGGAGCCCAGCGCAGCAAGACCGAATCCCACATCGCTTTGGCCAAAAGGCATGGGTTCACCTTTGCCCCGATCGACATCCTCGACGCGGAGGGCAACCTTGCCTTCGATTGCCAGCTCAAGCATTTCAGCAAAGTATATACTGGCAGCCATTTCGCGGATTATGATGCCTACCTGATCTTTTCCCATTTCAAGGGACACGGCATGGCCGGCTTCGGCGGCGCCATCAAGAACGCCTCCATGGGGCTTGCCAGCAAGGAAGGGAAGCGGTTTCTGCACCGTGGAAACTATCCCCTCTATGATCAGTCCAAGTGCATCGAATGCGGCATCTGCGTGAACGGTTGCCCCCAGCGCGCCATCACGCTCAATCCACTGAATATCAACCACCTGGATTGCGTCGCCTGCGGCAAGTGCATTGCCGATTGCCCAGAAAAGGTGTTCTCCGCGCCACCCACCTATCGCGATGCCTTTCTGGAGCGTTTGAGCGAATATGCCAAGGTGATCACGGAGCAAAAACCGATGCTATACATCAATGTGCTGGCGAACATCAGTTCCGTCTGCGATTGCTTTTCCCAAGCCCCCAAACCTTTTCTGCCGGATATCGGCATCCTCGCTTCCACCGATATTGTCGCCATTGAAAAAGCCAGCCATGATTTGGTGGACAAGGCCCACAATTGCGGCGACGCTTTCCTGAAGGAGATCTCCGTCTCCGGCAAACGCCAGATCGAATACGCCGCCGAACTGGGCATAGGCAGCATGGAATACCGGTTGATCGATATCGACACGATGGACTGAGTTTTTTCTTGACAGAACAGGGGCGTGTAAAAAGTGTGCAACGAAGCTCATTTCAATGAACAACGCTGGGGGCGTAGTTCAGTTTGGTTAGAACGTCTGCCTGTCACGCAGAAGGCCGCGAGTTCGAGTCTCGTCGCTCCCGCCATTGTTTTTCGGACGCCAGGTGCGGCGTCTTTTTGCTTTCTAAGATGAAATATCTCCATCTGCTCTTGTTCCACCTGTCCAATCTTGCCCTGGAAGGGGTCTATTATCTGGGATACCCTCTGCTCTGGCTGGCATTGGGGCTCAAAGGTTACCGGGCTTCGCTGGATGCCTCGGCTTCCGATACGCAGGGCGGGATTCTGATCCACGCCGCATCGGTGGGTGAGGTGAATGCAATGAAACCACTGCTGAGAGCGCTGCAACAGAACTTTCCCGAGAAGAAGGTGCTGGTGACCACCAACACCGTCACCGGTCTGAAGGTGGCCCAGAAACTGGGGGTGGAGGCAAAGCTCGCAGTGCTCGATCTCCCGCATCTGCGCCGCGCCCAGCTCGAGGCCTCCAATCCGGTGCTGGTGCTGATCGTGGAAACCGAGATCTGGCCCAATCTGCTCTATCAGGCCAAGCGTAGGGGCATCGCCGTGGTGTTCGTCAATGCACGCCTATCGGCACGGTCTTTGTTGCATTACCGTAAACTGCGCCCCCTGCTTCAGGCTTTGCAGGCTCCGGTCAAAGGCATCTTTGCCCAGTCCGCTTCGGATGCGCGGCGTTTTCGCCAGCTCTTCGATGTCCCCGTGCACAATGCCGGAAATCTGAAATATGCGCTCTCTTTGCCTGATCACGACAGCCATGCCATCAGGCGGCAATGGGGCTACAGCGAGGACGATTTTATCCTCTGCCTGGGCAGCAGCCGGCCCGGGGAGGAAATGTTGCTGAAGAAACTGCTGCCGGAATTAAAGGCGCAGATCAAAAACCTGAAGCTCATCATCGCAGTCCGGCATCCCCAACGCTCCAGTGAGGTGAAGTCTATCTTTCCCGAACACAAGCTGATATCAGATGTGATCTCAGATCGGGCTGGAGCTGGGGAGGTTTTGATCATTGATACGATTGGACATCTGGACGAGGCTTATGCGATCTGCGACATCGCCCTGGTGGGCGGTTCCTTCACGCCCCACGGAGGCCATAATCCTCTGGAACCGGCGCACTACAGCAAACCGGTGATCATCGGCAGGCATCATGCCTCCTGTCTGGAATCGGTGGAAACCCTGAAACGGTGTGATGCAATTCTGGTGTGCGATTCCGATAACCTCGCCGCGACGATTTTAGAGCTTTATGGCGATCCCAAACGGCGAATAACCTTGGGCAACAACGCGAAAACCTGCCTGGCAGAAAATGGCAAATCCCTGGAAAACCATCTGGAAGGACTGAGACCATGGATCAACTGAAACGAGAAGCAATGTGGCAGCAAAAAGTGGGGGAGAGCGAGGTCCGCTGCCTGCTCTGCCCGCATGCCTGCCTCCTGGGAGTGGGGGAGACGGGATTGTGCCGTTCCCGCCAAAACCAACAGGGAATCCTGATCGCGGTCAATTATGGCCAAAGCATCGGGGCCGCCTTCGATCCCATCGAGAAAAAGCCTTTGTATCATTTTCGCCCGGGTTCCCAAATCATCTCGTTGGGACCCAATTCCTGCAACCTGAGCTGCTTTTTCTGCCAGAATTTCAGCAGCAGCCAACAGCGCTGTCCCACCCATTATCTCAGCCCGGAAGCCTTGGCTGGCCTGGTTAGGGATAACTGCCGGGATTCGGCTCTGCAAGTGGCTTTCACCTATACGGAGCCCTTCACTTGGTATGAGTATATCCACGATTTTGCCCAGGTGGCAGCGGACATCGACATAGTGTTGGTAACCAATGGATTCATCAATCCTGACCCGCTGAAGGAAATACTGCCTTTCGTGAAGGCGATGAACATCGATCTTAAATCCATCAAAGCGGAGTTCTACCAGCGGCACTGCGGCGGGAATCTGGAGACAGTAAAACAAAGCATCAGAATGAGTTATGAAGCTGGGACGCATATCGAGCTCACCAATCTGATCATCCCCGGATTGAACTCTTCCGAAGCTGAACTGCTTGAATTGGCGGAGTTTGTGGCTTCGATCGATCCGGATATACCCCTGCACCTTTCCGCCTACCACCCGGCCTACAAATCCTCCATTCCGGCTACCAAAGGGGCGGCGGTATTGCGGGCTTGTGAACTGGCCGCCAGTAGGTTGTCCTATGTTTATGCCGGTAACATCTATAGCACGGAATACCAGGCAACCCGGTGTCCCAATTGTTCGCAGACGCTGATCTCTGCCTCCCGTGCGCCATTAAACATCACAGCCGATGGCACCTGCTCTGCCTGTCACCATCCTATTTTCGGCGTCTTCAATGTTTAAACTGCTGCGGGAGCGGCTCAGCCTGGCCGACGTGGTTCTGTTTCTGCTGATCGTGGTCGCTTTAATGCTCAGCGCCGCTTACCAATGGAAACCGCAGTCCCGCCAAGCGGTCTTTATCTATAAGGACAACCTGCTCTATGGAGAGTATCCACTGGACCGGGATCGCGAGATCGAACTGGATGAGCATAACACAGTCCGCATCACCGGAGGCAGAGTGATGATGCAGTTTTCAGACTGCCCTAACCAACGTTGCGTGAAGCAGGGCGCCACCAGCAAACTGCCCATTATCTGCCTGCCCAACAATGTAGTTGTGGAGATCAAGAGCGATGAATCCGAGCGGCTGTTCATCACCCGCTGAACAGGCAAGATGCTGAAATTCGCCATCTATATTTCCGATCACGGCTTTGGTCATGCCAGCCGCATGGCCGCTTTGGCTGAGGAATTTATCCGCTATGGGGTTTTCGTGTTCATCCGCAGTGCCCGGCCTGATTTTCTCTTCAACAGGCTTGACCCCAATTACTTCCACCAGGAGAGCGTGGTAACGGATGTGGGTGTGAAGCATGGCGAAGAGCTGGTTCCCGATCTGGTTCAAACTAGAAAGGCTCTGTTGACACAGCTGCACCATCGGATGGAGATCGTGGAAAGTGAAGTGCAGTTTCTGCGTGAGCAGAGGGTGGATCTGGTGATCAGCGACCTGCCCTTTCTGGTGGTGGAGGCCTGCACCTATGCCCGGGTGCCGGTGTTTGCCGTCTCCAATTTCGACTGGCTGTTCATCTATGAACGGCTGTTCAGGGATGATTACAGACTGAAGCCTGTGCTGAACCTCATCTTTGGGCTGTATCAGCGGGTCGATCATGCCTATCGCCTGCCCTTCAGTTCCCCACAGAGCATGGCAGCTTTCCGCTCTCTTGAGAAAGTAGGATTGCTTGCCTCCTATAAAGATAACTATCAGGATATCAGAAAACGCTTTGATCTGCCTGAAGCAACTCCTCTGCTATTATGCACTTTCGGTGGGGAAGGAGTGATGCAGATCGATCTCGAAACCCTCTGCTCTGCCTTTGACGGTTGCGTCCTTTCAACCTCTGCCAATGTGAAGGCAGGCAATCATCTGCAGGTATCCCCGGGCGACGATTTCCTGGATCTGTTCCACGGTTCGGACATCATTTTCACCAAACCCGGTTATAGCAGCTTTGCCGAGGGAATTCAATTCGGAAAATACATTCTCTATCATCCACGCCGGGACTATCCGGAGGAAGAGGTTCTGATCAAGGGTTTGAAATCCTATCCCAACCAGCTGCAGCTGGACCGGACACCCCAAACCAAAGCCCAATGGCGGAAGGTTTTTTCCAAGATCAATCCACAACAGTCAGTTGCAACCAAGAAAAGAAATAAAAACTCTGCTTTGGCTGCTTCCATCATCCGGCGCTACATGGAACTGAAGCATCCCAATAGCAGACTTATCAGTGTTTTTGATGCCGGAACCAACAACCTGAACTATGCGCTCTGTGAAGCAGGCAGAGCAGAGCCACTGCACGCGGCGCAGCTTTCAACCGGACTGGGCAGGGACTACCGGGTGTCCCAAGCAGGCAATGTAACACTGCATCCCGACAGCATCAAACGGTTCAAACAGACACTGTCCCGCTTTCTGCCCTATGACCTTGGAATTGCTTCCACCAAGCAGGTCCTGGGCACCGGTATAGCCCGCCGAGCCTCCAACATCGCTAATGTGTCCTCTTGGATCGAATCCCGGTGGAAACTTCCTTACCGGGTGATAACAGAAGAGGAGGAATTGCAGCTATCCTATCTGGTGGCCAGGAATCTGATCCCCCCTGGGCAAACAGCCCTGATCGCAGATATTGGAGGCTTCAGCTCCGAATTCACTTTCGTGAGCTCTGACGGCCATTATCGGGGCACCAGTCTACTCCTGGGACTGCTGACACTGCGGCGTGGTCTGATAGAGGGGATTTCGTTATCTGACCAGTTGGGGCAGGCATTACAGAATTTGGATTATTATCAGCCTGAAGTGATTATCGGAGTGGGATTGACGGCTTCCTTCCTGGCCAAGGTGGTAAAAAAGATCCGATACTTCTGTCCCGATCAGTTGCAGGGCCAAAAGGTCTCCCATCAGGAATTGGCAGAACTGCAGCAGTGCCTGAGGAGTAATCAAGTGGATGATCCGCTTCAATTCATGATGGAACCCTCCGCCACAGACATTCTGGCTATCAGCGCGGATTATTTCACACTTCTGCTGGACAGATTCCACTGTCCGGATTTTCTGGTCTGTTATTATGGAATTGCTGCCGGATATAACTTGTGGACAACAAGAAGCAGAAAGAAACGCTTCAGGAAAGCGGATTGAAGTTCATCATTGAAACCTATGGCTGCCAAATGAATGTGGCGGATAGTGAAGTGGTGGCTTCCATCCTGATTGGCGCTGGGTGGGAACAAACCCATGAACTGGAGGCAGCGGATCTGATCCTGTTCAACACCTGCTCCGTGCGCCAACACGCCGAAGACCGGGTGTTGGGCAGAATCTCCAATGAAAAACACCGCAAACTACACAATCCCGATCTCAAGATCGCTGTATTGGGTTGCCTGGCCCAAAGAGTGGGGAAGAGGCTGTTGGAAGAAAACCTGGGGGTGGACTATGTGCTGGGGGTGGATCAGTATCATCTGCTACCGGAGCTGCTGAAGAGCGAAGGTGCCTGCAATACAGGCTTTGAATCCAGCCAGGTCTATCCTGGTGTGGTTCCCCTCCACAGCAGCAATACCTGTGCCTATGTTACCATCATGCGGGGTTGCAACAACTACTGCTCCTATTGCATTGTTCCAGAGGTGCGGGGCAGGGAACGTAGCGTACCCTTTGCATCTATTGTGGAGGAAGTCAGACGATGTGGTGACAATGGTTTGAAAGACATCACTTTGCTGGGTCAAAATGTCAATTCCTACCACTGGGAAGGAATCGGTTTTCCAGACCTTTTGCGTAAACTGAATAAGCTGGAAAACATCCATCGACTACGCTTTATCACCTCCCACCCCAAAGATCTCTCCGACGAACTGATAGAAGTGCTGGCTGCAGCTAATAAAGTATGCAACCATATACACTTACCGCTTCAGAGCGGCGACGATGCCATCCTCAAGGCAATGAACCGCAAATACAGCTATTCCCACTATGAATCCCTGCTGCTCAAACTACGTAAAGCAATACCGGACATAGCGATAACCACAGACCTGATCGCCGGATTCCCCGGGGAGACCGAAGCCATGTTCTCCAATACCATCCAGGCCATGCAGACCCTGCGCTTCGATTATGCCTTCTGTTTTAAATATAGTGAACGCCCGGGCACCGCTGCAGCCGGACTGCCGGACCAGGTTCCGGAGGATGTCCGGCTGAACAGGCTGCAACAAATGATCGAACTGCAACGGAAGATCACCGCTGAGAAGTTCTCCGTCCAGATCGGGAAAACTGTGGAGGTCTATGTGGAAGACTTCAGTAAAAAATCTCCGCATCAGGTTTCAGGGAAGACCCGAGATTTTAAGATCGCGGTGCTGAGTGGGGATGCCCGGGACATCGGAACTTTGAAAACGGCAAGAGTGGCCAGAGCCACCGCGGGCACCCTGATCTGTGACTGAGAGGCCCGAGAGCTTATTTGGGATAAGACATGTTATGTAAACCTGGATACATCCAAGCTAAGGATATGCCGCCCATGCAGCTATCCCCCATCACCTGCATTAAAGGAAGCAAAGAATTATGAAAAGTATGACCGGCTATGCAAAGGCAAAAATGAATCAGAATAACATCGATCTGGAGATCGAAATCAAGTCCGTAAACGGCCGCTATCTGGACCTGCGCCTGTTTCTGCCCCGGGAACTCTCCTTCTTCGAATACACAATTCGCAAGCGCATCTCCACCCTGTTCAGCCGCGGAACCATTGAACTGAGGATCAATTTCACAGATCATCGTGATCCGCGCCTGCAACTGAATAAACAAAAACTGCTCACCTACTACAATATTGTAGCCGATGCCAGAGACAGCCTAGAGCTGAAGGACAATATCAGCCTGGAATTTCTGCTCAACGAGCCAGGGGTGATCGAAAACATGAACAACCTGGACGAGGATGAGGAGCTTAATAATCTGTTAAACAATGCCTTGGACCAGGTGATCCAAGCCTATGACCAATCCCTGCAGGTAGAGGCAGACAACATCAGAATCACCCTGTTGTCCAGTATGGAGCAGATCAAACAAATCCTGCAGATGGTGGAGCAGGAGATAAAACCTTATAAACAGGAACTGTTTGAGAATATGAAGCAGCGGGTAAATGACATTCTACCGCTGAATACCTCAGAGAACATCGAACAACGGCTGATCCAGGAAATGGCAATTTATATCGACAAATATGACGTTCACGAAGAGATCACCCGGCTGCAAAGCCATATCAGCACACTGCTCAATACCTTGGAGCGCTCTGAGGATATCGGGAAAAGCCTGAACTTCATCCTGCAGGAGATGCAGCGGGAAGCCAACACTTTAGGCTCCAAATTCTCAACAGCTAAGACCTTCGCCAATATCCTTGTCCTCAAGGAGGAAATAGAAAAATGCAGGGAGATCGTGCAGAATGTCGCCTGAACCCCTCCTTGCCTGGCAGTCCTGGCCCTTTATGGAGCGACCCCGCACTTCGATCGTCCTGGTATTGTTTCTGATCCTTTTGGGCGTCATTGTCTGGCAGCTCGCTGTAGTTCAATGGAATGCGCCCGCCTATTATTATCTGGGGATGCTGTTGGTTTTAGCCAGCCTTCTCCCCTACTTCATACCTACTTACTATGAACTTACCGACTACAACATTGAAATTCGCTACCTTTTTGTCAGGATAACGAGACGATATAGTGAGTTTGGCTGTTTCTACCAAGACAAGCGAGGGATAATGCTCAGCACCTTTAAGACGCCCCGCCGTTTGGACAGTTTCCGGGGCCAATCCTTGCGCTTCTCCAAGAGCCAGGCTGAAAAAGAACAATTGATTGCCATTCTGTCCCGCAAGATAGAACAGCGATATTGAGGATACACATTGAAAAATCAAGCTATTACTGAACGGATACAGGAAGTTTTCCGGAACAACGCAAACCAGGCGCTGTCCTATAACGAACTGATACATGCCCTGGGAGTCGTGAAACGGGGAAAAGCTCTGGTATCAGAGACTTTACAGGCCTTGGTCTCGGAGGGGGTTATATCCAAAAAAAGCCGCAAGTTCCGCCTGAACCATCCCGTCACAGCCCAAACCGCCTCCGGGGACACTGCCAAATCCATGAACCCCAAATTGATCGAAGGCATCTTCGATGCCACACCTCTGGCGCGCAATTTCTCCTATGCCTTTGTTCGCACCGAACAGGGGGATTTCTATGTGAACTCCGAGGATACCCTCAATGCCTACCACAACGATGTGGTGGTGATCGAACCGCATTACAAAAAGGGAAGGTCGGATTTTGCCCTGATCCGCAAGATCCTCAAACGGAGCAATGAATTCCTGCCCGGCGACATCGAACAGAGCCAGAACCGCACTCTCTTCATCAGCAGCAATCCCAAGATCCACAATTGGTTTGAGGTCAGCGATGCCGGCCAAGCCAGGGTGGGCGACAAAGTGATCCTGCAGGTTACCAATTGGGGCAATCCGCTCTTGGGCAAAGTTCCGGTGGGAAAAGTCACCGAGGTTCTGGGGCCTTCCGGCGATCCCCAGGTGGAATTGCTGGCAGTGCTGCGCCAATACAGGCTTTCCCTGGAATTCCCCACAGCGGTCATCGAGGAAGCCGCCTCCCTGAACGACACCATTACGGATGAAGAATTGGCCAAACGTAAGGATTTCCGGGAGCTGTTCACTTTTACGATCGATCCCGCTTCTGCCAAGGACTTTGACGATGCCATTTCACTGGAGAAAACGAACCAGGGCTGGCGCCTGTATGTGCATATCGCTGATGTGGCGCATTATGTGACCCTGGGCAGCGAGCTCTTTCAGGAAGCGTCCCAACGGGGCAACAGCTTCTATTTTCCCAAAAAGGTCATCCCCATGCTTCCGGAGCGGCTCTCAAACCAGATCTGCAGCCTGCGTCCCGAGGAGGAAAAGCTAACCCTCAGCGTGGTTACGGATTTCGACTTGAAAGGGAGGATATCCAGGCAAAAGCTCTACGAAAGTGTGATCAGGAGCGATTTCAGGCTCAGTTACGAAGAAGTGGACGCTCTATTCGAAGGCGCGGACAGCGACCTTCCGACCCAGCTGGTCGAGGTGTTGAGTGAAGCCCGAATACTGTCCAACCTGCTGTCTCAAAAGCGGTTGGCAGCCGGCTACATCTTCTTCGACCTGCCTGAGATCGAGTATGAATATGATGAGGAAGGTTTCGTCCGCCGTCTCAATCTGGCCGAGGAGACCGAATCCCACAAGCTGATCGAGAATTTCATGTTGGTCGCCAACGAATTTGTAGCGTCAAAATTAACCGAGCTCTCCCCCACCACACTTTACCGCATCCACGAAAATCCGGATCTGGAAAAACTGGACAGACTAGCTGAACTGCTTTCCTACTATGGGATCAACCTTGATATCTGCGAGGACTTGAATCGGTCATTGCAATACCTGCTGAACTCCCTGCCCTCGCTGGAGCATCATAAGGTATTCGACCGCATCATTTTGCGCAGCATGAAGAAGGCCAAGTACTCCACTTTGCATATCCGCCATTTTGGCCTGGGCATGGAAACCTACACCCACTTCACCAGTCCCATCCGCCGCCTTTGCGACCTGGTGGTCCACCATCTGTGCAAGATATATGTTCTGCATAGCAGCAGAGCCAAACTCGGTGCCCAGCAGATCAAACACTTCGCCAGTGTGGCATCGGAACAGGAGCTGCAGGCGGATCAGGCGGAACGGGATATCGAGCGTGTTTACAGTCTGGCCTATATGAAATCCCATGTGGGGGAATCCTTCAGCGGCATTGTGATCTCCACCAATTCCACCAGCCTGATCGTGAGGTTGAACGAAATACCGATCAATGCAGTGCTGAAGATTGCCCAGCTGCCCACTAGGGGCTGGGAATACCGGGACAGGGAAATGCGGCATGTAAACAGCAGAACCAATGAGTATTATCAACTGATGGACAAGGTATTGGTTCAGATCATGGATGTTAGTGACGATATCTATTTGCAGTTGGAGCAAAAGCCAGATGCTCACACCCATATTCGGCAGATGCCGCCAGGAATCGCTAACCTGAAACATCAGAATAAAATGCAGGCCAGTGGACGCCACCGGGGCAGAAATGCTATTGACGCCAAAGCCACCTCTAAAAAGAGTGGCCTGTCAGCAAAAAAACAGAAGAGGAAAAGATGAAAAAGCCAATCGGCATCTTCGATTCCGGCGTGGG
>CAZVXK010000091.1:9961-10705 GCA_964631665.1 uncultured Candidatus Cloacimonadota bacterium | reverse complement strand
GTAGCGGAACCCTGGGGAAGAGTGATCATAATTTTTTTCAAGCCCCGGAGGGGCGACACAGGTAATTGGCAAACAACGCTTTAGATGGAGGTGTCGCCCTTCCAGGGCTTGATTGTGTTTTCGTTCTCTATTCTTGGGGTTCCGCTGCGCTCCACCCCAAGCTATTAAGTGCCTCGCTTACAGCGCTGACAATGCCATCAAATCCGCTCCTCAGGTGCCCTTCAAGAGCTACTTCTGCCATTATTCTCAGCCTCATTAGACAATGTAGCCGTTTCCGCTTTCCTATCTGTGTGTCTCTTTTACCCTCTAAAACTACTATGGCTCCCGTTAGCAATACGGAATCATTACGGAGTCATTACGGAGTTAATCCGTAATGACTCCGTAATGATTCCGTATTGGTAATGGGAGAGATGTCTGGTTTCTTTGTATCGCAAGGAGACTGGAAAGAGCCTCAAAGCGGCATAGAATGGAGAAAAAGGGGGATTATATCCGATCTTTGGGAGGCTGGGAACATGATTAGTGGTTACACAGCGAACTTGAGAGGGAAGACTATGTCAATCTGTCCTGGTGCCGCGATCTACCTGAAAAGCAAGGCTGTTTTGGAGTTCATTTGGCCTGCGTAACTTACAAATAGACATCATATTATAAGGCCAAATGGACTTCAAACAGCGTGGTTAAATTCTCGGTTGCGAAACCTATTTCAAGTGAGTTTTGAAAAGAACATGGATGCAATGTACCAAAGCC
>CAZVXK010000091.1:0-9861 GCA_964631665.1 uncultured Candidatus Cloacimonadota bacterium | reverse complement strand
AGGCAGGATGCCTGGGTTCCTCTACTCTTGCGCCAGGCAGGATGCCTGGGTTCCTCTACTCTTGCGCCAGGCAGGATGCCTGGGTTCCTTTGCCCTTGCTCCAGGCAGATGCCTGGGTTCCTCTGCCCTGGCGCAGCCATCTTTTCTCTCTTCTCTTATCTCTTTTCTCTTTGTTCAAAAGCGGTTCAGAGCTCGATCACCTGATCGGCAAAGCCGGTTGTGAAATCGTCGTCGGCGCTGGCGATCAGCATGGTCTGATCAGCCCGGAGGCCGTCCAGGACGCGGAAGATGGTGCTGCGTTCGTTCTTGTTGAACAGGTAGTAGGGATCGTCAATGATCAAAAACTGCGGTTTCAGCATCAGGGTGCGGATATAGCTGAGCAGTTTCAGCGCTGCGGGACGGAACAGGGCTGGGCGCTGGCTCAGATCGAGCTTGAGGTTAAAAATTTCCAACCATTTGCCCAGTTCCTCCTCGAAGCCAGCCAGGTCATCTTTGCCCTGGTGCAGCCATTGATAGGGCAGCAGGAGGTTTTCCTGCAGGCTGAGGTTGGACAGCATGATGCCTTCATCGAAGATGTGGCCGAACACGCGAGGCAGTTCATGCCCTTCAAAAAAGATGTCAAAGGGGGTCCCATCCAGGCGAATCTCTCCCTGCCGCACCGGCTCCAATCCCACCAGGGTGCTGAGCAAAGAGGGGGAGGTTTGTTCGGAGGGATCATGGATCACGGTGGTCCCCTTCAGTTCGAAACAGAGGGAGAAATCTTCCAGGCAATCACCAAAAACGTGGTCAAATTCGATCAGCATTCAGGACAGCACTCCATAGAGCCAGGTGATCACGATGTCACAGACAATGATCAGGAAGATGGAATTCACCACTGCCTTGATGGTGCGCTGGGGCACTTCGGTGGAGGCATGGTGGACGCTCATGCCCTGATAGCAGGCTGTGATGGTGATGATGATGCCAAACAGGAAGGATTTGAGCAGGCTGATCAGCAGGTTGGAAAAGCGCAGCACGCTGAAAAAATCGTTCATGAAGGAGCTGAAATCGATCGGGCTGAACAGCCGGGAAAACATCCAGCCCCCCAACACCGCCACCACATTGAAATAGATCGAGAGCACCAGCATGGACGCCACCACTCCGAACAAACGGGAAACTACCAGATAGGAGATCGGAGAGATGGAAAACGACCGCAACAGCGCTATTTCACGCCGCACCACCATGTTGCCCAGTTCCGTGGCCATGGCGGTGCCGCTGCGGGCTATCACCACCAGCGCGGTGAGGATCCCGCTCAATTCGTTGACCACCACGGTGACCAGGATGATGTGGATCCAGATGCCCTGACCGAAGGTGCTGAGCAGTTCATAACCCTGCAGAATGATCAACCCGCCCACCGCCAACGCGATGAAGCTGATCAGGGGCAATGCCTCGTAACCGGTGTAAAGTATCTGCCGCAGCACCACATTCCAGCTAACATAGCGGTTGCTGCGGATATTCAGGGTTTCCCGCAGGAGTTCGTTCAGAAACCAAAAAAAGTCCAGAGCGGACTTTTTTTGTAAGGATTTGTTCATAGACCGGGATTTACTTCAATATCAGGGTCTTCTTCAGGGAAGTGTAGCGGGCGGCATAATTGACCACCAGCAAATAGGTTCCGGGCGCAACATATAGCCCGTTGTCGTCCAGCCGGTTCCAGGTGAGCTCCAGCACACCGTTGGCTTCGCCCCAATACAGGGTCTTGATCACAATTCCGGTCTCGGTTTCCACATTGATGCCCAAATTGGTGGGAACATTGGTGTTGATGATAATGCGGCAAAACTTATCCACCGGGTTGGGAATGATCTCCACTCCGGTAACCGGATTGGTTTCCTGCGCCAGCAGGGCGCCCCACAGCAGCAACATGATGCCACTCAGTATCATTACAATCATTGGCTTCTTCATGATAAACGCTCCATCGCATTAGTGAAATGTATCAGTGCAAGTTTTGTTCCCATTGTTTTTTAATTAACTGCTGTGCCAGGATGATGGCGCCCCACACCCCAGCCCGGTTGCCCAGTTTTGCTTTTAGCAGCTTGGTGTGAGCTTTGTTCACTGCAGGCAGATGTTCTTGTATGGCTGCTGCCAATTGGTTGATATCATACAATCCGCCGTCCATTCCACCCCCGCCAAAGATCACGGCATCCGGATCGAGCACAAGGATCAGATTTGCCACCGCTTGCGCCAGATGGATCATCCCCCGGCTGCGTGCCTGCTCAAATTCTTCCTTTAGCTCGGGAAGGCGGAGCAGATCACGCAAGTTACACCCTGTCAACCCAATTGACTTTGCCAGGCCTGGATCAAGCTGTTCCCGCAGGCGGGCTTTGATGCCATCCACCGAGGCATAGGCTTCCAGGCAACCCCTCCTGTCGCAGCCGCAAAGGGCTCCCTGTGCTTCCACAGTTACATGCCCCAATTCCATGGCCACCCCCCGGCTGCCATGATAAATCTGCAGACAGTCCACAAAACCGCTGCCAATGCCGCTGCCGATGGTGATTCCCACCACTTTGTGCCGCCGAAATTCCTGCCAGGCCTCCCCCAGACACATCAGGTTAGCATCGTTATCGGAAGCCACCGGCAGCTTCAGATCAGGGGGTAGCAATTCAGCCGGGGCGTGGCCGGTCCAGAAGGGGAGATTGGGATTGGTGCCGATAATCCTGCCGCTGGCCAGGTCGATGGTGCCCGGAGTTCCGATCCCGACGGCGCGCAGCTTCCTGTCGCCAAGTTGGGTGCTGACCTCCGCCAGAATCCGGGCAAACACCTCCTGAAAATGGCTGAGGGATTTTTCGCTGAAGGGTTGGCTGTCAAAACTGAGTAAACCCAGTTGACAATTCCCATAGCCGTATTTGACGCTGGAGGCGCCAAGGTCGAAGCCGAGAAAGATATCGTTTTGATTGGTCATAATGCTAAAGGTGGGGTGGGTGATGGGAGTCGAACCCACAACGCCCGGAACCACAATCCGGTGCTCTGCCATTGAACTACACCCACCAGGTCTGTGAATGATCTATGCACGCTATTGATGAATTTCATGGCACGCCAGAAGGGATTCGAACCCCTGACCCGCAGCTTAGAAGGCTGCTGCTCTATCCTACTGAGCTACTGGCGCCTGTGCCTGCAGCCGGCAACTGCCCGCCGCAGGAAAGAACTGGTAGCGGCGCAGGGATTTGAACCCCGGACCTGCGGATTATGATTCCGACGCTCTAACCAGCTGAGCTACACCGCCACAGATATCTGAATAAAAACCGGCGCTAACGCCGGTTTGAAAATGGTAGCGAGGGAAGGATTCGAACCTTCGGCCTTCGGGTTATGAGCCCGACGAGCTACCAGCTGCTCCACCTCGCGTCATAGACTATCCAAAATTTTGAAGACGGGTTTTTTGTCAAGTCCTTTTTTGCGCAAAAAGTAAATGGGGTGTCAGGAGGTCTCGTGTATGAACCTTTAAACCCCCTTTGCAGTCATATATTCCCTCTGTTTTTTCACCTTACTCTCTCGTCAGCTTTGCCTCTCGGGAAAATCCTGTTCAGAAAATATGCTTGACATACAAGCAGTAACGGGCTGAAAGGTATTCTTAGATTATCTGCTTGGTTTTCATATAGATACAATATTGAGCAAGCCGGGTAAACCAAATGCTATAGTCGTGTTTAATAGCTTGTGCAGAATTGCACTAAATACACTGACAAGGAGCACATTATGCTGAAAACAATTTTGATGATACTGATAGCCGAGCTGTCCCTGACTGCAATTTATGGTGATGATTATTTCATCGGAACCGGAACTTCCGCCCAAAGCAATATACCCTTCTATGGTATGTTTGATTATGGCTGGAGCAAGATTTTATATACCAAAGCCGAGCTCAATGCCGCCGGTTTGAACACCCCTGCCCTGATCACAGCAATCGCCTTTGATGTGGCAAATTCGCCCAATTTCTATCTGATGAACGACCAGTCGTTGTATCTGCGACATACCGCAGCTACCTCTCTGAACAATCAATATCCCGGCACGGAGGGATTTACCCATGTGCTGACCAACAACTATATGTTTCATGGCAGTGGTTGGAAGAATTTCACTTTCAGCGCCAGCTTTGCGTGGAATAATCAGGACAATATCGAAATTCTTTGGGAAAACCATGATGGCAGCTGGGCCAATGGATATCCCACCTTCCGCTACACCAGCACAACACCTGTTTATACCGGAGCCTACAAACACCAGTATTCCTCATTCCCCACCGGCAATGGAAACACCAGCTATCTGCGGCCCAATATCCGGATCACAGCCCAGGCAATCAATCCACCCAATCCGGCGATCAATCCCATTCCCCCGGATGGAGACATTATGGTGAGTTTGGAGCCCTGTCTGCAGTGGCAAAGCGGTGGAGGAGCGCCCACCGGCTACAACCTATATTTTGGAACTGTGAATCCGCCCCCCTTCTTCGGAAATCTGGGCAACAATACCTATTGGATGCCACTTGCGCCCCTGGAACATCAACAGACCTATTTCTGGCAGGTGGAACCCTATAATGGCGATGGCCCTGCCCTCAACTGTCCTGTCTGGAGCTTTACCACCCTGAGCGATCAATTCATCCAGATCGGCTCTGGAAATGATGCCCAGCGCCAACCTTTTGGCATGGCTTATGGCTTTGAGCGATCAGCTGCACTGTATACTGCTGACCTGATCGAGGAAGCCAATATCATTATGGACAGGCTGGCCTGGTTTACCAGTAGCGGCAGTTTGCAATCGGCGCCACTGACGATATATGCCAAAGAGACCACTGATGATCAGTTAATTCCTACCACCTGGGACGATTTGCTCTTTGGTGCCACTCAGGTCTATCAAGGCAACCGGGCCTTTGTTATTCCAGGCTGGTCATTGCTTGTTCTGGATACACCATTTCACTATCAGAATGGCAATCTGATCATTGCCGTTGAGACCAACCTGGGCAGCATGCAGGGGGTTACTTCTTATCCTTCTTTCTCCTACACTGAAGAAGCCCAGGCTGTGCATCAAATGTGGTTCGATGACGCCTCCCCTCCTTCAGGTCCTGGCACCGTGAATCACAATCTGCCCAATATCCTGCTGGGATTTGAGCACGATCCCAGAAAACCACTGCCCTTTTCTGAAAGCGTCAATTCATTGGATTTCCCGGTAGACTGGAGCCAAACCCACTCGGGGGAAGTCACCACGGATCGCTGGTTTGTAACCCAGACTGGCTATGCCAATAACGATCCCAATGAATTGACCGCCCACTTTACTCCGGCGCCCGCTGTGGGCATATCGAGACTGATCACTCCACCGTTGAATACAGAGGATAAGAGCGCGGTTTGCGTTACTTTTTTCCATTACTATGATGATTATACACCGGGTATTGAGGCCAGCCTCCAATACAGCTATGATCTGGAAACCTGGATTGACACAGATTGGTACCTCATCAGCGGGCAGGGCAATGCCTTCGGCGAAGTAAGTGTCGCTGTGCATGGCCTGGACAGCCCGCTCACCTATTTTGCCTGGACTCTGGATGGTGATCATTATGCCTTTGACTACTGGCGGGTGGACGATATCCTGGTGCAAGAGGCACCCCAGACCGATGTGGCGGTCGTCTCCATCCATGCACCCGAGGTTGTGCAACCAGGTAGCTTTTATCCGTCTATTGTGGTTCAGAATCTTGGCGCCAGCACTGTCAGTTTTACTGCCCGGATGACCATAAACACTTCCTATCAACAGGAGGTTACGGTTTCCAACCTGGCTCCGGGCAATGTCACAACCGTTTCCTTTCCCCCGATCTATATGGATCAATACACTCAAAACTATTCACTGGTAGCCGGAGTGATCCATCCCGACGATCAGAACCTGTCAAACAATGTATTGTTTGCTGATGTCAGGTGCCTGGAACTGACTTCGCAAGCCTTGGGCGATGTGGCAATGGACCCCACCAACCAGCTTGAGGGCTTGGTAACCTTCCCGTTGGCAGATCCTCAAACCATTGCTGAATTCCCGATCCCACCGGGAAACACCAATTTTCTTACCGGAGCGGATGAGCACCAGGGTGCGATTATCGCCTCCGAATATAATGCCGGGTGTCTGACTACAGACCGGATCTGGCGGATAGACAATGAAAGCATGACCCTGATCGGACACTCAGGTGTCCCTCTGAACGGCGTGGCCTCGGGAGGTCCAGGCCGGAATGTGATTTATGGAGCAAGTTCCACAGATTTATACTATATCGATCCCAACACCGGCAATGCCACCCTGATCGGTCCCTATGGCCATAGCGGAGTGATGATCGGGATCGCTCACGATCATGAAAACGATATCCTGTATGGGATAGATATCTTCTTTAACGCCCTGTTTACGATTAATACGAGCACTGGAGCTGCCAACTATGTGGGAGATCTGGGCATTGACATCAATTACGCCCAAGACTGCGCTTTCGACCAGACAACCGGGAATCTCTATCTGGCTGGATATACATATTTGGGAGCCCTCTATTGGATCGATACCAACGACGGCAGCGCTTGGAAGATCGGGGAATTCCCCAATGGAGCATCGGTTGCTGCTTTCGCCATCTATCCCCCCAGCGAGGCTCCTGTTGTCTCCATATCCGCCGGTGGAATACTATCCTGGGAACCGGTGGCTGGTGCATCCGGGTACAATATTTACCGGTCAGATGATCCCGATGGTGAATTTATATTGTATGATAGCACCGCAGGTACAGAGTTTACAGATCCGCTCTTCCCCTCTGATAAAGCCTTTTACCGAGTTACGGCGGTATTGGGGACAAGAGAAAAAACCCCTTCAACCGAGCAAATAAAAGTCAAGCGTTATCTCCCCTCAAACCCTCAAAAGGAGAGGGCTGATTCGGGACCTCCACCCCAATGAAATGCAGGGATAGAATTTGAATAACAGATGAGTTTTGCTGGTTCTGTCCAGTTTTATGGGGCCATTGACATCTTGTTTGAACTGCTTTCGAGAAAATACTTGTTGACACAATTCCATGCTGGCATTTTATGAGATTATGAGAATTTTCGCCATCGTTCTCCTGCTGTTGCCTGCGCTGAGCGCCTGCGACCTCTTCCGGTTGAGGGATTCCGATCCCCCCACCAAGCCGCCGCTGTGGAATGACTTTTCCACCGACTGGCAGAAGTGCATGGAAAACCTCGAGTTTTGCTATGAGGATGGACGCAATGTGGTGAAATACTCCGGGCTGTTCACTCAAGACTACAGCTTTCATTTCTCCGCCCAGGATGCCAATGACTATAATATCCCCCAGCCCTGGAACCGCTCCCAGGAACAGGACATGCTGATCAATCTGCACAGCCAGAGCGACAGCATCCGGATCATCCTGGAACCCCTGGAAGGGCAAAATGACGATATTAGCGCCAACGAAGCCAGAATCTATCGCAAATACACCCTAAACCTTTACAAAGCTGGTGTGACCACTCCTGAAGTCTATTCCGGCAACCTGGAACTCCAGTTCAACCTCAGCAGCGGCTACTGGTATATCAGCAGATGGTATGATTACCGTGCCTACAGCCACCCCACCTGGGGAAAGATGAAGTATGATTACTCGCAATAAGCTTGCCCTGCTACTGGTGATTGTGCTGGCTCTGCTGCTGTCCAGTTGTTGGAATCCCTTCCATCCCCGGCTGGTGGACAATTCCAACGACCAACTGCGCAACCGCACGCCGGTGGAGCTGTTGCAGAATCTGGAACTGGCCTACAAGGAACGCAACATCAATATCTTCAAAGACCTTCTGGCGCTGGATTTCCGGTTTGAACTGATCGCCTCGGAAGTGAACCAGATCGGCATCGATGTCAATGGAGACGGTATCCGGGATTCCTGGTGGGGCTATGAAGAGGAGGTGGCGTTCACAGAGAATCTCTTCGTTCATGGTTCTTCCGACGGCAGCTATCCACCCCCCGATGACCTGCAACTGCGCTTGCAGATACCCCCGGAGGAGAACTGGGAAAACGATCCGGAGCTGGGGCATGAGGACTGGATCGTGATCCCCTGCATGTTCAATCTCAGCTTAAGCTTCTATGCCTCCAATTCTTTGATCACTGCCAACGGAGTGGCCAGATTCTACCTGAAACCGATGAACAACCGCTGGTATATAGCGATCTGGCGGGACGAATCCAATATCTGACCACTGCATGCGGCGCCTGTTGGCAATAGACTATGGAGAGAAGCGTATCGGTCTGGCGCTGAGCGATCCGCTGCAGCTTTTTGCCAAACCCCTGAAGGTGCTGCCCAACACCGGTTTCGAATCCTTTCTCCAGCAGCTTTTACCGATCCTCCAGGAATATAATGTGGAACAAGTGATCGTGGGCATGCCCTATGCCATTGACGGTGGAAACACTGCCAAGACCGATGAGACACAGGCATTTCTCGAGAATCTGAAAGAGAGATTAAACCTTCCCGTGATCCCCTGGGACGAGCGTTATAGCACTTCCGAGGCAGTGGAGGAACTCAAGAAACTGGGCTATGACTGGAAACAGCGCCGGTCCCTGAAGGATGCCATGGCGGCAGCGCTGATCCTCACCAGCTATCTGAGCAGCAGGCAATGATCCGCACCCGCAATCTGCTCTTTCTTCTGATCCTGCCCGTTCTTGTGGGTATCGCCTGGCTGGCCTGGCTGGTGTTTTACCCCCTGGCTTCGGAGCAAATGCTGCTGCAGGTTTCCTCTGGTGACACCGCCCGTATGATCGCTGCCAAGCTGAAGGAAAATGGCATCATCCGCAGCGAACTGATTTTCCTGGCCGTGGCCAAACTGAAGAGCACCGAGCGCAGCCTAAAAGCCGGAACCTACAGTCTGGGAGGGTATTACAGCACCTATGGCACCCTGGAATTGCTGCGCAAGGGGCACACTGCCTCCATCAACATCACCTTCCCAGAGGGTTTCTCCCTGGTGCAGACTCTCAGGCGCATGGAAGCCAAGGGAATCGGCAGTTTTGACGAACTTTTCACTGCCTCCACCGACACCGCATATGTCCGAAAACTTACGGGATTTATGGCCCCTTCCCTGGAAGGCTTTCTCTATCCCGAAACCTATCGGGTGGAGATCGGTATCGAGCCCCTCAGCATGTTGGAATTGATGACGCGGGAATTCTTCCGCCAGCTCGCCCGGGAAAATGTCCACCCCGATTCCATCCCGGATTTCTATGAACTGCTCAAATTGGCGGCGATCGTGGAACGCGAGAGCGCCAAGGCAGAGGAGCGCAACCTGATCGCCAGCGTCTATCTGAACCGCCTGAAACTGGGCATGAAGCTGGAATCCTGCCCCACGGTGGATTACATCCTGGAAGCCCGTGGCATCAAACGCGCCGTACTCACCTATGAGGATATCAACCTGCCCTCGCCCTACAATACTTATCAGAACACCGGGCTGACCCCCACCCCCATATGCAATCCCTCGGTGGAATCCATCCTGGCGGTGCTCAATCCTGCCCCCACCAATTACCTCTTCTTTGTCTCTGATCGCAAGGGAGGAAATGATTTCTCCACCACCTTTTCCGAGCATCAGCGCAAGATGAGGCTGTATCGGGAGTGATTAGTGATTAGTGACTAGTGATTAGTGCTACGCTCAGGTTAGGGCTTGGGAATTGGAACGCTGGAGCAGGGAAGTAGGGAAAGGGAAAAGGGGAAAGATTGATAAAAGGGGCGCTGACACCCATCTTTACCCAATAGTCAAACTTGTGATCCATCCTTTGATTCTTCCACTCTATACCCCTTATACTATTATACCCTTATATTACTCCACCCGACTCCGACTTGGGCGCAGCACTAATCACTAATCACTAATCACTAATCACTAAAAAGCCCCGGTCTCTGCCGGG